>NZ_JAWXQV010000050.1:0-174297 GCF_033843325.1 Klebsiella sp. JN_Kp126 | reverse complement strand
CCACTTCACCGATGCGCTGCGCGGATTCGACGCCGGAATCCACCGCCGCTTTCACTGCGCCGACGTCGCCCTTCACCATCACGGTCACCAGCCCCGAGCCGATGTTTTCATAGCTAATCAGCTCGACGTTGGCGGCTTTACACATCGCATCCGCGGCTTCAATGCAGGCCACCAGACCTTTGGTTTCGATAAGCCCTAATGCATCACCCATGGTTTCTCCTCCAGAACAGTTTTGTGATTCGGAAAACCGACCGCGTAACGGCGTCAGGACGCGGATGCGGCGTTCGGGATTCACTATAGGGAATGGCGAGTGAAGTGAAATTTAAATCTGCTAGCGTGGTATTTTTAGTCTTTTGCTCTGTGATTTAGGTTAATTAAGGCGCTGATTTATGCATTTGTGCTGCGATGGCGGGGCGGATTGAGTGACGATTGTGGCGCTTTTTTCACCATTTAGCCGGAGGCGGATTGATGTTAATAAGTTGCTAATTTATTGCAGATCGGGGGTAATTTGACGATATATGAAGTGTGGAGAGGATCGCGTTTTCTTCGGCAGGCTAAATGCAAAACGTGCGGTTTTACTAACGGGAAAGCGAGGAAGGAAAAGCGGGTGTGAGCTTAGTCAAGCTTGCTGCCGGACTTCAGCGTGCAGACGTAGAGCGGGGAGTTGATAGAACTGAGAAGAATAGCTTTCTCATTGAGCTTCTGCGCGTTGAGAAACAGGCCATCGTGGCTGTCGGACATTTCACGCATAAAATAGTCGAAGATCACGTCAGGCGACTCATCGATGGACGAGGCGCTGGATTCCCACTTGCTGATGCGATAGTGGCGCTCGGTGGTGGAGATGCGTTTGCTGGTGTAGCTAAATTTGACGTAGCGCTGGAGATAAAGCCAGCCGGCGGCGGAATCGGTGTAGCCCTCGACGACCATCGACCCTTTGCCGTTGGCGGCAAAGTTGAAATGGATATTGCCGTTGACGTTCTCTTTCTCCATGTTCTCAAAGCGCATAATCGCTTTGGTCGAGCAGCTCATCACCCCGCCGTTTTCGACCGGCAGCAGCTTCCAGGCGCAGAACCCGGCGGCGGCAATAAATACCAGGCTGGAGAGGGCGAAAAAGGGGCGCGGGGCGAGTCTCATTGCGGTTTCCATGAATAGTAAAAATAGTTATCGCAGTAGCTGAACGGGTTATCTTCATGCATTGCGCAGTGGGCGAGGAATACCCGGCCCAGGCCGTTGGTTTCCAGCCGGTCGCCATAGAAGAAGACGAAGCGTTCGCCGGGCTTGCATTCCAGCTTCAGGCGCTGGCGCACGGCATCAAAATTCTTGCCGTAGGCGGTTCCGGCAACGGAGCGCAGCATCTCATCGCTGGCCAGCAGCTCGCACTGGCTGTGGCGCATTTGCGTCAGGGTGATGGGGTGCGATGTGCTGCCGCCGAGAAAACTGCAGACCACCAGCAGCAGGGCGATAGTGAGCAGGCAGCCGCCGGCGAGATACCAGCAGGTACCGCGCGCGTGGCGGCTGGAAACGGTCTTTTGTTCTTCCGGGACCGCGGCAGGGTCTGGCTCGGCTTCTGGCGCGGGCGGCGGCTCCGGCTCCGGGCTGGCGTCGAGCCTCTCGATGGTGAGATCCGGATTGAGCTGCAGCAGTCCGCGCGACACGGTGACGATAATGTTGTCGATATCGTAGTGGCGGAAGGTTTTGCGCAGCATGCTCAGGTACTGATTGAGATTGCTGTTGGATGAGGTTAACCCGTTGTCATCCCAGACTTTTTTAAGCACCTCATCGCGGCTGACCACCTCGGTGTGGCGCAGGAAGAACCACAGCAGCGCGTTGGCGGTGATGGACAGCTGGCTGTCCGCCTCATCGCTTCCCGGTAACGTTAGCGTGCCGTCCATTGCATCATAAATAAGACGGCCATGGATGTTATAGCGCATCGCGGCCTCAACATGCTTCACGCAGGAAGCGTCATCTTCGTCAGATCGCTGACCAGCGACTGCCGGTGCCCGGGGCTCATGGTGCGCCCCTCGGTTAATTCCGATAGCCAGATGCCGTCCGCCGCATAGCGCACCAGCGTACCGGTATGGCTATTGTCCAGTTCATCGCCCTTCGCCAGATGGTCCAGCATCCAGTCGCGCCAGCATTTTCGCAGCACCGGTTCATCCGGCATAGCCAGCGACAGCACCATCAGCTGGCGGCTCTCCTGGGTATCCGTGAGTTCCGGCGCCGACAGATAGCGCAGATAGGCGCGGGTAAAGCGGCCATAAGAGACGTTATCCGCGGCCATAAGCTCTGCAATCGCCTCTTCCATAATCGCCAGCAGGCGGGCAAAGAGGGCGAAAATCAGCGCCTGCTTGTTGGGGAAATGGTGCAGTAAACCGCCTTTGCTGACGCCCGCTTCGCGCGCGACGGCGTTCAGCGACAGCGAGGCGATACCGTCCCGGCCGGCGATGGTGGCGGCGGATTCCAGCAGTTGCTTATGCAGGCGGACGGGATCTTTTTTACGATGTTGGGCTTCCATATTCATGGCCCGAATCATACCGACCAGACGGTATGATTATTCTTGATCGCTATCAATATGCGAAGGGGCGCAGCGGGACGGGATGACGTTATTGCGTGGAGGCTCACAGTTCACCTTATGAATTGTGGTGATATTCGCCGCGCCGCGAATATCACCCACCGAGATTCACACAGGCTTCACGTGGATAGCGAGGCCGTTTTCTCCCGGCGCCAGCTCCGGACGCAGGTTCAGAGAGGGGATCAGATAGTCGCCGTGATTCTGCCGACGGAAGGGAATGGGCGGCGTTTCGGAGAGGGTATCCAGCCGCCGGGCCAGCGCCTCGCGCAGCGCGGCGACGCGCTGCTCATCGAGTTTGTCGGTGCGGTAGAACACCACCGGCGGCAGCACCTCAAAGCCGGGATAGAACAGCATCCCGTGCTGAATGGGGAACAGGATGTCGTCGATAGACCCGTTAATTCCGCGCGGCGCGTAGTGCTCCGCCCATCCGCCGGCGGTAACGACCAGCATCGCCCGTTTCCCCGCGAACGTGCCTTCGCCGTAGCGATCTCCCCAGTGGGTTTCGCTGTGCTCGCCGACGCCGTAGGCAAAGCCGTAAGCGTAGACCCGATCAATCCAGCCCTTCATGATGGCGGGCAGCGAAAACCACCACAGCGGGAACTGAAAAATCACCGTATCGGCCCACAGCAGCTTCTCCTGTTCGCCCACGATATCCGCGCTTTGCGTGCCGTTAGCGAAGGCGTACTGCGAATCCCGCGTTGCCCGCCAGCTTTCACCGACGGGCGGGGCGCTGCTGTCATCGGCATCAAATCCCGCCTTCCAGCGCATGGCGTAGAGATCGGACACCTGCACGTCATGACCGGCGTTTTGCAGATGCTGCACGGTAAAATCTTTCAGCGCGCCGTTAAGCGAATGCGGTTCAGGATGGGCGTAAACCAGTAGTATTTTCATTGAAATCACCTCTGAGCAATGGAGAGCTGCAGAGTAGAGTCAGCGACGCTATAGTAGAAATGAATTGCTTCAATAACAGGTATAGCGATGATTAATCTCCAGGGGCTGGATCTCAATTTGCTGCGCACGCTGAACGTTCTGCTCAGCGAAAATAACGTCACCCGCGCGGCGCAGCGCCTCAACCTGTCGCAGCCGTCGGTCAGCGTGCAGCTGGCGCGACTGCGGGAGATTTTCGCTGACCCGCTGCTGCTGCCGGGGCCGCGCGGTATGCAGTCCACCGCCCGCGCCGATGAACTGCGCGGGCCGCTGCGCGATGCGCTGCTGGCGCTGGAGCTGGCGGTAGCGCCGGTTCAGCCCTTCGACCCGGCCACGGCGGCGCAGACCTGGCGGGTGGCGGCGACCGACTATATGGCGTCGGCGATTTTGCTGCCGGTGCTCAGTACCCTGCGCATCGCCTCTCCGGCCAGCCGCCTGGCGCTGTTTGAGCTACAGCCCGCGCGGCTGGTACAGCAGGCGGATCGCGATGAAGTGGATCTGTTTTTTCACACGCGAGACGGCGCGCCGCCCGGGCTGCATCAGCGTTTGTTGTTCCGCGAACGCTACGTGCTGGCGGGCAGGGCCGGGCATCCGGCGCTGCGGTCGCCATTAAGCCTGGCGCAGTTCTGCCAGCTGGAGCAGGTGATTGTCTCGCCGGACGGCGGAGGATTCAGCGCCGCGACCGATAGCGCGCTGACGAATCTCGGGCTGGCGCGGCGGGTTGTCCTTTCCGTGCCACATTTCCTGTTTATGCTGGAGACGCTGCGTAATAGCGAGCTGGTGGCGGTGCTGCCGGAGCGGCTGGTGCGCGGAGCTGAGGGGCTGACGGTGGTTGAACCGCCGCTGGCGGTCGCCGGGTTTGAGATGCTGATGCTGTGGCACGAGCGCTGGCACCGCGATCCGGCGCATCGGTGGCTGCGCCAGCAAATCGTAACGTCATTAGAGGAAAAGCCATGTTAAGCGGATTAAACCATCTGACCCTGGCGGTCAGCCAGCTGGCGCCGAGCGTGGCGTTTTATCAGCAGCTTCCGGGGATGACGCTGCGCGCCCGCTGGGATAACGGCGCGTATTTCTCCTGCGGCGACCTCTGGCTGTGCCTGTCGCTGGACCCGCAGCGGCGCGTTATTTCGCCGGAGGAGAGCGACTACACCCACTACGCGTTCAGCATTGCGGAGGCGGATTTCGCGCTTTTTGCCGGACGGCTGAATGCGGCTGGCGTCCCGGTATGGAAAACCAATAAAAGCGAAGGCGCGTCGCACTATTTCCTCGACCCGGACGGCCACAAGCTGGAGCTGCACGTTGGCAATCTCGCCCAGCGCCTGGCGGCGTGCCGGGCGAAGCCCTATAAAGGTATGGTGTTTTTTGGCGAGGACGAACAGGCGGCCGGGAACCCGTAGCCCGGCTAAGCGCAGCGCGAGCCGGGGAAAAGCTGAGGCTGCATTGCGCGTTGTTTCCCCGGAGGCGGCGCTTGACGCGCCTTGTCCGGGCTACCGGCCCGCAGACGGCTGGGAACCTGTAGCCCGGCTAAGCGCAGCGCGAGCCGGGAACATCTTTTACAATTCCTGCTTTAAAAATGTGAAGTTTTTTCCAACGTTGAGAGTATTATCCCTGGATAATTGTCTATACTTTTTTGTATATACAATCAGGATGAATATGATGCCAATGGAGTTTGAATGGGATGCAAACAAGGCAAGAAGTAATCTAAGAAAACATGGAATCCGGTTTGAAGAAGCGGTGCTCGTCTTTGACGATCCCCGGCATCTTTCCCGACAGGATCGTTATGAGAATGGTGAATATCGCTGGCAAACTATCGGTCTCGTTCATGGGGTCATTGTTATCATGGTTGCGCATTCGGTCCGTTTTGAAAGTGGAACAGAGGTCATTCGTATTATCAGCGCCCGGAAGGCGGACAGCAAAGAGAGAAATCGTTATGAACATGGTTAAACATAAACGTGACAATCCGGATACGCTTACGGCTAAGCGAGACGATGAGCTTAAAGCGCTGGCCAACAAAACGGATGATGAAATCGATTATAGCGATATTCCCGCCACAGACGACGCACAATGGTCAGATGCCGTACGCGGTAAATTTTACCGACCGCTAAAAACTCAGGCTTCTGTCCGTATTGATGCCGATATTATGGAGTGGCTTAAACGTCCCGGGAAAGGTTATCAAACGCGACTGAATGCGATCTTAAGAGAAGCGATGATTCGCGATCTTAACAAGAAATAGCCTGCCTCATGATTACCCCGGAGGCGGCGCTTGACGCGCCTTGTCCGGGCTACGGGCTCGCAGACGATGGGGAACCCGTAGCCCGGCTAAGCGTAGCGCAAGCCGGGGAGATAAATCGCGTTAGCCTTCCAGCTTCAGTTCCACATTGCGCTTGAGCACCAGGCGCATCAGCAGGTAATAGACCACGCCAACCGCCATCCAGCTCAGCCCCAGCACCTTGGCCTGCGCGTCCATTTCATAAATAACAAAGCCGATAATGCACAGGCCCACCACCGGGAACAGCAGGTGTACCACCAGATTGCGCGATTTCTGACGAATGATGTAATGGTTTATCACGGCAATGTGCAGCACCAGGAAGCCCATCAGCGCGCCGAAGTTCACCAGCCGGCTGAGGTTATCGATATCGCCGTAGAACCAGAGGCCGGAAGCCAGCGAAATCAGCGCCACAAACAGGGTGCTGACGTAAGGCGTTTTCAGCCGCGGGTGCACTTTCGCCAGCAGCTGCGGCAGCTGCTTGTCGCGCGCCATCGCAAACAGAATACGCGACACGGCGGCCTGCGCCACCAGGGCGTTAGCAATCCCCCAGGAGATCACCGTCGACCACATGGTGACATACTTCAGCCAGCCGCCGCCTGCCAGATTCGCGGTATCGTAGAAGGCGGTATCGAGGCTGCTGAACGTCATCCCCTGCGCCAGATCGGCGGCAATCCACGTTTGCAGGATAAACAGCGAACCGACCAGCATCAGCGCGCCCAGCGATGCCTTACCCACGGTATCCACGCCGCCTTTCGTTTCCTCCGACAGCGTGGAGATCCCGTCGAAGCCGAGGAACGAGAGCACGGCGATGGAGACCGCGCCCATCACCAGCGGCAGGCTGAACTTATCGGCGTTGTAGAGCGGGTCGAGGGTCAGATGGCCCGCCCCGGCGCCGGAGTAGAGCGCAATCAGCCCGAGGACGACGAACACCGACAGCACCACGATCTCCGCGATCAGAATCGTGTTATTGGCGCGTGCGGTAAAGGTAATGCCGCGCAGATTAATCAGGCTGTTAATCGCGATAAAGCCGACAATCCACAGCCAGCCCGGCACGCCCGGCAGCATGGGCGCCAGCGCCGCCGCGCTGACGATATAGAGCAGCGACGGCACCAGAATATAGTCCAGCAGGATCAGCCAGCCGGCAAAAAAGCCGACAATGGGATGAATCCCTCGTTGGGCATAGGCGTATACCGAACCGGAGACCGGGAACGCGCGCGACATCGACCAGTAGCTCATGGCGGTAAAGAACATCGCCACCATGCCGATGAGATAGGCCAGCGCCACCATGCCCTGCGCGCCGTCCCAGACGTAGCCAAAGACGCCAAACGGCGCGATGGGCACCATAAATATCATCCCGTAGACCAGCAGATCGCGGAACGTCAGCGCCCGATGCAGCTCCTGCTTATAGCCAAATTGTTCAACGCTCATGCCTGCTCCCCTTCGATGCTCAGGGAGAGCTGCTTCGCCACCGATTTGGGTAACGCGTAGCGGCAGGTTTTCAGCGGATCGACCACCTGACAAATTTGCAGGTCGCCGGCGATGCTCAGAATACTGATCGCTTCAGCCAGCGCCAGGGAGGTATTGTCGGCGATAAAATGCGCCATATTGCGGGTGGCCAGGGCGGCGGCATCATCGAGGGTCAGCGCCGAGGCGAGGGTAAACAGGGTCTCGCTGTTTTCGAGCATCGGCAGCGGCAGGCGGCGGTTTTTAACCACAGTCAGTTCGACCAGCACTTCGCCAGGGATTTCCAGACCGCAGACCGAGACTTCACCATCGCCCATCGCGGCGTGTAAATCGCCCAGCCCGAACAGCGCCCCGGGAACGTTGACCGGCAGCCACAGGGTGCTGCCGGCGGTAATCATTTTGCAGTCCATATTGCCGCCGTGGCTATCCGGCGTGCCGCAGGAGATGGCTTCCCCGGCAGGCGCGACGCCGATCACGCCGACCATCGGGTTAAGCGGGACGCGCACGTTGCCGGGCAGTATGGCATGGTCGTTTTCAATGGGCACGATAGTGACCTTCGGGGCATCAAGCTCGTCGCCAATCACTCCGAGCTGCGGCGCGGTGACCATCACCGCCTGATTGCTCGTCAGGGTAATGCGCTTGATGGTGATCTTGAGCGCATCGCCCGGCTCGGCACCCTCGACGTAGACCGGCCCGGTCGCCGGGTTGATGCGCTGCCAGTCCAGCTCGTTGAACACGGCATCGGCGGAGGTGATTTGGTCGGAGAAGCAGTCGCAGGTTTCGAACAGCACTTCACTGCCGCTGCTGACGGTAGCGACAGGAGCGTTATCCCGCGACATGGCGTAGACCACCCGATCTTTGGTTATTTTCATGACATTCATCCCGGTTATATTGTTGTGTTTTTTATATTTAGAGTTTCCCGCAGGGGGAGTGAGTGAATTTATCGGGATTATTACAGGAAGGCAATCAGGTCAGTTTTTTCAAAAATAAATGGTATATATTTGCTGGTGAATCAGGCGGTTAGATATATTGGTGGGGTTTTCTTATATGCTGGTTATTTAGCAAAAAACTTTTTGTTATTTTGGCTTTAGTGGTTATTTTCTAATTGTTTACTGCTATGGGGTTATTATCCAGCATATTACGCTGCTGCGTGCGGCAGTATGATTTAAAATATGCGGTGATATGAGCGCATTATGTGGTTTTAGGTGCCGTGAGAAGAGAAATCCCGGGGGCGGCGCTTGACCGCGCCTGTCCGGGCTACCGGCCCGCAGACGGCCGGAATCCCGTAGCCCCGGTCAGCGCAGCGCCGCCGGGGAATTTAGCTTAGGCCAGCTTACGTTTCTGCCCGGCGATCGCGCCGATTAACGCCTGCACCTGCTTCTGCTTACGCGCCGACAGCTTATGCAGCTGGCGCAGAGACTCCACCAGTTCCGGCTCCGGCTGCTTCGCGGTAATCACGATGCAACCTTCCATTACTTTGATATCAATTTTAGTACCGGTGGCAAAACCGGCAGCTTCCAACCACTGGCCTTTCATGATAATCGCCGGGATACGCTGGCGATCTTCAAAGCGGCTCGCGTAACTGACGGTGCCTTTACGGTTATTTTCCGGGGAGACTTCTGGATCGGTGAATTCTGCAATAGAATGCGGGGTAGTCATGGTCTCTATTCCTTGTTAATAGGGATTGTGATTAGCGGGCTGGCCGTGTTGCCGCACGACCAGCTCGCGTTAAATAACACCTGTAAATCTACCCAGTAAATAAAAATAAAGCCAGCTAAAAATAGACAATAATAAAGACGGAACTGGAAATATAAACGAGGGAATTAAATTGCCAGGAAATATAAAATAGGCCGGATAAGCAAAGCGCCATCCGGCAATAACATTAATACAGCGTGTTAATATGATGCTGTTTAAAATTCTCCGCTTGCGCCAGCACGCCCATATACACATCATCATTCGCCACCGGTGGGAATTTATGTTTGTGCAGCAGCAGAATCAGTTCCACCTTCAGCTTGGCTTTAATATCATCACGTTTGCTCCAGTCCGGGTACTTTGATGTGTTATCGACCACCGCCTTCATCTCTTTCGCCAGCGCCAGCATCTTGTCGTCTTCATAGGTGAACTGATACTTATCGCGCATATGCGCCAGAATGTCGTAGAAAGCTTTCTCTTCGATATCAATCCCCATTTCGGCATAGGTACCCATTTCGGTTTTAATATCGTAGATAATATCGGTCATCTCCTGACTGAAGGAATCGAATTCCTCACCATTGAGCACATCATCTTCCCGGCGTTCGTTATATTTATCCATAATCGACTGGAAACGGCGGGTGAAGTTGATCCCCTGCAGCTGGTTGATCTTTTTAAAGTCGCTGATGGCTTTTTCCAGCAGTTTTTGCAATAGCTGAATTTTGGTTGCCGGGAGTTTGATCTTATTAATGCGCGCCAGGTAATCTTCATCAAAGATATCGATCGACTCCGCTTTCTTGTCGCCAAGGAAAAACAGCTCTTCCACGCCGTCGGCCTTTAACGCATCGGCAATCATCTCTCGCACCCGGGCGTTCATCTGCGTCACATCAGGCGCGTCACCTTTAGTGAGCTTGAAGACGATCGAACGTACCGCGAGGTAAAAATGGATACGATCGCGCTCCGCCTGCGAAAGCGCTTCGCTGCCGCAGCAGACGTCATAGGCCGCTTTCAGGCGCTTCACCAGCCCCATAAAGCGGCGCTCTGTCTTCTGAGTACGCATAACAAACTCTGCCGCCTGATTCAGGCACGCCAGCTGCGCCTGCAGTTCTCCGCTGAAGTAAGGTCGGCTATCGAAATCGTGTAAAACCTGCGCCAGCAGATCGAGATGATTTTTCACCTCAATTACCGATTGCTGAATATCTTCAAAGTTAGCGGCATCGATACGAGAATACATCGCCAGCGCCTGGTTCATCTGGCGCTTAATACCGATATAGTCGACGACCAGCCCTTTGCTTTTGCCTTCCAGCTTGCGGTTAACGCGGGAGATGGTCTGGATCAGGTTGTGCTTTTGCAGCGGCTTATCGATATAAATGGTGTCCAGCTCCGGCACATCAAAACCGGTCAACCACATGTCCACCACGATGGCGATTTTGAAATTCGACTTCGCGTTTTTGAATTGTTTATCCAGCTCTTTGCGATACTCTTTACTGCCCAGCAGGTCGTACAGTTTCGCGTCATCATCTTTGCCGCGCGTCATCACCATCTTGACCATTTCGGACGGCGGCAGCTCTTTTGCCTCTTGCTCGGTCAGTTCAATCCCATCCGGGGCCTGCTTAACCTCAAACCATGCCGGACGAAAGTCTTTCAACTGACGATAGAAATCCCAGGCAATCTCGCGGCTGGCGCAGACAAACATCGCCTTGCCTTTCACCGTGGAGCCTTCGTTGACACGTTTTTCATAATGTTTAGCAAAGTCTTCCGCCAGTGCTTCAAGGCGATCATCGTCGCCGAGAATGGCGTTCATGGTGGCGCTGGCTTTTTTACTTTCGTCGATTTGCCATTCATTGGTACCGGCGTTAGCGCACTCATCGTAGTACTTTTCCACCTCTTCCAGCTTACCAGCATCGAGGATGACCTTCGCCGCGCGGCCTTCATATACGATGCGCACGGTGATCTCATCCTGAACGGATTCGGTCATGGTGTAGCTGTCGACGATGTTGCCAAAGACTTCCATCGTGGCGTCGATAGGGGTGCCGGTAAAACCAACGTAGGTGGCCTGCGGCAGGGAGTCGTGCAAATATTTGGCGAAACCGTAAGTTTTGCGCACTCTGCCGCTCTCTTTATCGACGATTACTTTCTGATCGAGGTTGACCTGGCTGCGGTGCGCTTCGTCGGAAATACAGATGATATTGCTGCGCCCGGAGAGCAGTTCGGTATCTTCGGTAAATTTGTGGATGGTGGTCAGGAAGACGCCGCCGCTGTTGCGACCGGCCAGTTTTTCCCGCAGATCGTCGCGGCTGGTGACGGGCACTACGGTGTCGTCGCCAAGATAGTTTTTGGCATTGCACATCTGTGCCGAGAGCTGATCGTCCAGGTCGGTGCGGTCGGTGATCAGCACGATAGTCGGGCTGGCGAACTCGACGCTTTTCATCAGCAGGCGGGTTAAGAACTGCATGGTGTAGCTCTTGCCGCAGCCGGTCGCGCCAAAGTAGGTGCCGCCCTTGCCGTCGCCGAAAGGTTTACGCGCCCGTTCAATGCTGTAGTACAGCTTGCGCGCCGCATAGTACTGCGGGTAGCGGCAGCAAATTTTCACTTCATGTTTGGCTTTATCCGGGAAGCAGATAAAGTTTTTGATCACGTCCAGCAGGCGGACCGGATGAAACAGCCCCTGAATCATCGAGTGCAGGGAAGGGATGCCGTCCTGCTCGCGGTTTTCATTGCCGGTGATTTTGCGCCAGGAGTAGAAATACTCGTACGGCGCAAACAGGTTGCCCATGCGGTTATTGACGCCGTCGCTGATAATGCACAGCGCGTTATAGACAAACAGCTGCGGAATATCGCGGCGATAGCGGATGCAGAGCTGCTTATACGCATCGCCAATATTGGCTTCCTGCTCGCGCACCGCGCTTTTAAACTCAAAGACCACCAGCGGCAGGCCGTTGATATATAGAATGGCATCCGGGATACGCGGCTGGTTTTCTTTGCCGGTGATGGTCAGCTGATTGACGATTTTCACCCGGTTCAGCGGCTGGATAAGATAGCTTGCCGACGGTTCTGCTGCCTGTTGCAGCGGAACCTCTTCGGTATCGAACAGTTCACGTAGTGCGGCGGGCAGATGCCGGGTGTCGAGCAGTTCGATATAGAGATCTTTCTGCTGGCGATCGTCGCGTTTAAACAGGAAACCGTTGGCCAGCCAGGCGCAGAAGGTTTTATTGCTTTCGTAAAGATCGGAGGCGGGCAGGGTAGTGAACTGCTTAATCAGCCGCTGGATCTCTTCATCGGTGATGCCGTCGGCCTGGTAGCGCGCGGCGAAGTAGTGACGAAGATCGTCTTCGATAACCACCTGATCGAGGCTTGAACGCGGCACATCATCGCCGATCAGATGTTGGTAGCCCTGATCCTGTAGCAGTTCAATTATCGCCTGTTCTAACTTCGCTTCACTGAATGAGAGAGGCATATCTCGCTCCGGCCCTGGCTGGTTTTCTGGTAAGGGTTCCTGTAACTAAAGAAAACCTTACCAGAAAGCCCCTGATTTAACAGGGGCAAAATGCATTAAGCGGGTTCGGTTTGGGTTACTAAATCCGGGAGATCCTCCAGGGACAGCTCGCCGGAGATAAGTTTGGGGAGCAGGGTGTCGCGGAGGGCAGTTAAAGTCTCTGTATTTTTCGTTATATCTAATATTTTTTTATGTAACTCTGTACCTAGTTTATCAAAGTACGAAATAATATCCTTTCCAGGAACTGTAATTTTAAACTGTTTTAAAATGTCAGTTTTAAGGTTTGTAAAGACACTACCATTACCTTGGGATATTAGTTGTTCTTTAATTTCTAGGAATAGATTGTACAAATATACGTCTGTTAATTTTTCTTTCTCTGGGAAATATAACCAACCATCATGTATGCATGCTTCTATATCAAGAAATTTGGGAAGCCCTGGGGTAGCACTATTAGACAGGATTAGACTTCCTTTCTTTAAAAAAACAGTTTTGTTTAAACCTTCACTTTTAATGAACTCTTTTGTGGACATTAAAAATCTTGTGCTGGAAGCAGTTGCATCGCTAATCTTTACCCAAGGAAAACCGTCTGCTCGTAAAAAATCATGTATTGGTCTTGGCGAACCGCCTCTTTTAACCGTAACAAGCTGCCCCAACTCGGTTACGGACCAACCTTTTGGTACCCAACCCATCTCCGTTTCTTCAAATTCAGCCGGGAACAATGCACGAAGATCCGCCGGAAGTGGTTTGAAATCTGCGCTATTTCGTGCTTTTTGACGCAGTTCGGCGCGAGATTGCAGCGCTTCCGGGATTGGGTTTCCTGTATCCAGCGCGTTATCAATCACCGGATCGAAATCCACAAACCAGGATTTGAACAGGGTTTTTGACATTTGTTCCAGGGTTTGGTTTTGAGCGTTACTTAATCTTTTTCGCTCATCAACTTTTTGTATTATATATACAGCTTTCTCTTGATCCTCTTTCGATTCTGGCATTAGAAATCTGAAATCACGCATCATTTTTAGCGATACGTTTTTGATTGTACTTCCGGTTGAGCATCTTTGAATATACTCTTGGAATAAGTAACCAGAAAGTATATAGAGTATAAAATATTTGCTAATGCTATCTTTTAGATTTATATAGCAAGCACTTTTACCTAAGATTATATTTTCATTATTATATAGCGCTGTATTTCCGATGGTTCCATTTATGGAGACTAAGACAGTATTGTCACCTAATTCTTTACGATGTTTCAAAAATTCATCATGATCAACTCGCTTAGTTGTGTCGGTTATTTTTATTGAGTTATCAGATAAATTACTTCCATTTATAAAATAGTAGTTACCCGAATCGTTATAAACAGGTGTTCCGTGAATTCCATCACCGATTTTTTCAGAAATCTCTCCCAACGATACTTCTATCCACTTACTCCCCATAACCCAGCGCCTCCAGGTTCTGGCGAACCGCGTTATCCAGTTCTTCCGCCTGCTTCATCTGCGCAAACAACGTCTGCGACAACTCGCGCATTTTGGTTTCAAACGCTACGCCGTCGTCTTCCTGCTCGGCGGCACCGACGTAGCGGCCTGGCGTCAGCACATAGTCGTTCACCTTCATCTCTGCAATAGTCGCGACCTTGCAGAACCCGGCCTGGTCTTCGTACTGCGCCAGCTTGCTGTCGCCGCGCTTAACGCGCTCGGCCAGCTCTTCTGGCGTGCTGCGCCAGGCATGGTAGGTGTCGGCGATGGTGGCGATGTCGTCCGCCGTCAGCTCTTTGATGGTGCGGTTGATCATGGTGCCAAGGTTACGCGCATCGATAAACAGCGTTTCGCCCTGACGGTTGCGATAGCCCTTGGCCGGATCGGCGGCCTTCGACTTGGTCATAAACCACAGGCACACCGGGATCTGGGTGGTGAAGAACAGCTGGCCGGGCAGGGCAATCATGCAGTCGATCAGATCGTTTTCGATCATCTGCGCGCGGATCTCACCTTCGCCGCTGGTGTTGGAGCTCATCGAGCCGTTCGCCAGCACAAAACCGGCGGTACCGTTGGCCGACAGCTTGGAAAGCATATGCAAAATCCAGCCGTAGTTGGCGTTACCGGTCGGCGGCGTGCGGTAACCGGCAAAGCGCGGGTCTTTGGTCAGCTCGGCATCGTTGCGCCAGTCTTTCAGGTTAAACGGCGGATTTGCCAGAATATAGTCGGCTTTCAGGTCCGGGTGTTGGTCGCTGAAGAAGGTATCCGCCGGGCGCTCGCCGAGGTTAGCGGAAAGGCCACGAATCGCAAGGTTCATCTTCGCCAGCTTGTAGGTGGTGGCCGTCAGCTCCTGACCGTACAGGGCGATATCACGGCTTTTCCCCTGATGGCTTTCGACAAACTTCACCGACTGGACAAACATTCCTGCCGAGCCGCAGCACGGGTCATAGATTTTGCCCTCGAACGGTTCGAGCATTTCGGTCAGCAGCGTCACCACGCATTTTGGCGTATAGAACTCGCCGCCGCCTTTACCCTCAGTGGCGGCAAACTTGCCGAGGAAGTATTCATACACGCGACCGACCAGGTCTTCTTTCGACAGCGCTTCCACGTCGGTTTCGTGGGCCAGCGTTTCGATGTTATCGATGGTATCGATAAGCGATGCCAGCTTCTTGGTTTCCAGATTCTGACGGCTGAAGTAGTTGTCCGGCAGCGCGCCTTTCAGCGTCGGGTTGCGCTTCTCAATGGTGGAGAGCGCGGTATCAATGCGCACGGCAATATCATCCTGTTTGGCGTGCTGCTTGATGAACGACCAGCGCGCCTCTTCCGGCAGATAGAAGATATTGTCCTGCTGATAGAAGACTTCCATTTCGAGGAAATCGCCCTGGCCTTCGTCTTTCATTTTCTGACGGCGGGCTTCAAACTTATCGCTGATAAATTTGAGGAACACGAGGCTCAGCACCACGTGCTTGTACTCGGAGGATTCTACGCTGCCGCGAAGCTGGTTCGCGGTATCCCATAATGTGTCTTCAAAGCCTTTCTTTGCTTTGGTTTTTTTGGTTGGTGCTTTGGCCATGATGAACTCGTTCTGGAAAAATTTGCTGGCTATTGTAACGGTAAAAACGGTGAAGTTCCGCAGTCTGTCAGGCTAAACTTTGCTGGCATGAGTAATCTTGAGGTTTGCAGGCTGGTTCCAGCTTCGAATGGCACAACCCACAGGCGTAGCGTTTTTCCCCCTGAATGATTGAATTCAAAAGGGTGTTCGAGGGGGGCCAGGAATCCTTCATGGCGTGGATAAATTAAAAGCATGTCCCCTGAGCCCTGCATGTGGTTCACACCATAGGCCAGCATTTGATACAAATCACTCTGTGTAAGGTTGAACTTATTGTTGTTCGTATCGATCAGCTTCCATTTCATGTCGCAAATGACGGATGACTGCTCTGGTCGGTTGCGGGGGATAAGCCAGATATCTGGTCGAAGTTGAAACATGGGTGAGGTGCCATACTGAGCAAGATAATGTGATTTTGATTGCGGCTTCACCTGCCAGTGAGTATGACAGTACTGGCGTAGCCAGGCGGTGACAAAAGCTTCAAATACCGCTTCCATTGGAAACAAAAGAGATATGGCTTCTGCATGGCCTTGCATACAATGCGGCGAGTTGCCTTGCAGAATCAGCTTTGCCCAATTTAGTGGTGATTCGTAATACTGCATATGACGATCCAGATGAACCTGCCTGAAGGCGATATCAACATTATCGACTTTAGGTATGGTATCAAATAGTTCCTGCAGGCGGTTTAGAGCCTGCAGAAGCAATGGATTAGTTGTGTAACCGTAAACTTTATCAATGGCGGTTTTTAACAATCGGTTTTCTGGTCGCTCGATACGATACTCGTCATATTCGACATAGAAGCGATCGCGATGAACGCTATTTTTTTTGAGTTGTTCGCTAGTTAACAGTTTACCTCTCAACCATGGAAGGTTGTCCCGTTGACGCAAGTAATCATATTTTAATCCCCTGCGAACGATAGTCTCCATGCTCGTGACAAACTGTTGGATGAAAATATCCATTAATGTCATCCTTGACGTCATGATATTTGCTGTTGTAGTTGCCATATGGCGAAAGCTATTAAGCGTTTCAAGCATCATCAACAACCGCCGACGGGCATGAGATTTGTCATCTCGCAACTTACCAGTTTTCGGCAAAATTTCGATAAGCCGTTGTTGAGGAAGGGCAATAACACCTACATAATTTTTCACCTGTATCACTTTGACGCCGCCAATGGCACGTAGGGATAATAAACGTTCCTCCTCACTTTCTTTATCTCTAAGGCAGCGTTGTTCTAACCAGCGAAACGAAGCTGCAGGTAGTGATTCAGCATCAGCCAACTTTCCGTGGTCCTCTTCACTGATAAGATAACCATACTCAAAAATGGTGTGGATACTGCCAGCCATTAGCTTTGTACCGTTGTAGTTGTATTGGGAGCGTAGATTTGTTGATATGCCAACGGATTATCCCAGACCTGATCGTCATCCTTGCATAACTGATAGCTAATACCGGCTTCCTGAAGATCATCAAGAGCGGTTTGCCCGAAAAGCGTTGCCAGATCGCTCTGATTTTCTACTGAACGAACAAAATGTAGCGATTCCTCTTTTTTTTGATTATCCCCAAGCACCAGGCGAATTTTCTGCCAGTCGTTATAAAAATACTCCTCCAGCAGTGGGAGTATTTTATTCTTCATCACTCGTTTTAATTTCTTAAGCGCTTCAGCTGGGTTATCTTTCTCTTGTACAACCGGCATAAAAAAAGCGTGTCCGAGAGTGTGTTCGCTGTCATAAAGTGCCTGAATTCGTGCATTCAGCGTAGTGAGTAATTTTTTAAGATCAACGCCATGGATGAATGTATCGCTTAGAAGCGATACGTCAGGCATGAGAGGTTGAAATTCGAAACGGCGGCGTAGGGCGGTATCTAAGGCAGTCAGCGAACGATCCGCGGTGTTCATAGTACCTATGATGTAAAGATTACCAGGGACTGAAAATGGCTGCGATGAGTAAGGAAGGCTCACGCTTAGTGCTTCACTTTCTCCTGCGCGTTTTGAGGTTTCAATCAACGTAATGAGCTCGCCAAATATTTTTGAAATATTGCCACGATTAATTTCATCAATGATCAAGACGTAATTTTGTTTTTTCTTTATCTGTTGCTTTCCTGGTGTTTCTGGGAGATGCCATTCTTTGATCAAATACTGAAGAATACCGCGGACATAGGAAATATTATAAATATTTTCTTTCTCCCCCTGATAAAGGCGACGAATATTTTCAATCGATGCCGGATATCCTTTATCCAGTTGTTCATTTTTCGATTGCGAAGGAAATACTCGAAAAGTATTGTTATTGGCGTATGTGACTCTAAAATCACTACCGTTGGTCGTCTTTAAAACAATGACGTCTTTTTCCGTACACTGCGTTTTGAACTTCTCTATAGCATCATCAAGCGCTAATTGCGCCCCCGCGTTACCGAAAGCAGCATCTTCGCAAATTTGTTTAAAGACACCGGGTTTTATATCATAGCGAACATTGCCATCATCACTGGTTTCGGCTCTAAGTCCCTCAATGAACTCCTCGTAGCCAAAACTTTGATGGAACGTGATGAAGCGTATACGTTTTTCGGCGATAAGTGCGTCATACATGCTTTTAATCTCAGCACGACGTTCGATTTTTTCTTTTCCTTCAAGGCGAGCATAGGCTTGTGGCTCACAAGCACGTACGGCAATTTCGATGGTTTTGTAAGTCTTTCCGGTGCCCGGTGGACCGTAGAGAATGAGGTTTTTGGCAGGAAGGATGTCGTTCGGTTCATCACCGCGATCATCATCGCTTGAGATAGAAGATTCTATGTTCTCTGAGCTATTACTATCTTCTTCAATTTCAGATGCATAAAGATGCCAGAGGCACATATTGAGTTCAATATCTTCTGGTTCGTTACTAACGTAACGATGAAATGTTTCTTTAAGGGCCAGATTAAGCTTGAACCATTTTGATGGAGACCATTCACCATCTTTAGGCAAATTCAGTTGGAAGCGGTTGTTGCAGTAGTTATAAACACGGAAGAAGGCCCCCTCATTGATAATGCTGGTTATTTGCGAGGGATAGAAGGCTGCAAAGGTACGGCTGCACAATGCTCGGTAAAACTTCTTCAGCTTTCCTTGCTCTTTAAGAGACTGTAAGCGTTGATGCGCCAGTTCAAAAACCTCAAGTGTACAACCAGAGGCAATGAGTCTGGTGAGAGCACGGAGATCATCTTTAGTTTGAAGGAATTCTTCATGGGACATCCCGCCTTGTCGCAGACTGGCAACCCTGTTGTCGCGTGTATACCAAAGATCCATGATAGTTTGATCGGTGAAATCTGGGTTTTCACGCTGAACTCGACCAAAAAGTTCCCGATATCCAGGCCCCCACTCGGCGTTTTTTTTGTTATTGTCCAGAGCGAATTGCCTGAAGAAAGGGGCTAGTGATTGCGGATCTTGTACCATTTGATGGGCTCCCTGATATCAATACTATTTATCATGGTTATATGTTATATCAAAAAAATCACTGTATTGTGTGAAATATTTTTCAAATATATGAAATTTTAAAATATTTTTTCGTTAAATGATAAATATATCAAGTAGAATGTTTGGGGCGATTCTATAATCAGTTACCTTCATAAGGTGAATAATATGCGAGATTTTAATTCCGGAAATATCAATGGTGATGTCACCATTAACGATCATTCGAATCAGCATGCATCTAAGTTGTTGATTTATTGTGATAACGATGAGTTGATTTCAGAGGAGCAACATCGACTAAAAGTTTTGCAAAAAGAGAGAAAAAGAAAATCAACTATTTTCTTGAAGATTCTGGCCGGATGCGGCCTGCTAATGCTATTTGCTGGGGGATGGTATTTTATTCATGGTCAATGGGATCTTGTCTCTGGTTTGACCGGATTAGCTGGCGGGGTTTTCAGTCTTACCGCTATTTGTAGTTCAAATACACCAACTCCTTTTGAGAAAAGACAGCTGGATGCTTTGCGGGAAATTAATCTCATTCTTAGAGAAAGAGATTTCAGATAGCCGGGACCTCTTAATAACTATAAATTTGATTTATCGAAGGGGGAGCAGGAGAAAATAAATAAATCTTTCGCGTAGATGCATGACATCGTTAAAATGCTGCGGTCTGTTTAATTTTTTAAAGTGGATATGAGGACAGCAGCATAAAAGACTCAGACGCTGGAAAGTGGACGAACTGTAAAATCCGGAGGCGGCGCTTGACGCGCCTTGTCCGGGCTACCGGCCCGCAGAGAGCGGGGAACCGGTAGCACCGGCCAGCGCAGACTCACTGCGCCTCCCACTCCATCGCCACCTTCACCGCCATTCCCAGCTGCACCATCACCTCTTTATGCTTATCTGTCGGCGGCAGGGCGCAGTTGATCCTTAAGCAGTTGCGGTATTTCCCGGATGCTGAAAACAGCGATCCCGGCGCGACCTGGATCTTTAGCCGGCACAGCTGCTTCGCGACGCAGACCATATCCACCTGCTCCGGCAGCTCGACCCACAGCATAAAGCCGCCTTTCGGGCGGGTAACGCAGATCCCACAGGGGAAAAACTCCCGCAGCCAGCAGGTGTAAATCTCCATATTACGCTGGTAGATCTGCCGCATCCGCCGCACGTGGCGGTGATAGTGGCCTTCGCGAATAAAGTTACAGGCCGCCAGTTGGGTGGAGGGAACGTTGGTGCCGCTGGCGGCATACTTCATCTGCAGCAGACGATCGTAATAACGGCCGGGGGCAATCCAGCCGATGCGCAGGCCGGGAGCGATGGTTTTGGTAAACGAACTGCAGAGCATCACCCGGCCGTCGATATCCCAGGAATGGATGGTGCGCGGGCGCGGGTATTCGGTCGCCAGCTCGCCGTAGATATCATCCTCAAAGATAACGATGTCGTGGCGCTGGGCGAGGCACAGCGCCGCCCGCTTGCGGGCATCCGGCATGATAAATCCCAGCGGATTATTGCAGTTGGGGACCAGGATCACCCCTTTGATCGGCCATTGGTCGAGCGCCAGCTCTAACGCCTCGATGCTGATCCCGGTTTCCGGATCGGTGGGGATCTCGATGGTTTTTAGCCCTAATCCGCGCAGCATCTGCATGGTGCCGTAGTAGCAAGGGGATTCGACGGCGACGATATCGCCGGGCTGGCATACCGACAGCAGCGCCAGCGACAGCGCGCTGTGGCAGCCGCTGGTGAGCACCAGGTCGTTGGCGGTGACCACCGATCCGCCATCGAGCATCAGGCGGGCGATCTGTTCGCGCAGTTCGCGACGCCCGGCCAGTTCGTCGTAGTTCAGCACTTCGCTAAGGTTGTGCTGGATTGCCCGGCTCAGCTCGCGCCAGATAGGCTTCAGGCTCGGCTGAGTGACGTCCGGCGAGCCGCCGCCGAAGGGGATAATCGATTTATCGTGGCGGGCGTCGAGCATGGTCAGCACCTGATCCCACTGGGTGATCTCAACGGGGCGTTGGACCGGACGCGACATCGGCGGTACCGGCGGCTGGGCTTTACGCGGGGCCACAAAATAGCCGGATCGCGGCTGCGGTACGATCAGCTGCTGCTGTTCCAGCGTCTGGTAGGCCTGCTGAACGGTGCTGATGCTGACGCCGTGTTCCTGGCTCAGGCTGCGTAGCGACGGCAGCTTTTCGCCGGGGCGATACAGCCCCTGTTCGATGCGTTCTGCCAGCAGGCTGGCCAGATGTTGATAGCGGGTCATGCTGTATCCTTGATCGTCGCCATACAGATCAATAAACCAGTACAGATTGGCGGTAAAAATGAGGTCTGCTGTACGTTTTAGCGAATCTGTATGTTAAAGAAAAGTATTTTGTGAATCTGTATTGTTTGGCCGCGGATCCGTGAAGATAAAGCCTCTGGCAAGGTGAGGAGGTAGAGGATGGAATTTCACGAGAATCGGGCAAGACAGCCGTTTATCGGCTTCGTGTTTCTGGCGCGGATAATCAAAAAATGGTGGCTTCGTGAACAAACGCGCAGAACATTGCAGCGTATGAGCGACGAACAGCTAAAAGATGTCGGGCTGCGTCGGGATCAGATCAATTAAAAAGTGCGATTTGTTACCCGGCATTTTCCCGGAGGCGGCGCTTGACGCGCCTGTCCGGGCTACCATACCGCGCAGAGCCGTAGCCCCGGTAAGCGCAAGCGCGACCGGGGATTTTCCCGGAGGCGGCGCTTGACGCGCCTTGTCCGGGCTACCAGACCGCGCAGAACTGTAGCCCCGGTAAGCGTGAGCGCGGCCGGGGATTTCCCCGGAGGCGGCGCTTGACGCGCCTTGTCCGGGCTACCATACCGCGCAGAGCCGTAGCCCCGGTAAGCGTAAGCGCGGCCGGGGATTTCCCCGGAGGCGGCGCTTGACGCGCCTGTCCGGGCTACCAGACCGCGCAGAACTGTAGCCCCGGTAAGCATAAGCGCGGACGGTGGGTTTCCCCGGAGACGGCGCTTGACGCGCCTTGTTCGGGCTACCAGACCGCGTAGAACTGTTGCCCCGGTAAGCGCAAGCGCGACCGGGGATGATACATTCATATAATTTATCAATTCATGCTTATCCACTCTTCGTTTCTTGATACTTACCGTGATAAGTATTATTTTCCTCACCGTTAAGTGAGGAAAAAAAGATGACCGAAGACGACCTGTTTGCCCGCCGCCCGATGGGGATGCGCATGGCGATGGTGGTGCGCCAGTGGCGCGCGATTATTGATTCTGCCATTACCGACACCGGCCTGACCCAGTCAAGCTGGACGGTGCTAATGCAGCTGCATCAGCTGGGGAATAACGTCTCGGTCAGCGAGCTGGCGGAAGTGCAGGGCATTGAACTGCCGCCGCTGATGCGCACCCTCACGCAGCTGGAAAAGCAGGGCTATCTGCTGCGTTCTACATCGCCTTATGACAAACGCATACGCCTGCTGACGCTGACGGCGGAAGGCCGCGCTATTCTGGAGAAGCTGAACCGCGTGATTGAGACCTATCAACAGCGCGTCACCGAAACTATCCCTGAAGCGCAGCTCGCCGCCTTTAGCGCCACGTTAAATCAAATCGCCTGCAATCTGCGGACTATCCGCGAAGAAGATAACAAGATCTAAAACACTATGATGACCCCTGAACAGAAATTTGCCCGCTGGGTAAGGGTGAGTATTGCCGCCTTCCTGGCCATATTCGCCTGGTTTATCGTTGCCGATATCTGGATCCCGCTCACGCCGGACTCCACCGTGATGCGCGTGGTCACGCCGGTCTCGTCGCGCGTCTCCGGCTATGTCTCCCATGTCTATGTGCACAACAACAGCCAGGTGAAGAAGGGCGACCTGCTCTATGAACTGGATCCGACGCCGTTTATCAATAAAGTGGAAGCGGCGCAGATCGCTCTTGAACAGGCGAAGCTGAGCAACCAGCAGCTGGACGCGCAGATCGCCTCTGCCCGCGCCAACCTGTGCACCGCCCAGTACACCGCGCGCAACGATAAGGTGACCTTCGATCGCTACCAGCGCCTGAGCACCATGCAGAACGTCTCTCAGTCGGATCTGGATAAAGTGCGCACCACCTGGCAGACCAGCGAGCAGTCGGTCAGTGCGCTCAACGCCAGTATCCAGAATCTGCTGATCCAGCGCGGTGAACGTGACGATGGGCGCAACGTCACGCTGCAGAAGTACCGCAATGCGCTGGAAGAGGCGCAGCTTAACCTCGGCTGGACGAAGGTCCGCGCGGAGACCGACGGGATGGTGAGCAACCTGCAGCTTAACCCCGGTCTGTACGCCACCGCCGCCACGCCGCTGCTGGCGCTGGTGAGCAATCAGACCGATATCGTCGCTGATTTCCGCGAGAAGAGCCTGCGCCACACCGGCGTCAATACCGATGCTGCGGTGGTGTTTGATGCGCTGCCGGGGAAAGTCTTCCCGGCGCACGTCACCAGCAGCGATGCCGGTATTCTGGCCGGCCAGGAAGAGGTCAATGGCCAGCTATCGCAGCCGGAGCAGTCCACCCGCTGGGTGCGCGACGCGCAGCGCATGCGCATTCACGTCGCCCTGGACGAGCCGCTGGATAAGCCGCTGCCCACCGGCGCCCGCGCGACGGTACAGCTCTATAACAGCGATGGCCCGTTCGCCCGTACCTTCGCCGGCGCGCAGATCCATCTGGTGAGCTTCCTGCACTATGTCTATTAATACCCTGGCGCGGGTCTTCACCCCGCACGGCAACATCGTCTACACGGCGAACGATTTTCGCCAGACGCTGCGCATCGCCGTGGCCGGCACTATCGCACTGAGCATTTCGACCTTCTACGACGTACAGTACGGCGTCTTTTTCGTGGTTTATCCGCTGATGCTGCTGTCGCTGGTGCCGGTATTTAACCGTCACGTGGCGCGGCAGTTTGTGTTCAGCGCAGCGGTGAACTGCGTCGAAATGGTGTTAATCGTCGGCTATCTGTCGCAGTGGCCGGTGATTATGACGCTGGTGGTGTTTGGCCTGTACGTGATGCGCTTTCGCTTTATGAGCCAGGGGCCGCTGTTTCTGCTGGGGTCGATGGGCGTGGTGTGTCAAAGCACGATGCTCAACTTTATGAGCTATCCCACCAGCAACTGGCACACCCTGATGTTCTCCAATATGGAGGCCTGCGTGATGGCGGTAGCGCTGAGCGCATTGCTCAACTACTTCATCCCGGACGTTGAACCGCGCAAGCCGCCGCCGCGCATTGAAAAAGACGCCGCCCGTATTCGCCACGAATCGCTGCTCTCCGGCAGCGTGGCGACAATGATTTTTGTGATCTTTCAGGTCTGCGACCTGAGCGACTCGCTGTCGGCGCTGATGGCGGGAATTTTAATTCTGTTCCCGATGCACTATCGCGGCGCGGTGATCAGCTCGATCTGGCGCGTGGTGGGGGTGGTGCTGGCCTGCCTTTATATCCTGGTGGTGCAGCTGATTATCTACGACTTCAGCAATCATATGGTGCTGATGATGCCGCTGATTGGTCTCGGCCTGGCGTTTAGCGCCCGCCTGCACGTGATGGAGAAGGTGGGGGCCGGCGTTGGCTTCGCCAGCATTACCACCATCGGCATCATGTTCGGCCAGAACCTGCATCCGGACCAGGACCTGGTGTTCAGCGATCTGTACCGCATCACTTCCGTCACCGTGGCGCTGATCGTCACGCTGACCATGGTCTTCCTTATGCATCGGCTGCTGAACTGCTTTGCGCCAACCCGATTCGTAGTGACCGAATAAGCTCAGGCCGCCAGCGCCCGCTGCGCGTCGCGAAAAGCGTTGTGCAGCAGCCGCCACATATGATGCGCCGCCGGGGAAAAGCGGCGGTCGGAGTTGCGTAGCAGGTGGCACTGGGCGCTGCTGGCGATGGGATGATCGATGGGGACCGCGGTCAGAATACCGTGGGCTATTGCTTCCCGGGCGGCGTATGCGGTCATAAAAGAGATCCCCAATCCCGCCTGGCTCAGGCTCATGGCGGTGGAAAAGAGGTTGCAGCGATAGGCCGGATGAAACTGCCGTCCGGCGGTTTT
Organism: Klebsiella sp. JN_Kp126; assembly: GCF_033843325.1. Classification (NCBI taxonomy): domain Bacteria; kingdom Pseudomonadati; phylum Pseudomonadota; class Gammaproteobacteria; order Enterobacterales; family Enterobacteriaceae; genus Klebsiella; species Klebsiella sp. JN_Kp126. Next base: position 149,331 of record NZ_JAWXQV010000050.1, on the reverse strand, counting down.
AAACATGGCGTTCATATGGCGCTGCAGGCCAAAGCTGTCGGTGAGCGCGATCAGGCGATATTGCGTAAGCTCATCGATGGTGACGGCGGGCAGGGCAGCGATGGGATGCTGTGGCGAGACCACGGCGCAGATAGGGCCCCACTGAAAGCTGTGGCGTTTAAGCTCCGGGTTGCCGATGGGGCCGAAGGCGACCGCCATATCCGCTTCGCCGCTGGCGATATCGTTGAGCATCTCCTGCATGCTGCCGACAATAATATCCACGAACACGTTAGGCCAGGACTGAGAAAAGGTGCTCATCACCGATTCAATAAAGGTGGTGACCAGCCCGCCGCCAATCCTCACCGAGATAGTCCCGCCGCGCATATGGCGTAAATCCTTCAGGTGACTTTCCAGCTTTTCCCGGCGCTGACGGCTTTCGAAGTAGTCCTCTGCCAGCAGACGTCCGGCTTCGGTCAGCACCACGTTTCGTCCCTGGCGTTCCAGCAGCGGCAGCTCCAGCGCCCGTTCCAGCTGCGCTATCTGGCGGCTGATGACTGACGGGTTGATGCCCAGCATATCGGCGGCCCGGCGAATGCCTCCCTGAATCCCGACTTCATACAGATAGCTCATCGGCCTCTCATGCAACATCGTTTCTCGCTCCTTTGTTGACCTGTAGTCAACAATAACACCCTTTCACAGGTATTTATCATCCCGGCAAGTTATAGATAATCGTAATTCGGACAAAAACTGACAGGGAGGAAAATTCTCATCGCTTATTCCCGGCGTGCTATTAAGGCGGCAAGGCTCGGGGAGTTGAAGAATAAGAAATGGTGATGATGCTGATTAAGGGAATATGGAAAAGCTTATCAGTGAAAATAATAAATTCGAATAACAATAAATTGACATAATTTCAAATTGCAAACAATCGCACTAACATTTCATTATGTGAGAGGACAGGGTATGAGTGAAAATAAAACGTTGGAATGTTCCTCCGACGAAACGACAAATGAGTGGAAAGTCGGGCCCGGAGCCTGGATTTCACTGATCGTCGTATTGTTAGTTTTCTCCGGGTTGCTGTTTAAGGTTGAGGGCATGGCCTGGCTGGGGGCGTTTGACTTTACCACCCTCGGCGGCGCGTTCGGCACCATGAAAACGCCGGAAACCAACACCTTTATCGGCAGCGGCGGCATCAGCGCCAAGGCCGGCTTCCTGTTTGCCCTGTCGCTGGTGCCGACGGTGATGCTGGCGCTGGGGCTGCTGGAGATATTTACCCACTACGGCGCGATCCGCGCGGCGCATAAGCTGCTGACCCCGCTGCTTCGCCCGCTGCTCGGGATCCCGGGTTATACCGGCCTGGCGCTGATTACCGACTTACAGAGTACCGATGCCGGGGCGGCGCTGACCAAAGAGCTGTATGACAGCGACAAAATAAATCGTAAGGATCTGGTTATTATGGGCGCCTGGCAATATTCCGGCGCCGGTCTGATTAATAACTACTTCTCGATTGGCTCAGCGCTTTTCGCTTCGTTAACCATTCCTATCATTATTCCGCTGCTTTTAATGTTTGTGCTGAAATTTGTCGGCGCGGCAATCACCCGTCTGGTTCTGAATACCGCTTATAAAAGGGATTTTGAAAATGAATAATTCGGCAAAAGTCGGCAGTAACCCATTCGATATTTTCGTTATCGGCGCGCGCAAAGGATTTAATATCGCCATCAACAATCTGATGCCGAATGTATTAATGGCCTACGTGATCGCTGAAATGCTGAATTTGCTCGGCGTGATGCAGATCATCGGCCACGTCTGCGCGCCGCTGATGGGCCTGTTTGGCCTGCCGGGTGAAGCCATTACCGTATTGCTGACCTCCTGGCTTTCCGCCTCTGCGGGAACCGGCGTGGCGGTGAGCCTGTTGAGCAAAGGCACCCTCAACGTGGCGGATATCACGATTCTCATCCCGGCGATTTTCCTCATGGGTTCGCAGCTTCAGTACATGGGGCGCCTGCTCGGCGTGGCGGATGTCCCGAAAAAATATTGGCCGCTGCTGATGGCGGTGAGCATTATCAATGCCGTTATCGCCATGCTGGTCATGCGCGTGATTGCATAATAGAAGGCAAGGAGTAAGACGTGTCGCGAACTTTAGAGCATTTCAACTATCTGCATCAAATCCCTGAACTGGGCTTTGAGGAGCACAAAACGTCGGCATACATCGGCGATGCATTAGAAGCCGCGGGGTTTCAGGTTCAGCGCAACGTCGGCGGCACCACCGGCATTGTTGCGCTGCTGGATAGCGGTAAGCCGGGGCCGGTCGTGGCGCTGCGGGCGGATATGGATGCGCTGGGCCATATCATCGATGGCCGCTTAGAGGCTCGCCATACCTGTGGTCATGACGGTCACTCTTCGGTGGTGTTGACCGCCGCGGAAGAGATCCTCGCCGAAGGGCTGGTGAAGCGCGGGAAGCTGAAAATACTCTTTCAGCCCGCCGAAGAGCTGGGCACCGGGGCGATCGCGCTGACGGACGCGGGCGCGCTGGACGACGTGGAGATGCTGTTCGGCTTCCACCTCAGGCCGCTGGAGGAGTGTCCGAAGGGCAAGGCGGTGCCGGCGATGTACTACTCCGCCTCGGCGACGGTGATGGTCGATTTCCACGGCAAAGCCGCGCATGCCGCCCGGCCTCACCTGGGCGTTAACGCGCTGGATGCCGCGTCGCACGCGGTGCAGGCGGTAAACGGGATTCATCTGGCGCCTTCGCTGACCTGGAGCGCTAAAGCGACGCGCTTTCTGTGCGATGCGGGGGTAACCAACTCGGTGCCGGCGAAAGCGCACGTGTGCTGGGATCTGCGCAGCGCGGAAAATGACGGCATGGCGACGCTGAAAGAGCGGGTGGTGCGGGCGATAGAGAGCAGCGCGGCGGCTTACGGCGCCACCGTCGATATCCAGATCGTCAAGGAGATGCCCGCCGCGATTATCGACGAACAGGCTACGGCTATCGTCAGCCAGGCGATCCGGGAAACGTTTGGCGAAGCCGGCTTAACGGAAGCGAAGAGTACGCCGGGCAGCGAGGACTTTTTCCACTACCTGCGCCTGCGTCCACAGGTGAAGGGCGGGTTCTGGGGGCTGGGCTGCGACCTGCTGCCGGGGCTGCATCATCCGGAGATGCACTTCGACCGCGCCGCGCTGGCGGATGGCGTGCGGGTGTTTAAATCCTGCGTTCGCCAGCTGCTGGGCTGAGGGAACAAACCCGGATATTGTGCTCGCTGTACGCCGCCGGGCGATGATTCGCGCCCTGGTTACGCCTGCGGCGGAAACTGAGCCAGCAGCTGATAATCATCCCCGGCGACGCGAAACAGAGCTTCCGTTTGGCCGGGGAGAATCCACTTCTGTTCTTCGCCCGGCTCACAGCTCAGATAAATGCAAAGCCCGCAGCCGCCGCGCAGCTGGCGCGGAATGTCCTTCACCCGGAAGGACGCTCCCGCCGCCTGCAGGGCTTTGCGCATCCGCACTACCCCCACCGTTGAGTGAAATAAAAACAGATATTCCGTCACCGGCGGCTCCTCTGACGTAAGCCGATCAGCGCCGCGCCGATCGCCCCGGCAAACTGCGCGTCGGGATGCGTCTGCACCGCCATACCCACGTGCCCCTCCAGCCTCCGCGCGAAGGCCGCGCAGTGGCTGACGCCGCCGGTAAACAGCAGCGGCCCCTGCGCCGACAGACGGCCAATAAAATTGGCGCTGCGTCGGGCCATGGCGTTGATCACCCCGGCGAGGATCGCCTCCGGCGGCACCCCGGCCGAACGCAGGCTGATGACCTCGGATTCGGCGAATACCGTGCACATGCTGGTAATCGCATGGGGTTCAATACCGTCGGTGATGCTGTCGAGCTGCTCGACGCTGGCCCCCAGCGTACGCGAGATCACCTCCAGAAAGCGCCCGGTGCCCGCCGCGCATTTATCATTCATCAGGAAATCGGTGAGATTACCCGCCTCGTCCAGCTGGATAACCTTGCTGTCCTGGCCGCCGATATCGATGACCGTCCGGGTCTGCGGGGCCAGCAGGCGCGCGCCGAGCCCGTGGCACGAGATCTCGGTGACCTGCTTATCGGCGAAATCCACCAGCTGGCGACCGTAGCCGGTTAAGGTTAAAAAGGGGCGCTCGCTCAGGCCAGCGCGGAGCGTTTCCCACGCCTCAACGATGGCGTCGGCGGGGCGAAACGGCGTCGGGCAGAGAAAGCGGCGCTGAATCACGCCGTCTTCAAGCAGGATGCCTTTGGTGGCGGTCGATCCGGAATCAATCCCTACGGTAATGGTCACGCGCGCTCCTAAAGCATCTCGATAAAGGCCGCCACGCGGGTGCTGAGCTGGCCGATATCCGCCGTCGAATAGTCGGTCTCAATGGCGATATAGGGGATGTCGTGCTGCTGGCGCACGTGGCGTTTTATCGCCAGCGATTCCACCGCGTAGGTGTGGCAGGCCTGCAAAATGACATCCACCACGCCGTCCGCCTGATATTCATCCACCATCTGGCTGAGCAGGGACAGGCGCTGGTCGTTCGGCGAAATACAGGAGCAGCCGATGGCGAGATATTTATCGGTCAGGGCGTCGTAAACGTCACCCGTCTCCTCCACGCAGCGCTCGGTGGCTTTCGCGCCGGTGCAGTTTTCAAAACCGACCACCCAGCCGCCGTTGTCCTCAATGGCTTTCACCACTTTTTCCGCCGCGCCGCCGATCGGGCAGCCGGTGATCAGAATACGCGGCCGCGCCTCCAGCCGTTTGCCCTCTTGCCACTGCTGGCGTACCCGATCTGCCATGTCGTTGAGCTCATCGATCAGCGCCGCTTTATCGAAGCGGAAGGTCGCGCCGTAAACCACTTTTAAGATATCGCTGCCGCTGAGCGCGGGCGGGTTGAGCTGCCCGACGCGATAAAAGTTCGCCAGCGCCCGCCGTTCGCGGTTCTTGAGGATAATCGCCTCGCGCAGGGCGGCTTCGGTAATCGGCGTACCAAAGCGATCTTCCACCACCTTCTGCAGGCGCAAAATTTCCGCTTTCCACAGCGCTCGCGAGGCATCATCGCTGGCGCTGTTCGGCAGCTGCATCACGTGCACGGCTTTGAATTCGGCCATGTATTCGTACATTTTCTTTTTGCCGTCGCAGGTGGTTTCGCCCACCACGAGGTCGGAAAAGTAGAAGTAGGGGCATTTGTCGGTCTTGCCAAAACCGTAGCTGCTTTTTATCAGCGGACAGAGGTTGCGCGGCAGATCCTTTTCCGCCTCTTCAATCGTCTCGTCGGAGGTGGAGCACAGCGACACCACCACCGCGCCGGCGGCCAGCGGAATTTCCTGCGGCATAAAGGTGCAGTAGGTGCCAACCAGCGGTATGTTTTGCTCTTTAAGCTCCATGACCGTGAGGAAACCCTGCTGGCGGGCTGCGGAGAAGTGGTCAAAAATGGCGGGTAGATCGGTGATAAGCGACATGGTTTTCCTTCCCCGTACACGGGAGATGATGAAAGAGGTCGCATTATAACCCTGTTTACTGTGGGTATTTATTGATCTTCCGCTAGTAGACTTTTTTCAGATCCATCTCTTCCTGAATCCGATCGCCCCACGCAAGGTGGGTGGCGATGGCCGCATCAATCCCGGCGTTATAAAACATTGGACCCAGCTCTTTCGCAATAAAGTCGACAAAGAATTCCGCGTCAAATTGCTCCAGTTCCAGCTCAAAATTCTCTTCGCAGTATTTAGACAGCTTCTCGCGCAGCAGATCGCGTTGCGGCGGGCTGAGATCGATATCGCTCATGGCGTTCCTTAATCAATATTGTTACGGTGGATCGGGGCTGCTGATTATATCCGATTGCGGAGAGTCAGTTGCGATATGGCGTGATGTTTTTGGCCGCAATAAAGGATATTGATGACCTCGCTCGGCGGAGAATTGTGACTGAGATCACAGTACTCCCGAGAAAACGAAGATAATAGGAGTTATTATCGTAACTTTATGAATTTAAATGAGATAACATGATTTTTATGGTGTGAATAACATTTAGTCGCGCTCGCCTTTTTTCAGCATGTTCGGTATCTGGATGAATAATCTATGAACCTGATTTCAGGTTATCTGGCTTACGGAATTTTTCTATAAGTACATTCTGACGGCGATTCATTTATCAGGGGTGAAGGATGAAACGCGTAAAACTGAATATGAATGTTTTTGACGCTGCTCTGATGCGCCTGGATTGGGTATTTGATACTTTCGAGCAGGTCTGTTTATCTTTTTCGGGTGGTAAAGACTCGACGGTATTATTTCATCTGGCGGCAGCCGTTGCGCGTAAAAAAGGGAAAAAGTTTGCGGTATTGTTCGTGGACTGGGAAGCGCAGTATTTATTAACCATCCAGCACGTACAAAATATGAAAGAGCGCTATCAGGACGTGGTAAGCCGCTTTTACTGGGTGGCGCTGCCAATGACCACGGTGAGCGGCGTATCGCAGCATGAGCCGGAATGGGTCGCCTGGCGGGCCGGGGAAGAATGGGTGAGGCAACCGCCGGATGACGCCATCACCGATGCCGCTTTTTTCCCTTTTTATCAGCCGGAAATGACCTTTGAAGCGTTTATACCGGCCTTTTCCCACTGGCTGGCTGCGGGGCGCAGTCTCGCTTCGCTGATCGGCATCCGCACCGACGAGTCGCTGCATCGCTATATGGCGCTCACCTCGCCGACCAAACTGCGCTTTGAGGAAGATAAACCCTGGACCACCGCCTCGCCGGAAGGGTTCAGCTATACCTGCTATCCCCTCTATGACTGGCGGACCCGCGACATCTGGATCTTTAATCATAAGTCGCGCCTCCCCTACAATCCGCTCTATGACCTGATGCACCGCGCCGGCGTACCGCTGAAAAATATGCGCGTCTGCGAGCCCTTCGGCCCCGAGCAGAGGCGCGGGCTGTGGCTCTATCACATTCTTGAGCCGGAGACCTGGGAGCGGATGTGCCGTCGGGTATGCGGCGCGCACAGCGGCGCGATTTACGCCAACGCCAGCGGCGACTACTTTGCGCTGAAGACCAAAATCCGCAAACCGGCGCATTTTAGCTGGCGCGAGTATGCGCTCTTTCTGCTCGACAGCATGCCGGCAAAAACCGCCGAGCATTACCGTAATAAAATCGCTATTTATCTGCACTGGTACCAGACCCGCGGTTTCCCTGTCGATATTCCCGACGAGCAGGAAAAAGATCTCGGCTATCGCGATGTTCCCTCATGGCGCCGCATCTGCAAGACGCTGCTGAAAAACGATTTCTGGTGCCGGATGCTGTCGTTCAGCCCGACGCAGCCAAAGCACTATGAGCGCTACTGTCGGCTGGTGAGTAACAAACGTAAAGAGTGGAGGACGCTTTGATGTCGCCGGATGTGGCTAAGACAGTGATTGAATATCTCGAGTCGTTTGATGATGTTGACCTGAAAATCAAAGCGATTAACGAGCTGAAGAGCCTGATCCACCAGCACAGTCCCTTCTGCCGCGAGCCGGTGGACTGCGTGCTGTGGGTCGAGGCCAAAACGGTTGAGGCGAATGACTACAACCCCAACGTGATGGCGACGGTGGAAAAAAAGCTGCTGGAACGCTCTATCGAACTGGATGGTTTTACCCAACCGGTAGTGGTGGCTCGCCAGCAGCGACGGCACCTGGTCGTGGACGGTTTTCATCGCCACCTGATTGGTAAGAGTCGCCCGGAGCTGAACCGGCGCCTGCATGGTTATCTTCCGGTGACGCTCATCAATGCCGAACGCGAAGGGCAGAAAGAGCGCATCGCCGCCACCATTCGCCATAATCGCGCCAGGGGCAAACATCAGATCGCGGCGATGTCCGACATCGTCCGCGATTTACATCGCCAGGGCTGGGACGATCGGCGCATCGGCGAAGAGCTCGGTATGGATGCGGACGAGGTGCTGCGCCTGAAACAGATCAGCGGCCTGACGGAGCTGTTCGCCGACGAGAGCTTTAGTGAAGCCTGGACCGTGGAGTAGCCAATGTGCGCTACTCCTGCGCCAGCTCGGCTTCCGGCTGCTGGCGTATCCGGCTTAATAAACCCGCCAGACAGCACGCGGCCGCGATCCCCGCCGCCACCCCCAGCAGATGAAAAGGCAGCCTGCCGCCGTTAAACCACAGCCAGCGCGCCGCTTCGATAGAGAGCGCGCTGACGCTAAGGATCACGATATTTAGCGAAGCGGAAACCGTACCTTTTGGCAGATCGTTAGAAAAGAGGGTAAAGCGGAACAGCGTCGGGAAGATCAGCCCGATGCCGAAGGCGTAGAAGCAGGTGCCGAGCACCGACCACAGCCAGACGTGCGGCCACAGCAGGTTGCCGAGGATCAGGATCGCCAGCCCGGTCATCTGGATGGGCACCGCGCGCCAGATAAAGCGCGGACGCGTCGGGTCTTTTACCCAGCGCGCCACCGACAGGTTGGCAATAATCACCGCGCTGAAGACCGGCACCTGGGTCCAGGCGAACTCGGCGGTGGTCAGCCCGCCGTCGTCAATCAGGATAACTGGCGAGACCGCAACCCAGCTCATCAGTGGAATATAGCTGAGCGAGAGCGTGGCGGCGCCGAACAGAAAAACGCGGTTGCGGAAAACATCGCGGAAATCGCGCAGCACGCCGCTGGCGCTGAAGGGGACGTCGCCGCGCCGGACGGTCTCCGGCATATTCAGCAGCAGCCCCAGCCAGGCGATAAACCCCATGACGGCAATAATCCCGAACAGCACTTTCCAGTGCACGAAGTGCATCAGCGCCGCGCCGGAGAGCGGGCCAATTATTGGCGCGATCAGCACGATCGAGGTAATAATCGCCATCAGCTTAATGGCTTTTGTCTGGCCGAACGCCTCCTGCACGGTGACGTAGCCGACCGTGGCGATAAAACAGATGCTGGTGCCCTGAACAAAGCGCGCGGCGAGGAACTGCTCCATTGAGGTGGTGAACAGGGTCGCGAAGCAGGCCAGGGTAAAGATCAGCGCGCCGGTGAGCAGCACCGGACGGCGGCCGATACGATCGGAGAGCGGCCCGAGCAGCCACTGTAGCGCCATGCCGCCGGCCATATACAGGCTGACCGAGGCGGGAGCCAGCGCCACGTCGGCGTCAAAGTCGCGCACCACGTGAATAATCCCCGGCTGGATAAGATCGGTGGTCAGATAGGCGGCAAAGTCATACAGGATCAGCGCCGCCGGGAAGAACAGCGTGGCGGAATGGCGGGCGAAAAAACGGGTCATCCATTGCAACATCGGTGGGCTCCTTGTTGAGTCTCTACGCCATAAATAGCCGTTTATGCGCGCACTATTTCAGCACTTCACACTGCAATAAATTTAGGGTCAACCTAAATATCCATGTGTTTTTAATGGTTAATATGTATTCATATAAGAAATACATTAAAAACAAAAAGTTGAATTAAATATGTAAATGCAGCAGCGAAGGAATTTGTGAAAACAGCCACAGCAGCAGACCGATAGTGCCGCCAACCAGCGTGCCGTTGATGCGGATAAACTGCAGATCCTTACCAATGTTCAGCTCGATTTGTCGCGACATATCGCGGGAGTCCCAGCTTTTAACGGTATCGCTGATATGGCGCGTCAGGAAGGCGGCAAACTCCGGGGCCACCCGGTGCGCCGCCTGCTCAAGATGTTCGTTCAGGGATTCGCGCAGCGCCTCATCGTGGAGCAGCGTTTCGCCAAACCACTGACCGGCTTCGGCAATGCGCTGCTTAATGCGTGAATCGTCGCTATTAACATCGTTTTTAACCCAGCCGCGCAGATCGGCCCATACCTCGCCCAGATAGCGGTTAAAGGTCTCATCGTTTTTCAGATACGCTTTGATATTGTCCGCTTTTTCCGCCATCAGCGGATCGGACTTCAGGTTGTCGATCAGCTTCAGCGCCGCGCGATCGAAGGCCTGGCGGATCTGATGGGCGCGATCCTGACTCACTTCGTCGAGCAGCGTGTTAACCACATCGGTAACCATTTCAGCGCTGTGCTCACCGAGCCATTCGGTAGGCAGCAGCCTGGCTTTAAGCGGATGCTCGGTCTCCAGCCAGTGCACGATGCCGCGGGCAATAAACGCCCGCGAGCTGTCGCGCTGGAGCAGGGCGATCAGCTGGCTAATCAGCGAATCCAGCAGCTTCTGGTGGCGATTATCGCGCGTCAGCCCTTCCAGCATCATAGCGCTGGTTTGGGTTAGATCGACCTTATCAATCGCTTTATGCACCGCCCGACGCAGCAGGCGCTGAATGCGCGCGTCATCGGTTAGCTCCAGAAAGCCGCTCATCACCTGCAGCAGATGCTGGCCGACCCGACGCGCGTTTTCCGGCTGGCTGAACCAGTTACCGAGCATCAGCGCCGGTTCATAGCGCCGGATCAGCGCGACCAGAGAGGGCGTATCGAGAAATTTTTCCTGCACGAAATAGCCGAGATTATCAGCAATCCGGTCCTTATTACGCGGAATAATCGCCGTATGCCGCGCAACGAACGGCAGCGGAATACGGCGAAACAGCGCCACGACTGCAAACCAGTCCGCCAGCGCGCCGACCATTGCCGCTTCGGAAATAGCCTTTAGCGCACCGACCCATGGCGTAGGCGGCAGCACGAGGGTAGTGATAAAAATGGCGGCTGCAATCAGCAGCAGCGAGAGCGCCAGCAGCTTGGCGCGTTTCAGTTCAGCGAGTTTTTCCATAAGCTTAAGCATATAGCCTGACGGCTAATGCGTAAAATCTTCGCCATTTGACGCCCTGGTCATTCGGATTCCTCTTTTTCCGACGAGAGAGACGATGAGGGTTAATTTAATTTACGTAGCTTAAATTCTATTTTTAAATAATTAAACTTAAATGCATTCATAATATATATCCCACATGGGTTTTTTCTTAAGTTAGTTATTAATAAGTGATCTTAATCACATTATATTCAAGGTTAAATAAGGCATTGTTTATTTCAGGGAAAACGTTAATCAATTTCTCTTGCTACTGGTCTTTTATAAAAGGAGTTTTTCATGATTGGTATATTTAAATATGCAGCAAAAAAAGACATGGTATTAGGTATTAGCGATCAGCAAGCCGGGGCTAAGGCTGTTATCTTACCGACGTCCTCACCGTTAAATAAAATTCTGTGGTCGGTTGATGACAGGACCGGCGAGATCGTCCTGGCCGCCAGCGAGGAGCTGCTGCTGGGCATTTGCGGGGATCGTATGGGCTCAGGCGCAGCGATTGAGCTCCAGGTTCGCGGGAATAAAGCGACGCAGCGGTGGGATTTAGTCAGCTCACGTCGCTTTATTAAAAGCAAACAAAACCCGAGCTTTGTTATGGACAGCTACAACCGCGGCACGAACCAGGGGAATCCGATTATTCTTTTCGAATTTAACGGCTCGGAAGCACAGCAGTGGGTATTTGTACCGATGGATATGTTGACGGCAAATAGTCCGGAATAATTATTGTGTAAGATGGCGATAGAGTGAAGCCTCGTTTATTCCCTGCTGGGGAACGGCGAGGCTTTGTCCTTATTTGATGATTGGTAATATTAATTAAAAATAAACTGCCACACAATCCAACAACCAAAAGCCATCAATACGCCGCCGGCCGTGCGCTCGACTCGCCAGACGACGGCGGAAAGGCGGCGCTGCACCGACGGTAGCGCAATCAGCGTGACCAGCAACAGATCCCATATCAACACCACGCTGGTCATCCAGGCTCCGCTGACGGCCTGCTGCACCAGCGTGACGTTCGGGCCCAGCAGGGAGGTCATCAGCGCGAGGTAGAACAGCGCGTTTTTCGGATTGAGCAGCGAAGAACCCAGCCCGAGAAAAAGCTGTTTCACCAGCGGCGGGCGCGAAGCCGAGGCGCCGTGCAGCGCCAGCGTGGTCGGACGGCTTCTGAGCAGCAGGCTGCCAATCCACAGTAAATACGCCGCGCCCAGCAGCTCAATCACCGTAAACAGCAGCGGCGCCTGGCGCAGGATCCCCCAGCCGATAATGGCCAGAAGAATATACAGACCGTTTCCGGCGGCAATGCCGATACACAGGCCGACGCTGCCGCGCAGGCGATAGCGGATGGCGTAGCCCACCAGCAGAAAAAAATCCGGCCCGGGGCTCAGCAGGGCGACAAAATGGGAGAGCGCCAGCGCGGGGAAGGCGGAGGGAAAGAGCGTAGCGAGTATGTCCATAGCAACCTCAGTATTAATCTGAGGTCACCTTACGCCAGCGTAAACGCTAATTATTGTCTGTTATTGATCGGGACTGCGCATACTGGCGCGGCGTGGCGGCGGTATAGCTGACAAAGGTTTTATGAAAGTGGCTCTGGTCGGCAAACCCGGCCTGGTAGCCCACATCGGCGATATTATCCCCGGCCCGCAGGCGCGTTTTGGCGAACTCAATCCGCGCGATATTGATAAAGCTGGCGGGCGTCAGGCCGGTATCCTGCTTGAAGGCGCGGATCAGCGTCTCTTTGCGCAGCGCAAACTCATCGGCGAGGCTATCCAGCGTCGGCGGCGCCTGCAGATTGGTTGCCAGACGACTGAACAAACGCGCGCTGGTCTGACTAAGCGCCACAGGCGCGAGCGGGCGCAGCGGCAGATCGCGCAGGAACCGGGCGACGCTGACGGGTAGCGCGGCGGTGTTTTGCTGAGTCATCAACGCCACGATCTGCAGATACCGGGCAAAGAGCCCGGCATCGCGAATCACCGGCTGGGAGGTTATCAACCGCTCGTGATGCGCATCGTTTGCCAGCTGCCGCCAGCACCAGCTTAGCTCGAGATAGAGCATATGGTAGCTGCGCGGCTGGCCGTCGCGCGGATTGCAGCTGTGGGGCGCCTGGGCGGGGATAATAATCAGATCGCCCGGCCGCAGCAGATACTCCTGCCCGTTGCAGATACAGCGCGTTTCCCCCTCGATAATCGCCCCCACGGAGAGCTGCGGATGGCGGTGACGTTTGTAGGCCTGACGGCTTTGCCAGGTGCTGCGCAGCTCCAGCCAGGGCAGCTGTTCATCGCGCCAGAAGGTTTGCTGAATATCGCGCGTATGGCTCACGGTGGACTCCTTAGCTGAGGGGGATAGCTGTTTATAACATGCCTTCATCCTGCGGGAGAACCGCGAGTCGCGTTCAACAAAAATGTCTCGCTTGCAGCCGAAGGAAGATATCTTTCGTCGCGGCTCGTAAAGGTCAGCAACAGTGTGTGTGATGAGAAAAATGGCGCAGTAGAGTGGCGGCAGGATTTTTTTACGCAGGCGGATAGCCATGGAAAAGGGTACTACGTCAACGCCGCACGATGCGGTCTTCAAACAGTTTTTACGTCAAGCTGATACCGCGCGCGACTTTTTGGATATCCATCTTCCTCCGGCGCTCAGACAGCTTTGCGACCTGGATTCGCTGACGCTTGAATCCGGGAGCTTTATTGAGGAGAACCTGCGGGCATACTACTCCGATGTTCTGTGGGCACTGAAAACCGCCGCGGGAGAAGGCTATATCTATGTTGTCATCGAGCATCAAAGCTCTCCGGATGCGTATATGGCCTTCAGAATGATGCGTTACGCCATTGCTGCGATGCAGCGCCATCTGGATAACGGACATAAAACGCTGCCGCTGGTTGTACCGATACTGTTCTATCATGGCGTCGCCACGCCTTATCCCTGGTCGTTATCCTGGCTCGACAAGTTTGCTGACCCTGCTCTGGCTAAGCAGCTTTATACCATGCCGTTTCCGCTGGTGGATATTACCGTCGTGCCTGATGACGAAATTGTCCAGCATCGAAGAGTCGCCTTACTGGAGCTGATGCAAAAACATATTCGTCAGCGCGATTTGCTGGGCATTGTGGAACATCTGACGGCCATTTTGCTTAGCGGATACGCTAATGACAGGCAGCTAAAAACGCTGTTTAATTACCTGATTCACTCGGGCAAAGCGCTTCGGTTGGGGAAATTTATCCGCGAAGTGGCTCAGCGTGTTCCGCAGCATAAGGAGAAGCTCATGACTATCGCCGAAAGGTTACGTGAAGTGGGGCGCAGGCAGGGGAAGCGGGAAGGTCGCCAGGAAGGTCTCGAAAAGGGACGACTGGAGGGCGTTGAGGAGGGGCAGCGCGCCGAAGCGCAGCGTATTGCTCAAACGATGCTCGCCGAAGGTATGGCCCTGGAAACGGTGCTGAGAATTACCGGTTTGTCGGAGGCGGATATCCGGGGTGTTGCTCACTAACTTATTGATATAACGCTGTTATTTATGAGCGATTTATGCCGATAGCGCGCTCCGTTCCATTTCGGGAAAATTCCGTATCTCTCTGAGTTTGGCCGCATCCTCAGCTATCTCGACTAACCTTAATATCCTGTGCGGTATTTATGACTGCGTTAACAGCGATAACAAGGAGACATGCGATATGGCTTATCAGACGGTGAATCCTGCAAACAATCAGCTTATCAAAGCGTACCCGGCACACAGCGACGCGGACGTGGAAGCGGCTCTGCAGAAGGCGGATGCGCTATATCATTCGTCGTGGTCGAAAGGCGATATAGCGCAGCGGCTATCGGTGCTGTACAAGCTGGCGGATCTGATCGACGGCCGGGTTGACGAGCTGGCGAAAATCGCCAGCCAGGAAATGGGCAAACTCATTGAGCAAAGCCGCGGTGAAGTGAAGCTGTGCGCGCAAATTGCCCGCTACTACGCCGACAACGCCAAACAGTTTTTGGCGCCGGTAAAGTATCCGTCCGAGCTGGGTGAAGCCTGGGTCGAACACCATCCCATCGGCGTACTGATGGCGGTAGAACCGTGGAACTTCCCTTATTATCAGCTTATGCGCGTGCTGGCACCGAACCTGGCGGCGGGGAACCCGGTTATCGCCAAACATGCCAGCATCGTCCCGCACTGCGCGGAAACCTTCGCCCACCTGGTACGCGAAGCCGGTGCGCCGGAGGGCGCGTGGACTAACCTGTTTATTTCTCAGGATCAGGTGGCGAAGATTATCGCCGACGATCGCGTACAGGGTGCGGCCCTGACCGGCTCGGAAAAAGCCGGTAGCGTGGTGGCGGCGCAGGCGGCTAAACACATCAAGAAAGCGACGCTTGAACTGGGCGGCAACGATGTCTTTGTGGTCCTGGACGACGCCGATCTGGCGAAGGCGGTGAAGATCGGCGTGCAGGCGCGGCTCAACAACGCAGGCCAGGTGTGCACCGCGGCGAAGCGCTTTATCCTGCATGAAAAAATTGCCGACTCGTTCCTGAGCCAGTTTACCGAGGCCTTCCGTCAGGTGAAAATCGGCGATCCGCTGGACGAAAGTACCACGCTGGGCCCGCTCTCTTCAAAAGACGCGCTGGAAACGTTGACCAAACAGGTTGACGAGGCGGTGAAAAACGGCGCGAAGCTGCATCTGGGCGGAAAACCCGCGCAGCGGGAAGGCAGCTTTTTCGAGCCCACTATACTGACCGGCATTACCCGCGATAACCCGGCCTACTTCGAAGAGTTCTTTGGCCCGGTCGCGCAAATCTACGTGGTGAAAGATGACGATGAGGCGGTGAAGCTGGCCAACGATTCGCACTATGGCCTCGGCGGAGCCGTATTCAGCCAGGATATCGAAAGGGCGAAACGCATGGCGTCGCGGATTGAAACCGGTATGGTCTATATCAACTGGCTAACCGATACCGCTCCGGAGCTGCCGTTTGGCGGCGTTAAGCGCTCCGGGTTCGGCCGCGAGCTTTCCGATCTCGGGATTAAAGAGTTTGTGAATCAGAAGCTGGTGGTCGTGCATAAATAACGGCGTGAAGACAAAAACCTGCCATCTGGCAGGTTTTTTGGCGTTCACTGAACTTCAATCTTATCCCAGCCGCTCTTAAACATGCAGCTGTCGACGAGCGTATCCCTGCGCCCCTCATTGGCGTCCTCAACCGTATAGCTGGTGGAAATATCCTTTTTCTTGTTCTTTTTGTCCGTTTTTTCCGAGCTTGAACCGGTGACGACGTTATCCGGGGGGAGATCGATCAGCGCCTGAGCTTCGCACTCCGTGAGCTTTTTATTCATCTCCGTATCGCTGACTCCCGGCTTCACCCATTTGTACTGGACGCAGCCTGACAGCAGCACGGTGAAGCTCAGAACGCAAAGCGCGGCGAAGCGGCCGTTCATCAGAAGGTAACCCCGCCGCCGACATAGGCGCCGTCAATCAGCGTGTGGCCCGGGCGGCCATCCTTGCCGTCGACGCTGACATGGCGATAGCCCACTTTCAGCGTGACTGGGGTGATTGGCGTCCAGCTTACGCCGCCGTTGGCTTCAACGTAGTTTTTGACGCTATTGTTCAGGCTCTCCGGTGCGGCATAGCCCTCACCATAGAGATGGATGCTGTCGGTCAGGGCCACGTTGACGCCGCCGCCGATGGGGAAGGCCACGCCGTTATCGCCTTTTTTAGGGCCGAGGTAGATGGCTTTCGCGCCGGCATTGAACATCACCGGGCCGAGCGCCAGGTTATAACCCGCGCCTACGCCGCCTGTCTGGGTACCGTCATCGGTATTTTTGAGCCAGTTGCTTTCCACATACAGGCCAGAAGAGGATTTCCCCATTTCCAGATTCAGGTTAGTGAAGTTCTTGCCCTGCTCAACGGTGCCGCCCATCGCGAGTGCGGATCCCGAGACGGCAGCCAACGCCGAGAGAAGAAGGATATTCAGCTTTTTCATGTTTTATGCCTCATCATTACATTACGCGGAGGGCACCTTAACAATCGATTTTTATGACTGCAAATCAGCGAGTGATGACTGTTTTATGCTAATTTTGTTATTAGATATATTTATTTGTGTTGTTTGTTAGTTGTTTTTACTGCGGAGTCAACGGGTAATCTTTAGCCGTTGAGCGTGAGTTGAATCTTTTGGCTAAATATTCGCTGAACAGGCGCGAAAAAGCGGTTGTGGACGCAATAATTGGCTTTCTAATTATTTCCAAAAACATTTCTACTGTTACATATAAGAACGGAATTTTACATTTCAGCCGCGCATTCCCCCTCCAGAAGAGGGGGAATGCGACATGACTACTTGCGCAGGCTCGCAAATGCGGTGCGAATCTCATCTTCCGGAAGCTGTATTCCAATAAACACCAGGGTACTGTGCGGCCGCTCATCGCCCCACGGCCGGTCCCAGTCGGCGCTGTATAGCCGTTGAACGCCCTGGAACAGCAGGCGGTTGGGCTCGCCGTCGATCCACAGCATCCCTTTATAGCGCATCAGCTGTTCAGCAAAGGTGAGCAGCAGGTTTTCCATCACCCGCGACACGTCGCTGATATCCACCGGATAATCCAGCTCCACCACGATAGACGACACGTCGTTCTGCTTATCGGCCATAAAGTGGAAGCGCGGTTTGCTGCTGACCACGTTCTCTTCCAGCATAAAGCCGCTGGTGTTAAACAGCAGATTCAGGTCGATATCGCCGTGGGTGACGTTGTAAATCGGCGCGCGGGCGTTAATACGCATCAGCCGTTCGCGGAGCTTGCCGCTGTCGCCCGCCACGTCAGTTTTGGTGAGCAGGATACGATCGGCGTAGCCCACCTGCGACTGGGCAATGGTGAACTGATTCATCTGCTGGTCGGCATGCACCGCGTCAACCAGCGCAATCACGCCATCCAGCAGATAGCGTTCACACAGCACATCGTGAGAGAAAAAGGTCTGGATAATCGGGCCGGGGTCGGCCATGCCTGTGCATTCGATCACCAGCCGGTCAAAATCAATTTCTCCGCGATCGCGGCTGTCGAGCAGATCGAGCAGGGCGTCTTCCAGTTCGTTGGAACGGGTACAGCAGATGCAGCCGTTGGTCAGGGTTTTAATCTGCGTGGCGCGATCGCCGATAAGCTGGTCATCGACGGCGACTTCGCCAAATTCGTTTTCGATAACGGCAATTTTAAAGCCGTGCCGTTCGTTCAGGATATGGCGCAGCAGGGTGGTTTTACCCGCGCCAAGAAAACCGGTGAGCAGGGTGACTGCAATCGGTGCCATGTTTGCCTCCATTAGCAGCAGCGTACGCCGCCTTTGCCGTCGCCGCCGTAGCGGGCCTGCTGGCGTTCGCGAAAGAATTCATCGTAGGTCATGTACGGCTTGTCCGGATGGTTAGTCTGCATATGCTCGACGTAATTATCGTAATCCGGAATGCCAATCAGCATTTTCGCTGCCTGACCGAGGTATTTTTTTGCCTGACCTAAGTTACCAAACATTGTGAGTCCCAGAGAACGAATAAAGCCGGATGGCGGCTAGCGCCTCATCCGGCCTACAAACATTCGTTTGTGTAGACCGGATAAGCGTAGCGCCATCCGGCATTAAGGTTTAGTGATGCGAAGAGGTCTTCACGCCGCCTTCCGGTACCGGCACGTACGGGGTCTCTTTGTCGGTACGCACTTTATTGTTGCGCACGTTGAGCCAGGTTTTGATGCCGTAGAAGATGATGCTGTAGACCACCACCAGGAACAGAATGCTCAGACCCGCGTTGGTGTAGTTGTTCACCACGATATGGTTCATGTTGGCAATCTGCTGCGCGGTCAGTTCGCCGCCGGCGGCGATCTTCTCTTTATACTGCTGCGCCATGAAGAAGAAGCCTTCCATCTGCGGATTGGTGCTGAACAGTTTCAGGCCCAGCGCCCAGGTGGTGCACAGCAGCAGCCATGCGGCTGGGATCACGGTGACCCAGATATATTTGGTGCGCTGCATTTTGACCAGCACCACGGTGCCGAGCACCAGCGCCACGGCGGCCAGCATCTGGTTAGAGATACCGAACAGCGGCCACAGGCTCTTCACGCCGCCCAGCGGGTCGACCACGCCCTGATACAGCAGGTAGCCCCACAGGCCGACGCAGCCCGCGGTACCGATAACACCGGCCACCAGCGAGTCGGTTTTCTTGAGGAACGGCACGAAGTTGCCCAGCAGATCCTGCAGCATAAAGCGGCCTGCACGGGTACCGGCATCCAGCGCGGTAAGGATAAACAGCGCTTCAAACAGAATACCGAAGTGGTACCAGAAGCCCATATCCGCCATCGGGATGATTTTGTGGAACACGTGAGCGATACCCACGGCCAGCGTCGGCGCGCCGCCCGCGCGGTTCAGTACCGACGGTTCGCCGATATCTTTCGCGGTTTGCAGGATTTGCTCAGGTGAGATCACGAAGCCCCAGGAGCTGACGGTCGCCGCCGCGTGTGCGGTGACATCCCTCAGCTGCGCGGCAATCAGCGCGGCGTTCTCACCGCCCATTTCGTGCAGGTTCGGCATGGTGATGCCCAGACCCGCCGGCGGGGTGTTCATCGCGAAGTAGAGGCCCGGTTCGATAATTGAGGCCGCTACCAGCGCCATCACCGCCACGAAGGACTCCATCAGCATCGCGCCGTAGCCGATAAAGCGGGCGTCGGTTTCGTTAGCCAGCAGCTTCGGCGTGGTGCCGGAGGCGATCAGGGCGTGGAAGCCGGAGACCGCGCCGCAGGCGATAGTGATAAACAGGAACGGGAACAGCGCGCCTTTCCACAGCGGACCGGTACCGTCAATGTACTGGGTCACCGCCGGCATTTTCAGGTCCGGATTGAGGATAACAATGCCCAGCGCCAGGCCGACGATAACGCCAATTTTCAGGAAGGTCGCCAGGTAGTCGCGCGGCGCCAGAATCAGCCAGACCGGCAGCAGCGCCGAGATAAACGCGTAGCCAATCAGGGTAAAGGTAATAGTGGTGTCTTTAAAGGTCAGCGCCGGGCCCCAGTACGGGTCGTGGGCAATCACGCCGCCGAAGTAAATCGACGCTACCAGCAGGACGATACCAATCACCGATACTTCGCCTACGCGGCCCGGGCGCAGGAAGCGCATGTAGATCCCCATAAACAGGGCGATCGGCACGGTCGAGCAGACGGTGAAGACGCCCCACGGGCTTTCCGCCAGCGCTTTCACCACGATTAACGCCAGCACCGCAAGGATGATGATCATTATCAGGAAGCAGCCGAACAGCGCGATGGAGCCCGGTACCGGACCCATCTCCTGCTTGATCATTTCTCCCAGCGAGGCACCGTTACGGCGCGAGGAGATAAACAGCACCATAAAGTCCTGCACCGCCCCTGCCAGCACGACGCCCGCCAGCAGCCACAGGGTACCCGGCAGGTAGCCCATCTGCGCGGCGAGCACCGGGCCCACCAGCGGACCGGCGCCGGCAATCGCGGCAAAGTGGTGGCCAAACAGCACGTAGCGGTTGGTCGGAACGTAGTTCAGGCCATCGTTGTTAATCACCGCAGGCGTGGAGCGCGTAGGATCGAGCTTCATGACCTTTTGCGCAATGTACAGGCTGTAATAACGGTAGGCGACGAGGTAGACGGAAACCGAGGCCACCACGATCCACAGCGCACTGACGTGCTCGCCGCGGCGCAGAGCGACGACCGAGAGGCAAAATGCCCCGATGATTCCAAGAATCACCCAGGGTATGTGCTTGAATAACTTTTTAGTATCCATAGTAAAACCTGGCTTAATAAGATGAATAATGGGCCGAAGCCGTCTGGGTTTAGTTAGTGTTTGAGGAGGCATTGATTAGCTATGCTGGGGACCATCTTGCCAGAACGTCGCGCGCGTAAAGTTGGGTAAATCTGTGAGTGGTTATATTCGGGGTTAAGCGGTCACTTGCAGGGGTAAGCGGTTGGGGATAAGAACGGGTGTCCGTAAATATGTGATTGAGATCACAGGAATATTCCCGCCGTGACGATGGGGGGAAGCGAGGTAATCCCCTCTCCCGCGAGAGAGGGGAAGGCAAAACTACGCCACGACGTCCATCTCCATCATCACCGGATGGAAGCGGCGCTTAAAGTAAATCAGCCCGTGGCCCTGCTGGCTCAGGGTAATGTTGCTGATTTCCACCAGATAGACCAGGTGGCTACCGATGGTCTGCACCTGGCTAATCTCGCCCTCGAGGCTCGCCAGCGCGCCTTTCAGCACCGGCTGGCCCAGCGCGCCTTTTTGCCAGCCGCTGAGGCCGAAACGGTCGTCCATCGTCATCCCGGTCATGCCGGCGAAGTGGCGGGCCATCTCCTCTTGCTCGTGGTTCAGCACGTTGATGCACAGCTTGCCGTTGCCCTGGAACACCGGATTCATCGCGCTGTTAGCGTTGATGCAGACCATTACCGACGGCGGCGTATCGGTCACCGAACAGACCGCGGTGGCGGTGATACCGCAGCGGCCCGCCTCGCCTTCGGTGGTGATGACGTTAACGGCGGCCGACAGACTGGCCATGGCATCGCGAAAACGCAGACGTTGTTCATCTAATTGCATTGTGACCTCCCGCTGCCGGTTACTTCAGCAGCTTATCCAGCATGTTGATATCGGTATTGTTGTGCAGATGCGGCACCGTCCAGCCGTTCTGGTCGTACTCGGACAGGCAGCGATCCACCATCGCCATCATTTTGTCCATGTTGCCGGAGCTCTGCGCCTGACGCAGGCACTGCAGGCGAATCTCATCCTGGCTACCGGAGTAGTTGATTTCGTACAGTTCATGACGGCCGCCAAACTCGCTGCCGATGGCGTCCCACATCAGTTTGAGGATCTTGATGCGCTCGACGTGATCCATACCGTTCGATCCGCGCACGTATTTCGCCAGATATTCGTTGATCTGCGGATTATTGAGATCGCGGGCGCTGGACGGCAGATAGATCAGGCCGCTGGTGACGTTGCGTTCAATAATGTTTTTGATTTTGGCGTAGGCCATCGGCGCCATCACGCGATAGGTTTGCAGCGCGGCGTGATCCGGCAGATACGCGCCGTTAACCCACGGCGTGGCTTCGGCGCACATCGAATCGCTCAGCGCCCAGAACATATTGCGCCAGGCCACCACTTCGCCGAGATCCGCCTGCACGCCGCGGAATTCAAGGGTGCCGGTGCAATCCAGCGAGCGCTTGAGCAGGGCGGTGATAAAGTCGAGCTTCACGGCCAGACGCACGCAGGCCTGCAGCGGATACATGCGGGCGAAACCGCCCTCCATCGTCCAGCGGCGGCAGCGATCGAAGTCGCGATAGATCAGCACGTTTTCCCATGGGATCAGCACATTATCCATCACCAGGATCGCATCGTTTTCGTCGAAGCGGCTGGAGAGCGGATAATCGTAGGGCGATCCGGTTGCTCCGGCGACCAGCTCATAGGAGGCGCGGGAGATAAGCTTGACCCCTTCGGCGTCCATCGGCGCGACGAACATCAGCGCGAAGTCCGGGTTTTCGCCCATCACCTGCGCCGAGCCGAAGCCAATCATGTTGTAGTGGGTCAGCGCCGAGTTGGTGGCTACCACTTTCGCGCCGCTGACGATGATCCCGGCATCGGTCTCTTTCTCCAGCTTGATATAGACGTCTTTCACTTCGTCGGCCGGCTTATGGCGGTCGATGGGCGGGTTGACGATGGCGTGGTTAAAGTAGAGGCCGGTTTCCTGGATGCGGGTGTACCAGTTACGGGCGTTCTGTTCAAACTGACCATAAAACGCCGGGTTTGCGCCTAGCGCGCAGCCGAACGCGGCTTTGTAGTCCGGGGTACGGCCCATCCAGCCGTAGCTCAGGCGCGACCATTCGGCGATAGCGTCGCGCTGCTGGCGCAGATCGTCGGCGCTTTTCGCGACGCGGAAGAACTTGTGGGTATAGCCGCCGCTGCCGGTATCGGTGCCCCAGCACAGGGTATCCTGCAGCTCGGGTTTATGCAGCGCGTCGTACATCTGGGCGACGGAGGCGGCGGCGTTGCGGAACGCCGGGTGGGTGGTCACGTCCTTAACGCGTTCGCCGTAGATATAGATTTCGCGGCCGTCCTGCAGGCTCTTCAGGTACTCTTCACCGGTTAACGGGCGTTTAGCGTCGGCACGGAAATTTTCAGGTTTCATAGGTGACCTCTTCAGTATTAATCGGAATGCGATGTTAAATTTATGTTTTGTTTTTGTTGTTCAATTGAAGCGGTTAACGCGGCTTTCGTGAAGAGACTTTTAGGTCAACGGTCGGTACTTTTCAGGCGGGGTTGGGTTATGTGATCGGGGGTTGGTTTTTTCTATTTTCCGGCCTGGCTCCCCGGTGATCCGACGACAAGCCAGGGTGGGTTTTGAATGTGTAGGCCGGACAGATGCGCAGCATCGCCTCCGGGAAATTCAGCGGCTCTGCGCTCTGCTCCCGGGGGCGGCGCTTGACGCGCCTTGTCTGGCCTACCGCCTCTCAGACGGCTGCGAACTCGCCGCGCCGTCCCCGGTAAGGTCTTATGATACCGGTACTTTTTGCGTTCTGAACGCGCTCGGCGAGCAGCCGACTAAGCGGTTAAAAAAGCGGGCAAAATAGGCCGGATCCTTAAAGCCCAGCTGCCAGGCTATCTCGTTGACCGCGCTGTCGGAAAAGAGCAGTAGCCTCTTGGCTTCGCGCAGCTGCCTGTCGAAAATCAGCCGTTTGGGCGGCCGGTTGGCGAAGCGGCGGCAGATATCGGTTAACCGGGATTCGGTCAGATGCAGCTCGCTGGCGTAATCCGGCACCGTCCAGTGCTGATGGTAGTGGCCGTCGATCAGCTGGTTAAACCGCTGGAACAGCTTGAGCTCGCCGCGTATCCCGCTGGCCGCGTGATCGTCAAGCTTCGCGTTGCGCAGCAGCAGGGTGAACACCGCCTGCGCCAGCAGCGTCAGGGTATGTTCCCGCCCCGGCAGCTGCGACGTCGATTCCCGTTCAATCAGCCGCCAGTAGTGCGCCAGCGCCGCCAGCTCCTCGGGCCTGTCGGCCAGCGACAGGCAGATGCCCGGCAGACCGAAAGCCTCCCGCGTGCCGGGATAGAGCACCTCCAGCAGCGGCCAGACCAGATCCTCGCGCACCGTCAGCACGTGACCGTCGCTATCGGACTCGGTGATAAAAGCGTGCGGCACCGAGGGCGGCGTCAGGACAAACAGCGGCGCCTGCACCGAATAGCTATGATCGTCGAGCTGCAGCTCAATCTGCCCGGTATCGAGAAAGTGCATCTGAAAATACTGGTCGTGACGGTGCGCCTGCATATCGCGGCCAAAGAACTCCGCCATCCTGGCAAACGATTGATAATGCACATCTTCCGTCCCCAGGCTCTCATCGTACTCTTTATTAATATCGATATTGGCTATCGGGCTCTGGCACATGGCGGCTCCTTACGGCGTCGCGCGCGGACGCGTTCCTTTCATCGGAATCACCCAGATAATCATCGCGCCGATGACCAGCAGGGCGGCGACGAACCACAGGCCGCTGCTGAAGCTGCCGGTAATATCCTTCAGCCAGCCGATCATAAAGGGGCTGAGCGCCGATCCGATATTACCCGTCGCGTTGATCACCGCGATGCCGATCGCTCTGGCGCGCAGGCTGATCGACTGATCCGGCGTGGTCCAGAAAATGGCCATTGCGCTAAACGATCCGGTGGAGGCCATCACGATCCCGAGCAGCTGGATCAGGTTGTGATCGGTGGCCGACGCCAGCAGCCAGCCCGCGGCGGCGAACAGGAACGGCAGGGCGGTGTGGTGCTTACGCTCCTGATGTTTATCGGAGTGGCGGCTCCAGTAGATCATCCCCAGAATGGTACAAATCTGCGGGATCGCCGCCAGCAGGCCGATGGTGATATTGCTGCTGCTTTCGTTAAAGCTTTTGAGGATCTGCGGCGTCCAGATGCTGATCGCACTGAGCGTATTGGTCAGGCAGAAGTAGGCCAGGGTGTACATCAGCACGATCGGCGTGAACACTTCCCGCCACAGGCTGCGCTGCTGCATGGCGTGATGGCTGATCGCCCCTTCCGGCTGGACCAGCGT
Organism: Klebsiella sp. JN_Kp126; assembly: GCF_033843325.1. Taxonomy (NCBI): domain Bacteria; kingdom Pseudomonadati; phylum Pseudomonadota; class Gammaproteobacteria; order Enterobacterales; family Enterobacteriaceae; genus Klebsiella; species Klebsiella sp. JN_Kp126. The sequence continues at coordinate 124,619 of NZ_JAWXQV010000050.1, read as the reverse complement.
CAGGCGGTCGTTATCCATCATCTCCTGCAGGCATTTTTTATCGTCCGCGGTCAGCCATTTCGCCTTCGACGGCGAATCATCAAGCCAGAACCAGACCATAATACCGAGCAGCACCGACGGGAAGCCTTCCAGCAGGAACAGCCACTGCCAGCCGTGCAGGTTCAGCAGGCCGTCCATCGACAGGATATAGCCGGAGACGATCGACCCCAGCGCGGTGGTCACCGGCATCGCGATCATAAACAGCGCGTTGGCGCGGGCGCGGAAAAAGGCCGGGAACCAGTAGGTCAGATAGAGCAGAATGCCGGGCAGAAAACCGGCCTCGGTGATGCCCACCAGCATGCGCAGGATATAGAGGCTGTTCGGCCCGGTCGCGAACATGGTGGCGGTGGAGGCGATGCCCCACAGCACCATGATGGTGGCGATCCAGCGGCGAGCGCCAACGATGCTGAGCATCACGTTGCTGGGAATGCCGAATATCACGTAGGTGGCGTAAAACAGGGTGGTGGCAAGACCGAACATGGTGGCGTTAAGGCCCAGATCCTGGCCCATGGTCAGCCCGGCAAAGCCGATATTGATGCGATCTAAAAACGAAAAGATAAACAGCACGAACAAAAAGACGATCAGGCGGCGAAAGAGCTTGTTGATAACCGACTGCTGCTGCGCCGTCAGCTGCTTGTGCTGATTTGCCGGATCGAACTTTTCCGGGATGGCAGATGATGTATCGCTCATTATCATTTTCCTCTAATGGGAATTTTGTAGGGTACTGCGGGTATTAATAGACGCCTGACGAACCCTGGGCGGTTTTTTCCGCGCCAAATCGCGCCGCTAGCGCTTCCGCGCCGCGGGCCAGCAGGGTGGTATCGACGCCGACGGCGACAAACAGCGCGCCGAGTTCCAGGTAGCGCTTCGCCAGCGGCTCGCTGGCCATCAGGATCCCCGGCGCTTTGCCCGCCGCGCGAATTTGCCCGATGGCGCGCTCAATAGTGGCCTGCACTTCCGGGTGCTGCGGATTGCCGCTAAAGCCCATATCGGCGCTCAGATCCGCCGGGCCAATAAACACGCCGTCCACGCCCTCGACATCGAGGATCTGCGGCAGATTGTTGAGCGCTTCGCGGGTTTCGATCTGCACCAGCACGCACATCGCGTCGTTGGCCTGATGGAGATAATCCGGGACGCGGTTCCAGCGCGAGGCGCGGGCCAGCGCGCTGCCGACGCCGCGAATGCCCGCCGGCGGGTAGCGGGTGGCTTTCACCGCCAGCCGCGCTTCGTCGGCGTTCTGCACCATCGGCACCAGCAGGGTTTGCGCGCCGATATCCAGCAGCTGTTTAATCTGCACCGGGTCGTTCCACGACGGCCGCACCACCGGCTGGCTGGGGTAGGGAGCGATCGCCTGTAGCTGGGTCAGGATTGTCTGCACGCTGTTTGGCGCATGCTCGCCGTCGATCAGCAGCCAGTCGAACCCGGCCCCGGCCAGCAGCTCGGCGCTGTAGCTGCTGGTCAGCCCCAGCCACAGGCCAATCTGCGGACGACCCGCTTTTAAGGCGTCTTTAAAGGCGTTATGCATCAAGTTTCTCCTAGACAAAGCGGCAGCTAATCGCGCCCATGTTGCCGTAGTCGACGTGGAAGGTGTCTCCCTTGCGCGCCGGTACCGGACGGGTAAAGGAACCGCCGAGAATAATCTGCCCGGCTTCCAGCTGGACGTCGTACGGCGCCAGCTTGTTCGCCAGCCAGGCCACGCCGTTGGCCGGGTGATTCAGCACCCCCGCGGCGACGCCGGTCTCTTCAATCACGCCGTTGCGATAGAGCAGGGCGGCGATCCAGCGCAGATCCAGCTCGTCGGGTTTAATCGGGCGGCCGCCGAGGATCACCCCAGCGTTGGCGGCGTTATCGGAGATGGTGTCGAAGACTTTGCGCGGGCGCTGGGTTTCCGGGTCGATGTTGTGGCAGCGGGCGTCAATCAGCTCCAGCGCCGGGATCACGTAGTCGGTGGCGTTGTAGACGTCGAACAGGGTGCAGTGGGGGCCGCGCAGCGGTTTGGCCAGCACGAAGGCCAGCTCCACTTCGATACGCGGGACGATAAAGCGGTCGGTAGGAATATCGCCGCCGTCGTGGAAAAACATATCGTCCAGCAGCGCGCCGTAATCCGGTTCGCTGATTTGCGAACTGGCCTGCATTGCTTTTGAGGTCAGGCCGATTTTATGTCCTTTCAGCACGCGGCCTTCGGCGATTTTCATATTTACCCATTCGCGCTGTACCGCGTAGGCATCTTCGATAGTGATCGTCGGGTGATCCAGCGAAATAGCGCGGATCTGTTCACGCTGTTTTTCCGCCTGGTTTAGCCGCTGGGCGATCAGGGTATGGGTATGTTTATCGAGCATAGTTGCTTCCTGTTACGTCATTCGGTGCTGCTGCGCCGGAAATAAAAGCCGGCGTCGTTTCACCCTCTCCCGGCGGGAGAGGGCCTGACCGGCCGCACGCTATTTAAACAAGGCGTGCACGTTGTTCTGCTTGTAGTTCAGCGTCGGGTGCAGTTCATCAATCTCAAACGACAGCGCCAGATAGCGGCTCTCCATCAGCGCGGCGAAATGGGCTTTGATCAGCGTGAACAGCATATCGCCCACGTCCTGGCGGCTCTCCAGGCTGCGTCCGGCGCCAATTTTCAGCGTCATATGCACAAAGGCGTAATCGTGCTGGCCGTCGGCCATCTGCCAGGTATCCAGCCAGATGGCGCGGCTGCGAATGCCGCCGATGGGGAAGATGCCGGTGGCCGCCAGCGCGGCGTTCACTTTGCCGAACAGGCCCGGTAAATCAGCCTGTTCGCGGATGTTGTCGGTACATTCAGCGATAAAATGCGGCATTCTGCGTGCTCCTTACGCCGTTTCCGGCAGCGGGAAGACGGCGTTGACCTGGCCGGTGCCGGAGCTGGCGAACAGCTCGGTAATAAACTCTACTTTGCCGTCGTATTTGTCCCAGCCCAGCAGGCCCAGCAGCATCACCGTGTCGTGCATATTGCCTTCGCCGAAGCAGTAGTCGGCGTACTCCGGCAGCATGGTGCAGAACTCTTTGAATTTGCCTTCGCGCCACAGCTTCACGACCCGTTCGTCCATCTGGTGATCGAACTCGCGGGTATAGCTGTTCATCCCCTCTTCGGCGCGCTGGTCGTCGATAAAACGGTGCGACAGCGAGCCGCTGGCAAAGACCGCCACGGTGCCGTCATATTTCTCGATAGCCTTAAGAATGGCTTCGCCCAGCCTGCGGCTGTCGGCAAAATCATGAACGGTACAGAACGCCGAGATAGAGACCACTTTGAAATGCTTATCGCTGTTCATGTAGCGCATCGGCACCAGGGTGCCGTACTCCAGCTTCAGGCTTGGAATGTTATGCGCTTTGGCGCGGACCCCGAGCTTGACCGCTTCGTCGGCGATCAGGTGGCCGAGCGCCGGGTTACCGTCATAGTCATAGGTCATGTCGCGAATAAAATGCGGCAGCTCGTTGCTGGTGTAGACGCCCTGGAAATGGTCGGCACAGTTGATGTGGTAGGCGCTGTTAACCAGCCAGTGGGTATCAAAGACGATGATGGTATCCACGCCCAGCTCGCGGCACCGCTTGCCGATTTCTTTATGCCCATCGATGGCTCCCTGGCGGCAGCCGTGGTTTTTACCCGGCAGTTCAGAAAGATACATCGACGGTACGTGAGTGATTTTTGCTGCTAACGCTAACTTTCCCATATCAGACTCCCCATTTTGGGATCGGATGGTCGCCCATCGAGATGCAGACGTTTTTCATTTCAGCGAACACTTCAAAACTGTATTCGCCGCCTTCGCGGCCGGTACCGGAGGCCTTCACGCCGCCGAACGGCTGACGCAGGTCGCGGACGTTCTGGGTGTTGACGAACACCATTCCGGCTTCGATGCCGCGCGCCAGGCGCAGCACCTTGCTGACGTCCTGGGTCCAGATATAAGAGGCGAGGCCGTACTCCACGTCGTTGGCCAGGCGCAGACCTTCCGCCTCGTCTTTAAACGGCAGCAGACAGGCTACCGGGCCAAAAATCTCTTCCTGCGCCACGCGCATGCGGTTATCGACGTCCGCCAGCACCGTTGGCCGCAGGAAGTTGCCGTTTCTCAGATGGGCGGGCAGATCGGCGGGTTTATCCGCGCCGCCGGCCAGCAGGGTCGCCCCTTCTTCAATGCCGAGGCGGATATAGCCGGAGACTTTCTCCCAGTGCTGCTGGCTAATCAGCGCGCCCACCTGGGTATTCGGGTCGGTGGGGTCGCCGACGCGCAGGCGGTTAGCCCGCTCGGCGAAGCGTTTAACGAACTCGGGGTAGATGCTCTGCTGAATGAAAATGCGCGAGCCGGCGGTGCAGCGTTCGCCGTTGATCGAGAAAATGGTGAACAGCGCGGCGTCGAGGGCGCGCTCAATATCGGCGTCTTCGAAAATCAGCACCGGCGATTTGCCGCCCAGCTCCATGGAGTACTTTTTCAGCCCGGCGTTTTTCATGATGTTGCGCCCGGTGGCGGTACCGCCGGTGAACGAGACCGCGCGTACGTCATGGTGGCGGACCAGCGCATCGCCCGCCGTCGCGCCGTAGCCCTGAACCACGTTCAGCACCCCCGGCGGAATACCCGCCTCCAGCGCCAGCTCGCCAAGACGGTCGGCGGTTAGCGGCGACAGTTCGGACATCTTCAGCACCGCGGTATTGCCCAGCGCGAGGCACGGCGCCACCTTCCAGGTGGCGGTCATAAACGGCACGTTCCACGGCGACACCAGCGCGCAGACGCCGACCGGCTGCACGAGGGTGTAGTTGAGCATCTTGTCGTCAACCGGGTAGGTCTTGCCGTTCATCTGCTGGCACACTTCGGCGAAGAATTCGAAGTTGTGCGAGGCGCGCGGGATCAGCACGTTTTTGGTCTGGTGGATCGGCAGGCCGGTATCGGCGGTCTCCATGGCGGCGATCTCCGGGACGTTCTGGTCGATCAGATCCCCCAGCCGGCGCATCAGACGCGCGCGCTCTTTCATCGGCAGATTGGCCCATTTCGGGAACGCCTCTTTCGCCGCCGCCACCGCCTGATTCACCTCGTCGGCGCCGCCGGAGGCGACTTCCGCCAGCACTTCGCCGGTGGCCGGGTTAGTGGTATGGAAATATTCCGCGGCGGCGACGTTTTTGCCGTTGATCCAGTGGTTAATTTTTTTCATGACAGCTTCTCCTCATATGCCTGCTGGCTAATGATGTGGTTGACCAGGCGGCCGACGCCTTCCACTTCGACGATCACTTCATCGCCCGGCACCACGTCCGACAGCCCCTTCGGCGTGCCGGTGGCGATCATGTCGCCCGGCTGCAGGGTCATAAATTCGCTGAGGTAAGCGATCAGGAACGGAATGCTGAAGATCAGATCGGCGGTGGTGCCCTGCTGGCGCAGTTCGCCGTTGACCCAGGTGCACAGCGCCAGGTTGTGCGGATCCTGGATCGTCTCTTTGCTGACGATCCACGGGCCTATCGGCGTCAGGGTGTCGCGGCTTTTGACCCGCAGGTTGGGACGATAGTAGTTTTCCAGGTAGTCGCGGATGGCGTAGTCGTTGCAGACGGTGTATCCGGCCACGTACGCCATGGCGTCGGCTTCGGTGACCTTACGCGCGGTTTTGCCGATCACCACCACCAGTTCAGCCTCGTAGTGCATGTACTCGACGTTATCCGGGCGCACCGACTCTTGCCTATGGCCGATAAAGGTGTTGGGCGCTTTGATAAACACCAGCGGTTCGGTTGGCGGCGTAAACGCCAGCTCGCTGGCGTGATCGGCGTAGTTCAGGCCCAGCGCGAACAGGGTGCCGTCGGCGGGCGGCAGCCAGCGAAACTCGCCTTCCTGAAGTAACCTGCCGTTGGCGAGCTGGACCTGACCGCGTTCATCAACCTGGACATCGTGCCGTTGCCCCTGCCACTCAATACGTGCCTGTTTCATGCCAGTTCTCCTTCAGCAACCACCGGGTTTTCCAGCGCCGGGAAGCCCTCGGCGAGAATGCGTACGCGATCGCCGGGGCGCAGCGTAACGCGGGAGTGGGGCGTACCGATCAGAATCGCATCGCCGGGATTGAGGGTGGCGAATTCGCTCAGGGCGCTCAGCAGCTCGGCGGCGGAGCGCTGGAGATCGACGGTATTCCAGCTGTCCGCCTCGCGACCGTTGATTTCGGTGATGATGGTCAGGTTATCGACGTTGCTGAGCGGCGCGAGCGCGCCAAGCGGGCAGAAGCCGTCGCGGCATTTGGCTTTGATGGCCGGACGATAGAAGCTCTCTTCCGGCAGGCTGACGTCGTTCGCCAGCGCGTACCCGGCGATATAAGCCGCAGCGTCTTCCGCGGCGATTTTGCGTGCGGTTTTACCGACGATCAGCGCCACGGTGGCGCCGCTCTGCACGGTTTCGCCTTGCGGATAGGGAATGCTCTCGCCGTCGCCGATAACGGTGTTGCGCGGTTTGATAAACCAGACCGCGGTCTTCGGCGGGGTTTTATACGGGGCCTGCTGGAACGCTTCGCGCCAGGCGTCGAGCTGGCTGCGGTGGTTAAGCGCCACGGCGAAGATGGTACCTTTCATTGACCACTCCTCTGCTACGGAATTAGGAAGTTAGTTAATTCATTAATATGTTAATGATCATCTTTTATGCTTTGCGGAAAGGTTTGGCAAACAGAAGTGAATGTTTTGTGATCGGATTAACAATAAATTTACAGTTATATTTTTTATTTGTTTTTAATCAATTAGATAATTAATTTTCCTGTACCTTCTGGTACTTTTCATGGGCAGAAACCGGTTGCCTTCAGAAGGAATTAGCGCTAATTATTAACTTATTAACAGATTGGGGATTTATTTCAGAGGTATGTGATGCATGATTCGTTAACTATCGCGCTGCTGCAGGCGCGGGAAGCGGCGATGGCCCACTTTCGGCCCATCGTTAAACGCCACAATCTGACCGAGCAGCAGTGGCGTATCGTGCGCATCCTCGCCGAAAATCCGTCGATGGATTTTCACGATCTGGCCTTTCGCGCCTGTATTTTACGTCCGAGCCTGACCGGTATTCTGACCCGCATGGAGCGCGACGGCCTGGTGCTGCGTTTAAAACCGGTTAACGATCAGCGCAAGCTGTACGTTTCGCTGACGCCTGCGGGCCTGAAGTTGTATGAAAGCGCCCAGGCCCAGGTGGAAGAAGCCTATCGCCAGATAGAAGCCCAATTTACCGTCGAAAAAATGCGTCAGCTTACCGCGCTGCTGGAGGAGTTTATCGCCCTGGGGAATGGGGTGGGTGGAGAGGAAGAAGCGTAATTTTCCTTCCGTGAAGCTAGAAATATTCCCCCGGTCGCGCTGTGCTTACCGGGGCTACGGGCCGGTGCCATCCCGTAGCCCGGATAAGGCGCCAGCCGCCATCCGGGGAGTTCCCTGCCACTCAGAACAGGGTATCGAGCTCTTCCAGCACGTTATACTGCTCGTCCACCAGCAGTAGGGTTTTCCATTTATCAAACGTCAGGCACGGATGCGAGGTGCCGAACACCAGAATATCGCCGACCTGCACGTCGCTGCCCGGCGCGAGGCGCAGCATACAGTGCTGATCCATGATCCCCACGCTCTCGATCCCCGCCGCAGACAGCTGCGCGCCGTTGCGATAGCGAGCGATCGGCTGCGGCAGTCCGGCGTCGAAGGCGCAGTCGCGCTTACCGAAGTTGACCACCGCGCGATCCGCTTCCGGCACCGACTGGACCATCGCCATCAGCTCCAGCGCCGAGGTTAAATCACCGCCCAGATCGCAGGCGATCGGATCGCGCGCCACCAGCGCTTTCTGCGCGATATCGTAGATCCCCCGATCGTGGGTGATATAGCAGCCGGGGCGGATAACGATCCGGCACCGCGCCGGTTTCTTCGCCGCCAGCCAGATATTGCACACCACGTCATACCAGACGGTACCGGCGCCGGTCAGCACAAACTCCCCCTCAACCAGATGTTCCATCCGGCAGGCCAAATCGGCGGCCTGGCGCAGCAGAGCTTCCACCTGCGGCTGCGGATCGTCGCCGTGCAACACCCCTTCATACAGCTCAAGTCCGCGCAGCTTAAGGCCCGGGAGGTCCGCGACGGCCTCCGCCAGAGCCTGTGCATCCTCAACGCTGCGGCAGCCGCAGCGCCCGCCGGCCACGCCCAGCTCAATCAGCACGTCCAGCGTTTGCCGCCGTTCGCTGAAAAAGGCCGACAGCGAGCGGGCGTTGGCGAGGCTATCGATGCAGCAGATAAACTCCGCCGCCCGGTAATGCGCCTTCAGGCGCGATACCGCCTGCATATTCGCCCTGCCGACCAGCTGATTGACCATCAGGACGCGCTCAACGCCGCTGGCCATCGCCGCGCTGGCCTGCCAGGCGCTGCCCACGCCGATTCCCCATGCGCCCGCCCGCTGCTGGGCCTGAAAAATCCACGGCGTCATCGTTGTTTTACCGTGCGGCGCCAGCGAAACGCCGCGCGCGTCGGCGTAGCGCTGCATCCAGGCGATGTTATTTTCCAGCGCCGTTTTTTTCAGCAGCGCGGCGGGGAGGCAGACCTCCTCCGCCAGCAGATTTGCCGGAGCGGCCATCACGGCGGCTTTGTGCGGAATAAGCGTATCGGAGTGGTATTTCATAACACTATCCTTTTAGGGTTTATGCTCGGAATAAAGCTGAGTATCAATTTTAATTAATTGAAAAATATAAATTTAATATGTGATTTTTATTGTTTGTGAATAAAAGTATCACAATTTGATCTGGTTTTTGCGTAGTTTTCCACTGTTTTTCCGCCTTGTAAATGGTTAACTTGTCGACAGAGTTGAAAGGGAGTCATTGCGATGAAAGTTAACTGGCTTTTCAAAAACGTCACGGTCATTGACGGCAGCGGCGGACCGCAGTTTCGCGGCGACGTGGCGGTGAAGGGCGATCGGATTGTAGATATGGCCCCGGCGCTGAACCTGCCGGCGGAGCAGGTGATTGACGGGCAGGGGCGCGTGCTGGCGCCCGGGTTTATCGATGTGCATACCCATGACGACATCAACGTCATTCGTATGCCGGCCTATTTGCCCAAGCTGAGTCAGGGGGTGACGACGGTGATTGTCGGCAACTGCGGGATCAGCGCGGCGACGGCGACCCTGCGCGACGGCGTGCCTGACCCGATGAACCTGCTGGGCGAGCAGGAGCATTTTGTTTACCCCACCGTTGATGCTTACGCCCAGGCGGTGGAGGCGGCGAAGCCGTCATTGAACGTCGGCACGCTGATTGGCCATACCGCGCTGCGCAATAACCATATGGACGATCTGTTCCGTCCGGCGACGGACACCGAGATCGCCGGAATGCGGGTGCAGCTGCGCGACGCGCTGCGCCAGGGGGCGCTGGGTCTGAGCAGCGGGCTGGCCTACGCCAGCGCGTTTCAGTCCACCACCGAAGAGGTGATGGCGCTGGCCGAGGAGCTGGCGGCGGAGGGGGGAATTTATACCACCCACCTGCGTTCTGAGTTCGAGCCGATTCTGGAGGCGCTCGACGAGGCGTTCCGCATTGGCCGCCACGGCAACGTGCCGGTGGTGGTCTCGCATCATAAGTGCGCCGGCGCGAAAAACTGGGGCCGCACCCGCGAGACGCTGGCCTTCTTCGATGAGATGCGCCAGCGCCAGGAGATCGCCTGCGACTGCTATCCCTACTCCGCCAGCTCATCGACGCTGGATATGAAGCAGGTGACCGATGAGTTCGATATCGTCATCACCTGGTCGGAAGCGCAGCCCGAGCAGGCCGGGAAAACCCTGCGGCAGATTGCCGACGGCTGGCAGGTTAGCCTGCACGAGGCGGCGGCGCGGCTGATGCCCGCAGGCGCCATCTACTACAACATGGACGAGCAGGACGTACGGCGGGTGCTGCGTTACCCGGTGACCATGATCGGCTCCGACGGTCTGCCGAACGACCCGATGCCGCATCCGCGGCTGTGGGGCGCGTTCCCGCGGGTCCTGGGCCACTACAGCCGCGATGAACGGCTGTTTCCGCTGACCACCGCTATCCACAAAATGACCGGGCTGTCGGCGGCGCGTTTCCAGCTGGCGGATCGTGGGTTGGTGAAAGTGGGCTACTTTGCCGATCTGGTGCTGTTCGATCCGCAGACGGTGCGCGATGTCGCCAGCTTCTCCGACCCGAAACAACCGGCGGAGGGGATCGAGGCGGTGATGGTCAACGGCGTGATGAGCTACGGCAGCGACAAAAAGATTATCGGGCGCGCGGGGCGTTTCCTGCGCCGCCAAATGAACTAAGGAGTGCAAAATGAGTATTAAACGTTATGGCGTAGAAGGCGGTACCGGCACCGGCGGGCAGCATCTGCCGTTCGCGCGCGCGGTGGAGGCGGGGGGCTGGCTGTACGTTTCCGGCCAGACGCCGATGAGGGACGGTGAAGTGGTGGAAGGCGGGATTGTCGACCAGGCGCGTCTGGCGATTCAGAACTGCGTGGATATCATGACCGAAGCGGGCTACACCCTGGCCGACGTGGTGCACGTCAAGGTGATCCTCACCGATGCGCGCTATTTCCAGTCTTTCAATAAAGTGTTCCGCGAGTTCTTTGGCGACAACCCGCCCGCCCGTATCTGCTGCGTCGCAGACCTGGTGGTGGATTGTAAAGTCGAAGTAGATGTGACCTGTTATAACGCGGCTCGCGTATAAAAATTTATTAACCAGAAATATAAACAGGATTTTTGAGCGCTGAATTCATTCAGCGCTTCGTAGCCTTTTACCTTTTACATACTCAACTGGCAGGATGTGAATAATGAATAGTCATATCTTTTTAGTCGGCTTTATTATTTACGCGTTGGCCATGATTTGGCTTGGCTGGTACGTGTCGCGTAATCAAAAAAGCGGTGAAGATTTTTTACTCGGCGGCCGTTCCTTACCGCTGTTCCTGACGCTGGGCTCCACCGTGGCGACCATGGTGGGGACCGGTTCAAGCATGGGCGCCGTAGGCTTCGGCTACAGCAACGGCTGGGCCGGAATGCTCTACGGCGTGGGCGGAGCCATCGGTATTTTACTGGTGGCCTGGCTGTTTGCCCCGGTGCGTAAACTGCGCTTTATGACCATGAGCGAAGAGCTCTCTTATTATACGGGCGGCAGCCATTTAATTAAAAATATCGTTGGCATAATGATATTTGTTGCCTCGATTGGCTGGCTGGGGGCGCATATTCTTGGCGGCAGCATGTATTTATCCTGGGCGACGGGGATAAATCTGACGGTGGCCAAAATTATTATTGCCCTGGCCTTTGCGATTTACGTCATCATCGGCGGTTATTCTGCGGTGGTATGGACGGATACCATTCAGGCATTAATTCTCTTTTTCGGCTTTATCCTGATGGCGATTCTGGCGGTGGTTCACGTCGGCGGATGGGATGCCATCGTACAGGCGATGGATCCCAGGGCGATGAGCCTGTTTGCGGTCGATAAGCTGGGCGTCATTCCGGCGCTATCGCTGGCGATGGTCATCGGCGTCGGCGTGCTGGCGACCCCTTCCTATCGTCAGCGTATTTATTCGGGGAAAGATGTCTCTTCGGTGCGCCGTTCGTTTGTCTATACCGGCGTGCTGTATCTGTTTTTCTCGGTGCTGCCGGCGATTATCGGCATGGCGGCATGGACCATGAACCCCCATCTTGAGAACAGCAACTACGCCTTCCTGTTCGCCACCAGCTTCCTGCCGGCGATACTGGGTCTGGTGGTGCTGATTGCCGGGCTTTCCGCCACCATGTCTTCGGCCAGCTCCGATGCGATAGCCGCCGTGGCCATCATGATGCGCGATGTCTACACCCTCGTTACCGGAAAAATGCCGCCGGCGCATAAGGCAATAACGCTCTCCCGCTGGATGCTGGCGTTCGTCATCGGCCTGGCGATGATCTTCGCCCTGACCTCGAACGATATCATCAGCTATATCACCAAAATGATCTCCATGCTGATGTCCGGGCTGTTCGTCTGTTCAATTCTGGGCCGCTTCTGGCTGCGCTTTAACTGGCAGGGCGCGCTCACCGCGCTGCTGAGCGGCATGCTGGTGTCGATTGTGGTTCTGGTTAAGGCAGACTGGCTGGCTTACTGGGGCAATCCGTGCATACCGTCGGTCGTCGGCAGCTTCGTTTCCGCCATTTTTGTCACCGTCATGACGCCAGCCAGCAAAATCAGCCGTCAGCAGGCGCTGGAAATGATTACGCAAGAGCGGGAAGGGCAGGCGATTCCGGCGAAGACGGCGGTGCAGGCCTCGGGAGAAGCACCATGAAGGACTATATTGCCGTCGACTGGGGCTCTACCCAGCTGCGCGGCTGGCTGATTCGCAACGGCCAGTGCATCGGGACGAAGCAGCTGCTGCTGGGCATCACCCGCCTGAACGGACGATCGCCCGCCGACGTATTCGCGGAGCATGTGGCTCCCTGGCGCGGCGCCGAAATGCTGCCGGTGCTGATGGCCGGGATGATCGGCAGCGATGCGGGCTGGCAAGCGGTGCCGTATCTGGCCTGTCCGGCGGCGATCGACGCGCCGGGGCAGCAGCGATGCGCCGTGGCTGAAGGCGTGTGGATTATTCCCGGGCTCAAGATTGCCCAGGGCGGGGAGTTCAACGTGATGCGCGGCGAAGAGACGCAGCTGCTGGGGGCGATGGAGCTGGCGCCAGCGGAGTGCTACGTGCTGCCGGGCACCCACTGCAAATGGGTACAGGTGACGGACGGCATGGTGCGTCATTTTGCCACGGCGATGACCGGCGAACTGCACCATCTGCTGATGACGCAATCGCTGATCGGCAAAGGGCTGCCGGCCCAGCAGGCGGACGAGGCGGCCTTTGAACAGGGGCTGGAAAAAGGGCTGGCGCAGCCGTCGCTGATTAGCGAACTGTTTGTCGCCAGAGCCGCCCGGGTACTCGGGGCGCTGGCGGCAACCTCGGTCAGCGACTATCTCTCCGGGCTGCTGATTGGCGCGGAGGTGGCGACCCTCGGGCAGCGTTACCGTACCTCCGGCGTCACGCTGGTTGGCGACCCGGCGCTGAATGCCCGCTACAGCCGGGCGATGAGGGCGCGCGGAATGACGGTTAACAGTTGCAGCGGCGATGAGGCGCTGCTGGGCGGCATGGCGAGGATAATGCATGGACAAGATTAAACTGGTAGCGATTTTACGCGGTATTCGCCCCGCTGAGGCGGCGGAGCATATTGAGACGCTGATAAAGGCGGGATTTCGCTATATCGAAATTCCGCTTAACTCACCGGACTGGCAGCAGAGCATTCCGCAGATGGCCGCGCGCTTTGGCGAGCAGGCGGTGATTGGCGCGGGAACGGTGCTTAAGGTGGAGCAGGTCGATTTTCTGGCCGATGCCGGGGCGAAGCTTATCGTGACGCCGAATACTCAGCCGGCGACCATCCGCCGGGCAGTGGCGCGCGGAATGCGGGTCTGCGCAGGATGCGCTACCGCGACCGAGGCGTTCAGCGCGCTGGACGCCGGGGCGCAGTGGCTGAAGATTTTCCCGTCTTCCACCTTCGGCCCGGACTATATTCGGGCGCTGAAAGCGGTGCTGCCGCCGGAGGTGCCGGTGCTGGCGGTCGGCGGCGTGACGCCGGAGAATCTGGCGAGCTGGGTCGAGGCGGGATGCGCCGGCGCCGGTCTGGGAAGCGATCTGTATCGCGCCGGGCAGGCCGTGGAGCGTACCCGTCAGCAGGCGGAGAGGTTTATCGCCGCCGCCCGCAGCGGTTAATCGCCCAGCGGCTGCCTGTCGACGCCGCCGCGATGGCTGTCGAGCGCCAGCTTAATCCGGCGCAGCCTGCCCTTTGCCTGGGTTTTGTTGGCCATCGCCAGTTCGGTGGCCAGCACGTCAACCATCGCCAGCATCGCATAGCGTGAAGTGCTGGGCTTGAAGATATAGTCGTTTTCGCGCACCAGCAGCGGCAGCACCAGATCCGCCTGCTCCGCCAGCGGCGTTCCGGCGGGGGTGATGGCAATGACCTTTGCGCCGTACTGCCTGGCAATCGCCGCGCTCTCAATAATTTCCTGGGTATAGCCGCCCAGCGACAGCACGATAACCACATCCTTTGGCGTCACCGCCGAGCTCATCATGCGCACCAGCAGGCCGTCGTTCTGGCTGACCACCGGCAGGCCGAGGCGAAACAGACGGTACTGGATCTCCTGGGCGCAGATGGTGGAGCCGCCGCCCATCCCGAGGGCCAGGATCTGCCGCGCGTCGCTCAGCCAGCTCACCGCGCGCTTCAGCGCCTCAATATCCAGCGCCCGGCGGTTGGTCTCCAGCACGCCGATGATCGACTCGTAGATCCCCTGCACGCCCTCAAGGTCCGGAACATCGAGGATAAATCGCTGCCCGACCGCCAGGGATTGCGCGAGCTTCATCTTCAGCTCGCGGACGTCTTTGCAGCCGAGCGCCCGGGCAAAGCGGGTGACCGAGGCCTGGCTGGTGTGGGTCAGGCGCGCCATCTCCGCGATGGGCAGCTCCGCCGCCGCCGCGACATCATCGAGAATAAACTGCGCGATGCGTTTTTCGGTCGCCGTGAGTTCCACAAAGCGATCGGTAATGCAGGAAATGATATCGATTGACCAGGACATACGGGTATCAACGGGTAAGTTTTGAATGGTACTTTGTACCATATTCCGCCGCTGAAATCAGTGCCGGAGGCTACAGCGCTAAGCGCATGGCGCAGCGCGTTTCCGGCGGCAGGCCGTGTTCCGTTTCCAGCTCCCTTTTCGCCGCCAGTCCCGCCGGTAGCCTCAGCTCGCTTAACATTGAAAACCCCAGGCGCGTGTAAAACGGCGCGTTCCACGGCACGTCGCGGAAGGTGGTGAGCGTGACCGCCGGATACGCCGCCTGGCGGGCTGTCTCTATAACCTGCTCCAGCATCATGCGGCCAACGCCTCGTCCCTGCCACGCCTGATGAACGGCGATCTCCACGATAAACAGCGCATCGTCCAGCGGTTCGCTCAGCAGGAAGCCTATCGGTTGGTCATCGGCCACGGCCAGCAGGCTATGGTCAGTTTCAAGAAACAGCCGGTGGCGCTCGGGGCTTATCACTTCGCTTTCCGCCAGCCAGGCCAGCGCCGGGATCTGGCGAAAAGCCTGGGCCGCCGAGCGCTCAATGGCGGGCAGAAGAGGGATGTCTCTCTCCTCAGTCAGGCGTAACGTCGCGGCGGCGGTTATAGTGTTAGTTTTCATCACCTCAGCATAGCAGCCTCCGGGAGAAATGTATGGAGCTTACCGCCGTTTCCGCCACCCAGTTCAGCGTCGCGCAGCTGACGACGATCCTTTGCGACTGTTTCGAAGATTACCTGGTTCCCGTCACGCTATCGGTAGAGGTTTTTGTCCAGCGTTTTAGCGCCGAAGGGCTGAGCCTGCTGGATTCCTGCGTCTGGCTGGATGGAGATGTCCCCGCGGCGATGGCGGTCGTCGCCCGACGCGGCGATGAAGCCAGGCTGGCGGCGTTCGCGGTGCGGCCTGCGTATCGCGGAAAGGGCGTTGGCCGCCGGCTGATGTCGCCGCTTATCGACGCGCTGCGCGAGCAGGGCGTACGGCGGATGTGGCTGGAGGTTATCCGCGACAACCACGCCGCGGTGGCGCTGTATCAATCGCTGGGCTTCGAGGTGCGGCACGGGCTGTGCGGCTATCTGAGCGCGCAGGCCGCGAGCGAGGAGTCATCCGTATTGCAGGAGTATGACGTGCTGGCGCTGACGCGCAGGGCCGGCGCCGAGATTAACGGCCAGCTGCCGTGGCTGATGGACCCGCTCACCTTCAGCACCCTGCCGTGCCGGGCGCTGAGCCTACATCAACAGGCTTTCGCCGTGCTGGCGACCTTAACCAGCAGGCCGCAGCTGCAGTTTTTATGGGTCGATCCCGCCGCCCGCGGGCGCGGGCTGGGACGGGAAATGCTGATGGCGCTCGCCAAACGCTTTCCGGGGCTCGGGACCTCGGTGACCATCCCGGAGCGCTTTACGCCGCTGTTTCACGCCGCCGGCTATACGCCCATGGCATTAAAACAGTATGAAATGAGCGCAACGTTGAGCGCCCCGCCGCCAGCAGGGCGTTGAGATTCAGCCGTTACGCGGGTCGCTAATCGGCTGACGAACCAGGAAAATATAGGCCAGCGCGCCGAGGGCGGTCACGCAGCCGCAGATAATCAGCGCCAGCTGGAATGAGTGGGTGGTATCGACGATAAACCCGGTCACCACCGGCGCGAAGGAGGCGCAGATAAAGCTGGCGAAGTTCTGGATGCTGCCGACGGACGCGGTCATTCTCGAGGCCACCGCGACGTGAATCAACCCCCAGCAGGAGGTGCCGGCAAAGTGGATGCAGAACAGCGCCATACCGATTAACAGCACCGCAGCGATAGAGGTAGTGGCCTGCGGCACAATTAACGTAAACGCGGCGGAGCAGAACATCCCGGCAATAATGCAAATTTTACGGCTTTTGATCGGCGCCATGCCGCCTTTAACCAGCCAGTCGGTGACGTAGCCGTTGATAAGCATACCGGCGGCGCCGAACAGGAACGGAATGGCGGCCATAAAACCGGTACTTTTCAGATCGAGGCTATACGCCGTTTGCAGGTAGCCCGGCAGCCAGGCCAGATACAGCCACGCGGTATAGTTGATGCCGCTGAAGCCCAGCATCATTCCCCACATGGTTTTGTTTTTAAACAGGCTGCGCCATTCGGAAAAGCTCAGCGGGTCGCGGCGAACGTTGACGCTTCCGGCGTTAAGGTAGGCCTGCTCGTCGGCGGTGAGAGAGATATCTTCCCGGTTGCGATAGAGCATATACCAGCCGATAGCGACGAAGATCCCCAGCACGCCGATGGTGATAAACATCCCGCGCCAGCCCATCATCAGCATCATGGCGGCAAGGATCGGCGGGCTGATCGCGACACCAATCGTCGAGGCGGCGTTAAAGAAGCCCATCGGGCGGCCGCGCTCTTTGATATTAAACCAGTCGTTGATCACCTTGACGCCGCAGGGGTTCATCGGCGCTTCGCCGATCCCCATGCCGATACGCACCAGCACGAACTGGGTAAAGCTGTGTACCATCCCCGAGACCGCCTGAAACAGCGACCAGAAAAACATCCCCAGCCCCAGCATGATGCGCGGACCTTTACGGTCCAGCAGCGGCCCGCAGGGGAGCTGGGCGATGCCGTAGGCCAGCGAGAAAACGGACAGCAGCGCCCCGATTTCGGTGGCGCTGAGCCCCAGCTCCTCGCGAATCGTTAAGTTCGCGACGGACAATGAACTTCTGTCGAGGTAATTAATCACCGCCGCCAGAAATAACAGGATCATTGCCGTTGTCTGAATTTTTTTAATGCGAGTACTACGCGTTAACGTATTATCTAACGGAACAGTCATCGTCTCCGCCTTTCCTTTATCAAAGGTTGTCTGCGGGTCGATAGTGATATTTCGTGATTCCACGCCTGACTCCTGGTTATTCTATTTGAACGACAAGTGACATCGAATGGTTTAAACCCCACCCACCTATTTCACAGTAAAGTAAGTCGACTTGTTTTCAGCATAAATAACCTTTTTTCTGGCGCTGGTTTATGTTTTGAGATCTGTGCTGCTGATTATCATTTTCTGTTTTTAATCGGTACTTAATAAGCCAGGGATTCGCTCTGCCTGAGCGAGTTAATCATTGATTGCTTCGCCGAGTTCAGGTGGTTACGCAGCGCCAGGTTGGCGTCCAGATCGCTGCGGCAGATGAGCGCGCTCAGGATAGTCATATGTTCATCAATGGCGATGATATTGCGCTGTTTAAGGTCGCTCTCATCCCACTGATAGTGAAAGTGAAAAATCACGGAAATAATCTCAAGTGATTGATTAAAAAATATATTCTCAGCCGCGGACAGGAGCAGAGAATGAAAGTCGCGATCGAGCTGGGAAAACATACGAAAGCTGTCGCCGATGCTGTCACGCAGGGCGCGATGGCGCTCAAGCAGGGTTTTCGCCTGCAGCCAGCGGGCGTCGTTGTCCGGGAGGTTGAGGAAGTGCTGTAGCGCGTGGGTTTCCAGCATTTCCCGCAGTTCGAACAGCTGCTCGGCCCAGGATTGCTCAAACTTCTTCATATTCCACTGGCCGCGCTTTTCGCTTTCAATCAGGTTGTAGCGGCTGAATTTCAACAAAAACTCCCTGACCACGACCGGGCTGACGCCGGCAGCACGCGCCAGCTGTAGCTCGGAAAATATCTCTCCGGCGCGCAGCTGGCGCTGGTTAATCATGGTGTAAAACGCCTGCTCGAAGAGACGGTTCTGTTCGGCCAGCGAGGCGCTGGAGCCATCGAAGCCGTCCTGCATCTCCGGCTGGCGAAGGATCTGGTAGTCCTGACCGCGCTGGCGCAGCACGCCGCGCTCGCACAGGTGGCTGAGGATATGGCGCACGGTGGTGCGGCTGATGTTGTACATCTCCGCCAGCGCGCTTTGTGAGGGCAGCGGCGACGGAAGAAAGCCGCGCGCCATATCGTTAATGACCTGGTTAATGACGTTGTGACGAAGATTTTGCGAGCGGCTCATTATGCATCTCCATTTTTTTAGCTATTAAAGCCGGATTTAAAACAGTTTTGTGCGTGAGATTTCACAATTTTTGCAATGAATTTATTCTCACCTCTGTTTTTCATCGATATCTAAACCAACAAATACGGAGGAAATTATTATGACGTCGATGAATACATTAGTGTGTCAGGAACCCAAAATATTGCGCTGGGAAAAACGCCAGATTCCCATTCCCGGCGATGATGAAGTGCTTATTAAAATAAAAACGGTGGGGATTTGTGGTACGGATATTCATGCCTGGGGAGGGAATCAACCTTTTTTTAGCTATCCGCGCGTACTCGGTCATGAAATATGCGGTGAGATTATCGGTCTGGGTAAAAATATTCTTAATCTGAAAAGCGGACAGCAGGTTGCCGTCATACCCTACGTCGCCTGCGGTCAGTGTCCGGCCTGCCTGAGCGGCCGGACAAACTGCTGCGAGAAAATTTCCGTGATCGGCGTACATCGGGACGGCGGGTTTAGCGAGTACCTCTGCGTGCCGGTAAAAAATCTGCTGGTGGTGGATGACGTCGAGCCGGAAGCCGCGGCGCTGATTGAGCCTTTTGCTATCAGCGCCCACGCGGTGCGTCGCGCCGCTATCCAGCCGGGAGAGCAGGTGCTGGTGGTCGGCGCGGGCCCCATTGGTCTCGGGGCGGCGGCGATCGCCAAAGCCGACGGGGCGCAGGTGGTGGTGGCGGATACCAGCCCGGCGCGGCGCGACCACGTGGCGCAGCACCTTGGTCTGGCCACGCTCGACCCTTCCGACCCGCAGTTCACCGAACGGCTGTGTGTCACGTTTGGTGGTTCGCTGGCGCAGAAGGTGATCGACGCCACGGGGAATCAGCAGGCGATGAACAATACGGTGAATTTAATCCGCCACGGCGGCAGCATCATCTTTGTTGGCCTGTTTAAAGGTGAGCTGCAGATCCCGGACCCGGAGTTTCATAAGAAAGAGACGACCATGATGGGCAGCCGTAATGCGACGGAAGAGGATTTTGCCAAAGTCGGGCGGCTGATGGCCGAGGGGAAAGTGACCGCCGGGATGATGCTGACCCACCGCTACGATTTCAGGTCGCTGGCTGAGATTTACGAAAACGACGTGATTAACAATCGCCAGCTTATCAAAGGCGTCATTCATTTTTAGCAGTAAAGGCTATGAAATCGTTAAACAGAAAAGATTTTCCCGGGCCGCGGTACCCGACGCGCGTGATTCAGTTCGGCGAAGGCAACTTCCTGCGGGCGTTTATCGACTGGCAGCTGGACCTGCTGAATGAGCAAACCGATCTGGCGGCAGGCGTGACCATCATTCGCCCGATCAACACCGAGTTTCCGCCGTCGCTTAATATCCAGGACGGACTCTACACCACGGCGATCCGCGGGCTGGACGAACGCGGCGAGGCGGTGAGCGAGGTGCGGATTATTCGATCGGTGAATAACGAGATCAACCCGTGGCAGGATTTTGCCGGCTATCTGGCGCTGGCTCGTAATCCGGCGATCGCGTTCGTATTTTCAAATACCACCGAAGCGGGCATCAGCTATCACGCCGGAGACCGGCCTGACGATAAGCCGCCGGTCAGCTTTCCGGCGAAGCTGACCCAGCTGCTGTTCGAACGGTTCCGCCATTTCAACGGCGCAGCGGATAAGGGATGGACGATGATTCCGTGTGAGCTGATCGACTACAACGGCGAAGCGCTGAAGGCGCTGGTGCTGCGCTATGCCGAAGAGTGGCAATTGCCCGCGGCTTTTCGCGACTGGGTTGAGACCGCCAATACGTTTTGTTCAACGCTGGTTGATCGCATCGTCACCGGCTACCCGCGCGAGGAAGCGGAAAAGCTCGAAGCGGAGCTGGGCTACCATGATGCTTTCCTGGATACCGCCGAATACTTCTGGCTGTTCGTTATCCAGGGGCCGCAGGCGCTGGCGAAGACGCTGCGGCTCGAACGTTACCCGCTCAATATCCGTCTCGTAGAGGATATCCGGCCCTATAAAGAGCGCAAAGTCGCCATTCTTAACGGCGCGCACACCGCGCTGGTGCCGGTGGCGTGGCTGTGCGGCGTCGATACCGTTGGCGAAGCGATGCAGGACGAAGCCATTCGCCATTATGTGCAGCAAACTATCGACGAGGAGATTATTCCGGCGCTGGATTTACCGGCCGATGAGCTGAGGCAGTTTGCCGATGCCGTGACCGGGCGCTTTCTTAATCCCTGGATTCGCCATCAGCTGCTCTCTATCGCCCTGAACGGCATGACCAAATTTCGCACCCGGATCCTGCCGCAGCTGCTGACGCATATCCGCCAGCACGGCGCAATCCCGCCGAGGCTAACGTTCGCCCTGGCGGCGCTCATCGCCTTCTATCGCGGGCAGCGCGACGGGCAGGCGTATCCGCTGCAGGATGATGATGTCTGGCTAAGCCGTTTTGCCGCAGGATGGGCGCAGGTGGCGCAAGGCCGCCCGCTGCATGAACTGGTCACCGAAGTCCTGCAGGATACCGGGCACTGGGGTGAAGATCTGACGGCAATACCGGGGCTTGCCGAACAGGTCACGCGGTATCTGGAAGTCATTTTGAGCGCGGGGATGCGGGAGGCCCTGTCGCGGCTGTAATCGGTTTGTTGTGCGGCGCCCGCGGATTTGGGCGTCGTTTTTTTTGTGCTCTGAACCGCAAAAAATAAATTAAGCGCCAATGGTTGGTGGATTTCCCGCATCATAAGCCTCTGAAAGGTGAAGAGGGGGATGCGATGCGTAAAACGGAACTGTTGGCTTTTCTGCAAAATCAGACCGATTTTTTTGATCCGGATAACCTGAGCGAGGTCTTCACCGCCGGCTACCTGGCCCGGCGTTTTGCGATGCAAAGAAACACCGCCAGCCACTATCTGAATCAGCTGGTGGCCCAGGATGTGCTGGTGAAGATTAATACCCGCCCGGTCTATTTCCTGCATAAGGCCGCCTTCTGCCAGCAGTTTTTCCCCCTTTCCCGCAGCGAGTACGCCAGCATGGCGGAGCTGCTCGCGGAGAGCGATCGGCAGCCGGAACAGGCGGATCATTTTTCATTGCTTACCGGCCATGACGGTAGCCTGCGCAAGCCTATCGAACAGATGAAAACCGCGCTGTTTTATCCCAACGGCGGGCTGCCGCTGCTGATCGTCGGCGATAGCGGAACCGGCAAAAGCTACATGGCGGAGCTGATGCACGAGTTTGCTATCGCCCAGGGACTGCTGGCGCCCGATGCGCCCTTTGTCTGCTTCAACTGCGCCCAGTACGCCAGCAACCCGGAGCTGCTGGCCGCCAACCTGTTTGGCTACGTCAAAGGCGCGTTTACCGGCGCGCAGGGCGATAAGGCCGGGGCGTTTGAAGCGGCAAACGGCGGCGTGCTGTTTCTCGATGAAGTCCACCGCCTCGATGCGCAGGGCCAGGAGAAGCTCTTCACCTGGCTGGACCGCAAAGAGATCTATCGGGTGGGAGAGACGGCGCAGGGGATACCGATTTCGCTGCGGCTGGTGTTTGCCACCACCGAAGATATTCACAGCACGTTTCTGACCACCTTTATTCGTCGTATTCCGATCCTCATTAGCCTGCCTGATTTACAAAACCGCAGCCGCGGCGAGAAAGAAGCGTTAACGCTGCAGTTTTTCTGGCAGGAGGCCCGCACGCTCGCCGCCCGGCTGCAGCTGACGCCCCGGCTTTTACAGGTGCTGACGCACTACGTTTATCGCGGCAACGTCGGTGAGCTGAAGAATGTCGTCAAGTACGCCGTCGCGTCGGCGTGGGCCAGGTCTCCGGGCAGCGAGAGGCTAAACGTCACGCTGCACGATCTGCCGGAAAATATCATGGCCGCGACGCCGGCGCTTAGCGAACCGATGGGCCAGCAGGAGCCGCTGCTTATTGAACCGCAGACCAGCCTGGTCTGGCTGCTGCGCGCGCGCGACCCGGTTCAGGGGCTGATCTATGATGCTCAGTGCCGCGTTCTCGCGCTGTATGAGGCGGTGCTGAGTAAAAAAACGGTCTGGGAAGAGGCGCAAAAAAGCATGGGCGAGGAGATGGAAACCCTCTTCGATCGGCTGGTTTTCGATAATCATGATGCCAACAGCTCGCATCTGCTGCTGCTGATAACCCATCAGGTGCGGGAGGAGTTTTATCGCCTTGAAAAGCGCTTCAATATTCAGTTTAACGGCAACTGTATCTACGCCCTGAGCCACTACCTGATTCATCGTTCTCGCCAGGCGCAGTCGACGATGAGCAATGAGAAAAGCCGCCAGCTGGAGGATTTCCTGGCGCAGAAATACCCGCTGCTGTATCGCTTTTGTGAAGAGATCCTCGCCGCGCTGGCGCTGAAGCTGGATATTGAACCCCGACGCATTGACCTGCTGCTGCTGGTGCTGTGGTTACAGAAAAATGGCGCCATTAGCCAGCAGCAGGTGACCCGGGCAGTTATCCTCGCCCACGGTTACGCCACCGCCAGCAGCATCGCCAACGTGGCGAACCGGTTGCTGAAAAGCCAGCTGTTTGAGTCATTCGATATGCCGCTCGACGTGACGCCGGAGGCTATCGCTAACCAGGTGATGGCCTGGATCGAGAGTCACGCGCTGGCCTCCGGACTGGTCATTCTGGTCGATATGGGATCGCTGAACGCCATTCACAGCCACTTCAACCGCCGGCTGTCCACGCCGATGGCGATTATTAATAACGTCTCGACCGGGATGGCGATGTACGTCGGGGAGCGGGTTTTGCAGGGCGATATGCTGGAAGATATCGTCCGGGAGATAGGCAATGACCTCGCGGTTGAGCATCAGCTCTATTACCCGCAAACGGACAAACCGCGGGCGATTCTTACAACCTGCGCCACTGGTCTGGGGGCGGCGGCGAATCTGTCGGCGCTGTTAAAAGCCAGCATTCCTGAGACGCTCGGCATCGATATTGTGGCATGCGATGTGGAAACCCTCGCCGATCCCGCGCGGCGGGCGCCGATGCTCAGCCGCTATGAGGTGCTGGCGATTGTCGGCACCCTCGATCCGCATCTCGCCGATCTGCCGTGGATCTCGCTGGATTCGCTGATTTCCGGCGAAGGAAGCCGCCCGCTGATGCGTATCTTCGGCGAACTGGCCTCCGCTGAGCAGGTCAGCGAGATCAATAACCTGATCCTGAAAAATTTCTCGCTGCGCCGGGTGATCGAGTCGGTGACGATCCTCGATACCGGTAAAGTGATCAATCAGGTCGAGCAGTTTTTACTGCGCTATGAGCATCTGGCCGGCTGCGATGTGCCTAACGATCGCAAGGTGGCGCTGTACGTGCATATCAGCTGTCTGATAGAACGCCTGATCCGTAACGCTTCGCCATCCCATTATTCCGGCAAACAGTGTCCGGAGAGCGAGCTGGTTATTCTGCGCGAGGCCTTTAGTGTCATTGAGAACGGATATAGTGTCAAAATCCCCGCCGTTGAGCTGTATTACATTCACGATATCCTGACGCGAGAAACGGAATTTATTCAGGAAGATCAAGAGTTTTAAGACTCGTCATCGGTTCGTCCTTGCGCTAACCGGCACGCCACTGTTTCTGGCACGCCGGTTGCAATTAAGAAAGCAGTGGAATGCGCTTTCGAGGTAAGGATGAAACGACACTATATTTTTGCCAGCCATGGCACCTTTGCTAACGGTTTGCTGAACTCCGTGGAGCTGATCCTCGGTAAGCAGCCGGATATTTATACTCTCTGCGCCTACGTTGAAGAGGAGGCCGATCTGACGCAGCAGGTGGAGACGCTGCTGGCGCGTTTCCCCGCCCAGGATGAGCTGATTGTCATTACGGATATTTTCGCCGGTAGCGTCAATAATGAGTTTGTGCGTTTTTTATCGCGCCCTAATTTTCATTTATTGTCCGGTTTAAACCTGCCGCTGATTATTGATTTACTTATTTCCACAGGCGAAGAAAATACCGAGAAATTAATTTCTGAAGCATTAACAAGCGCCAAAGAGAGCATTCAGTACTGCAATCAGACGATTGCCAGTGCGATGACTATTGATAAAGACTTCTGAAATGAGGGAACACCATGATTACGCTATTAAGGGTTGACCATCGATTACTTCACGGCCAGGTGGCCTTTTCCTGGACCCAGTATGTCGGCGCCGATTGCATTTTAATCGCCAACGATAATGTCCCTGAAGATGAGCTGCGGAAAACCACAATTAAGCTCGCTAAACCGCCTTCGGTAAAACTGGTGATTAAAAATATTAACGACGCTATCGAATCGATAAAAAGCGGCGTGACGGATAAATATCATCTTTTTATCGTCGTGGAATCGGTCAATGACGCCTGGCGTATTGCCAGCGCCGTCGAGGGGATAAAAAGTATTAATCTCGGCGGAATAAAAGCCAAAGAGGGCAGTAAAAATATTTCTAAGGCGATTAATTTACTGCCGGAAGAAATTGAACAACTGCAGCAGCTGGTCGGGAAAGGCGTCGAAGTTGAGATCCGCCAGGTCCCTAACGATCGCAAACAGCTTTTTGCGCAATGCGTTTAACTCCGCGGAGGACAGATTATGGTAGAGGCTCTCTTACTGGGTCTGGTGGCGTTTATCGCGCAATCGGAATATGCCCTGGGGACGTCGCTGATTTCGCGGCCAATCGTCACCGGGCTGCTGACCGGGCTGGTGCTGGGGGATGTCCAGACCGGCGTCATCATGGGCGCGACGCTTGAGCTGGCGTTTATCGGCTCTTTCTCCGTCGGCGCATCGATCCCGCCTGATGTAGTAACCGGCGGTATTCTCGGCGTGGCGTTCGCTATTACCTCCGGCGCAGGAACGGAAACGGCGCTGCTGCTTGGCCTGCCCATCGCCACCCTGACGCTGATCCTGAAAAACGTCTATCTGGGGATGTTTATCCCGATGCTCAGCCAGAAGGCTGACGGCTACGCGGAGCGGGCGGATACGGGCGGCATTGAGCGCATGCATCTGATTGCCGGCTTCGGGCTGTCGCTGATGCTCGCCACGGTGGTGACCATCTCATTCCTGGTCGGCAGCAATGCGGTGAAATCCCTGCTCGATACCATCCCGGAATTTATCAAACACGGGCTCAGCGTCGCTACCGGCATTATTCCGGCACTCGGCTTCGCAATGCTCGCCAGGCTGCTGATTAATAAGAAAGTCGCGCCGTACTTTTTCCTCGGCTTTGTGCTGATGGCCTACCTGAAAATCCCGGTGACCGGCATCGCTATTCTCGGCGCTATCGTGGCGGTGGTGATGGTTAACGTCACCGCGCTGAGCTCACCTCGTACGACGACAGAACAAGGAGTCAGCGATGACGACGAAGATGATTTCTGAAGAAACTCTGCAACCGCAGGCGCAGGAAGAGGCCCGTATCACGCCGCGCGATCTACGCCGGGTATTCTGGCGCTCCTTCCAGATGGAGTTCTCGTGGAACTATGAGCGGCAGATGAATCTCGCCTTTGTTTACGCGCTGATTCCGGTGCTGAAAAAGCTCTATCCGCGCAAAGAGGAGCTGGCCGGGGCGTTGAAACGGCATCTGGTGTTCTTCAATACCACGCCGCATATCGTCACCCTGCTGCTGGGGATCACCACGGCGATGGAGGAGAAGAATAGCCAGCAGAAGAACATGGACGCCAACGCGATTGATAACGTCAAAGCGTCGCTGATGGGGCCGCTGGCCGGGCTGGGGGACTCCTTTTTCTGGGGCACGCTGCGCCTGATCGCTACCGGCATCGGCACCAGCCTGGCGTTAAAGGGCAACATTCTCGGTCCCATTCTGTTTCTGCTGGTGTTCAACGTGCCGCACATCCTGGTGCGCTGGTTCTTTACCCGCTGGGGCTATGTGCTGGGCACCGGGGTTCTGCAGCGGATCCAGAAGAGCGGAATGATGGAGAGCCTGACCTACGGCGCGTCGATTATCGGCCTGATGGTGGTCGGGGCGATGACCGCCTCAATGATTGATATCACCATCCCCCTCTCATTCGGCGCCGGAGAGGCGAAAACCCAGGTGCAGGACATTATCAACGACATCCTGCCCTGCATGCTGCCGCTGGGGAGTTTTGGCATCGTTTACTGGCTGCTGGGGCGCAAGGTTAAACCGCTTTCTATTATCGGCGGAATGGCGCTGGTGGGCATTCTGGGGTCGTGGATAGGTTTATTTTAACGGGAGTCGAAAATGGTACCAACGATGATGACCTATATCAGCGAAGAGTCGGCCTGTCTGACGCAGATCCTGCGCGACTACCGGCAAAAGCTGGCGGCGATTGAGACCTTTGCCCGCCAGCACCCGGTGCGCCGCATTCTGCTGTTGGCGACCGGCTCGTCGCTGAACGCCGCCCTGTGCGCGCGCTATTTCTTTGAGCAGCGCTTCGGCGTACTTGTTGAGATTAAAGAGCCGTACAACTTTACGCACTACGAGGCGGTCGATCCGCATACCGATCTGGTGGTGGCGATTTCGCAGAGTGGAAAAAGCGCCTCGACGCTGGCGGCGATGCGTAAGGTGCAGGCATTGAGCCTGCCGGTTTTTGCGCTGACCTCCGATCCGCAAAGCCCGATCGCCCGGGCCTGCGACGGGATACTGGATATCAATACCGGGATTGAGAGCGTGGGGTTTGTCACCCGCGGGTTTAGCGCGACGGTGCTGAATTTGCTGCTGATGGCGTTGATGATTGCCCGTGCCCAGGGGAACGCCAGCGAGGCCGAGGAGCAGCGCTATCTTGCCGAACTGCAGCGGCTGGCGGCGGCGATCCCGGATGTCATTGACCGCACCTCGCGGTTTATCGACAGGCATGGCGAAGCGCTGCGGGGCGGCGAGCGCTTTGTCGCCACCGGCTATGGCGCGCTGGTGGGCGTCGCGAAGGAGTTCGAAACCAAATTTACCGAAACGGTACGCGTGCCTTCCAGCGGTTTTGAACTTGAGGCCTATATGCACGGCCCCTATCTGGAAGCCAATGCCCGCCATGTGATGCTGTTTATTGAAGATGCGCCGGATGCGCGGAGCCGGGCGCTGCGGGACTATATGGCGCCGTCCATTGCCCGCGCCTTTACGCTGACGCTGAGCGACGAAGAGGATGCGCAGACGCTGGCGCTAAGCTGCCCGTGTGAACATCACCTGGCGCCGCTGCTGCTGATTGTTCCCGTCCAGATGCTGGCCTGGCATACCGCCGGCCTGAAAGGCATCGATCTGGCTAAACGTATTTTTGACGATTTTGATCGCGTCTTAAAAAGTAAAATCTGATTATTCAGGAGAAAACTATGTTGGGTTTTAATCAGGACGAGTACCTGACCAGTGCTCGCGAGATCATCGCTGCGCGCAAACAGGCGGAAACCGTTGCCGATGATATTTATCAGAGCGGCTGTAGCGCCTTATTTTTCGCCTCGGTGGGCGGTTCTTTGGCGCCGATGATGGCAATAAATGAGTTTGCAAAAGAATTAACCAGCGTGCCGGTTTACCTTGAACAGGCGGCGGAATTAATTCATCGCGGACATAAAAAATTAAATAAAGATGCGGTGGTGGTGACGCTATCTAAATCCGGCGATACCAAAGAGTCGGTGGCCATTGCCGAATGGTGCAAAGCGCAGGGGATTCGCGTGGTGGCCATCACCCGTAACGCCGATTCGCCATTAGCCGAGGCGGCGAGCTGGCATATTCCGATGTGCCACAAGAACGGCGTGGAATATGAATATATGCTGCTCTACTGGTTATTCTTCCGCGTCATTTATCGTCACGGTGATTTCGCGAATTACGATCGTTTTGCACGCCAGCTGGAATTGCTGCCGGAAAATCTTCTGCAGGCCAAACGCCAGTTCGATCCGCAGGCGGATAAAATCGCCGCTCAGTATCACGGCTGCGACTATATGATGTGGATCGGCGGGGCGGAAATGTGGGGTGAGGTCTATCTGTTCTCAATGTGTATTCTCGAAGAAATGCAGTGGAAGCGGACCAAATCGGTGAGTTCAGCCGAGTTTTTCCACGGCACCCTGGAGCTGCTGGAAAAAGAGGTCCCGCTGTTCCTGGTCAAAGGCGAGGGTAAATGCCGGGCGCTGGATGAGCGCGTCGAACGCTTCGCTGAGAAGATCACCGACCATCTGGTGGTGATTGACCCGCGCGACTATCCGCTGAACGGCATTGATGAGGCTTTCCGCTGGATTATGGCGCCGTGCGTGGTTTCCACCCTGCTGGTGGACAGGCTGGCGGCCCATTTTGAACACCATACCGGGCACGACCTTAATATCCGCCGTTATTATCGTCAGTTTGATTACTAAGCTTTGCTGATGGCGGCCAGCCGGGCTGGCCGCTGCGCGATTCTCCGAGGCGCTTCCCATAAAATCATCGCCAAAACCAACGAAGTAAAAACCGATGGTAGAGTCCGGCTTTCCTTCTCTTCCAGGCAAGCGGACGGCCATGAAAAAACGGATGACCTCGACGCCGCACGATGCGGTCTTTAAGCGATTTCTTCGCCACCCGGAGACGGCGAATGATTTTCTCACGCTGCATCTGCCGGAAGCGATCCGCCAGCGGTGTGATTTTTCTACCCTACGGCTGGAGCCGGCGAGCTTTATTGATGAAGATCTGCGCGCCTGGTATTCGGACGTACTGTGGTCGGTACAAACCCCCTGCGGCCTGGGATATGTGTATGTGGTGATAGAGCACCAGAGTTCGCCGGATAACCATATGGCTTTTCGCCTGATGCGCTATGCGATTGCCGCGATGCAGCGGCACCTCGACGCCGGGCACAAAACGCTGCCGCTGGTGGTGCCGATGCTTTTTTATCACGGCGCGACCAGTCCTTATCCCTTTTCCCTGAACTGGCTGGACGAATTTGCCGACCCGCAGATGGCGAGGACGCTGTACGCCTGCCCGTTTCCGCTGGTTGACGTAACGGTGATGCCGGACGATGAAATCGTTCAGCACCGGCGGGTCGCTCTGCTGGAGCTGATGCAAAAGCATATTCGTCAGCGCGATCTCAGCGGGATTACGGAGTCGTTGGCGACCCTTGTGATGCTGGGATACACTAACCGCAGGCAGTTAAGAGTGCTGTTTCATTATATGCTGCAGTACGGCAATAGCGCCGATCCGAGCGTGTTTCTCCGCCGGTTGGCCCGCCGTCTGCCACACTATGAGGAGAGGTTGATGTCTATCGCTCAAAAGCTCAAGCAGGAAGGTCGGCAAGAGGGAAGGCAGGAAGGGATACAAGAAGGCCGACAGGAAGGCCGGCAAGAAGGGCGCCTGGAAGGCCTGCAGGAAGGGAGCCGGCGGGAAGCGCTGCGCATTGCCGGCAGTATGCTGCAGAACGGTTTAGATACCGAGACGGTACAGCGGATTACCGGACTGTCGGCGGATGAGCTAAAGCCGCTGCATAGCTAATTTCCACCCATCGTCACCACGGCCCGGCGAAAAAGCCGCCGGGCACGATGGCTTATCCTTCGCTTTTCACCACTTTGATTTCAACCATGCCGATGCCCAGCTGACGCGGAGAGTGGCCGAGAATATTGCCCTCGTTCGTGGACTGCGGGTCCGGCGGCGCAATCGTCAACGTACTGCTGCGCGACGGATTATCGAAATGCAGGGTGGTGGTGGTGACATCATTGGCCAGCGTTAGCGTTTGTTCGCTGTTGCCCACTCGTACCGGAATTGGCTTATTGGCATTCGGCCCGTAGGCTTTGGCGGTAATCACCAGATCGAATTTCTCCGGCAGCGGCTCTTTATATTCAATTTTCACTTCACTGCCGAGCTGGGCATTAGACCAGCGCCCCCAGGTTTCCGGTCGGGAGATGCCGCTGAACTGCTTCACCTCTTCCGGCGCGCCGGCGACGTTAAACAGGAAGCTGTCGGCTTTATAGCGAATATCGTTATCGACGATCTTCAGCGTATCGACGTTGCCTTTATAACGCTCCATGTCGATAAGGGTATCTTTGAACGCGGTTTTACCTTGCCACTGGGCTTTGTCGACGCGCTGGACTTTCTGTTCGCCCCCCAGCTGGCCCTGCGAGACGCACCAGTCGGTGGAGAGCGCCACTTCCGGCGACCACAGCTGACCCATCTTGTAGCAGCGGTCGACCCAGACGAAGTTATCGCGCGGCGCGAAATCGGCCAGCTGGAAGCGCAGCGGCGCGGAGTATTCGCTTTCCGGCAGCGGCTCAACGCGCTTATCGGAGATACGCAGCAGCAGCGGCAGGCGGAAATGGCTGCCGGAGAAGGAGATCATATTCTTCTGTGAATCCACGGTGAAATTCTTCATCTCTTTGGGGAAATTCCACAGGCGGATGATATCCGGCTTCCACGCCAGCACCTTCTCTTTCATATTGAGGAACACGGCGGAGAGCGACTCGCCGGAAAGGCTGCTGCGGCCAAGGCCAATAAAGTTATCGCCGCCGAGGATATCGAGCACCGTCGCGCCGTTATCCATGGTATTACGCTTGATGGCCAGCGTATCCTGCCGGGGCTCATCGCCGCGGAGAACGAAAAACAGGTTGCTGCGATTCTGCTTATTCAGATAGTCCCAGGCGCTGTTTTTCATTGCCAGGTGATCGGATGACACCACGATGACCGTATTTTTGAACCACGGCGAAGCTTTAATCTTCTCGATTAACGCCGCGATATGCTCCTGACTACAGGAGACGGCGCTGAACGAAAGATTCTTTTTACCGTCCATATCGTAGCTTTTACGCTGGCAGGTGCGGGAGATAAAGCCATCCGGATGATGGGTATCGACCGTCAGCGCAAACAGCGAAAAGCGTTTTCCTGACTGCGAAAGCGCTTCGAATTTTTTCCAGGTTTCATCAAGAACCGTATCATCGTAGAACCCCCAGTCGTTACGATAGGTCGGATCGGCGACCGTGGTTTTTAGCTCTTCCGCGCCGTACAGATGATCGAAGCCGTGAGATTTAAGGAAAACGTCTTTTCCGGCGAAGCGCAGATTAGCGCCCTGCACAAAGTAGTTCTCATAGCCCGAGTTTTTCAGGATATCTCCAAGGCAGATATTCTGCGGGAAAAAGCTGGAAACCGAGGCCGAGGCGTTGCCTTCAAACGGCGCAAACAGCGGGATCCCGCACTGGGAGGCGACCATTCCGGCAATCGTGTAGTCGGTACCGGGGAGCTGGGCGGTGTTGCTGAAGTCCAGCCCCTCGCTTTTCAGTTTGCCGAGCTCTGGGGTCAGGTTCGGGAACGCATCGTTATTAAAATAAGTGCGCTCAAGGCTTTCGCCGTAAATGTACACCAGGTTCAGTTTCGGGTTGGCGATGCTTTTTGACGGCTCTTTGTAGTAAGCCGCAAAGTCAGGATCGCCATCGCGGGACTGGGATTTAACCAACTCGCTAATC
Organism: Klebsiella sp. JN_Kp126; assembly: GCF_033843325.1. Taxonomy (NCBI): domain Bacteria; kingdom Pseudomonadati; phylum Pseudomonadota; class Gammaproteobacteria; order Enterobacterales; family Enterobacteriaceae; genus Klebsiella; species Klebsiella sp. JN_Kp126. Next base: position 92,780 of record NZ_JAWXQV010000050.1, on the reverse strand, counting down.
TGGCGGAAGGCGGGGCTGGCATCCACTGACGCCAGCGCCAGAACCAGCGCCACCAGGCTGTAACCAAAGTGATGAGGATGATGCCGGCGACGGCGGAGCACCCAGCCGAGTGCGCCAAATACCGCGACCAGCGCGACGACCAGCCCCACGCCCGGCAGAATATATTTGCCCACGCCGGCGCCCGTCAGGCTGTTGGTCAACGTATAAAGTACCGCGTCATTGATACCGTCGCCGGTGAAGTAATTGCTGGCGTAGAGGGTAATATTCAGAACAACGAACAGGCCCAGCACCGTGAGGGTGGCGGCGAACCACCAGGTATTACGACCGGCTTTTAATGCGTAAATCATCACCGAAGCAAGAAACAGGGCGATGGATAACAACTCTGACACAGCTCATCCTCATTCACGCCAGCTGTCGGCTGGCCAGATAGATCTTTTTTCACGCTACACTGTAATTGCAGCGCAATATTGCCGCAATTGTATCGTCATGAATTTGTGCTGTGGTTCAGAATTGGTTTAGAAATCGCCATTTTTGAACTGCCTCACATCCAGTCAGCCAGGGGATTTGGGGGAAAGATGTTAAAAAACAGACGTTGCCGCCGCGCAGGCCAAGGTAACGCGCCAAACGCGGCATTAAGAGGATAAAATCAGGAGAGGAAGCTCACGCCCTGTTTTAAGACCAGATCGCAGGCTTTGGTTTTCACTTTTTCCGCCAGCGGGCTGCTGCCAAGGGTGTTCAGATTCAGCTGCTGGCCGTCTTTACTGGTCAGCAAGCCCTGAAGGCCCTCAAGATAGCTGGTGTCCTCTTTTTGTTTTTCCGGCGTGCTGAGACCCAGCTTATCCAGAACCTGATTTTTAACGTTTTCGGTATTGGTAACCGAAGCCAGCTTCTGTTTCGCGCAGTAAGACATAATCCCGGCGGCATTATTCATGCTGCTGGAAGTCAACGACTGGCTGCCGCCGTTGAGCAAACCGGTCAGCGAAGAGAGGGACATACCGCCGCTTTGCTGGCTTCCGCTCTGACTGCTGAGCTGGTTAGCGGCGCTGGAGAGCGAATCCTGCCAGGAGGTGGCGTGCGCGCCAAAGGTCAATAAAGCGCCGGCCACCATTGCCGTGCGGAACAACGTTTTTGCAGATTTCATAGACGTACTCTTCGCCGTGACTGAATAATCCCCTGATTATAACGCCGGCGGGGTTCAGAAATATCTTAATACTCTTTTCCGGTTACGCGATCGCGGTAGCTGTCCCAGTTGAAGTTAACCCACAGGCTATTGCCCAGCCGCATCCGGTCCATCACGCGCTCGCCGAGCAGCTTGTTCATCTCGTCCATGGTGCTGTTGGTTAGCATACCGGTAGGGCGCTTTGACGAAGAGCGGCGATCGACGATCTGGTTAATAATCACCTTTTCGTAGCGTGATTCCGTTTGCATGCCGATTTCGTCAATCACCAGCAGGTCCACCTTGCTCAGGTCGGTGAGCAGCTGCTCTTCGCTGGTTTCCCGGTTGCCAAAGGTATCTTTCATCGCTGACATGATATCGGCGACGGTGATAATCAACACCGACTTACCCCGAAGCAGCAGTTCGTTGCAGATAGCGGCGGCGAGATGGTTTTTTCCGGTACCCGGTTTGCCGGAGAAGATAAAGCTGGCGATATTGCCGTCGAACTCCTCGACGTACTGGCGCGCTCGGGACAGCGCAATCATCTGGCCTTCACACTCCACCCGGTAGTTATCCAGCGAGCAGTTTTGATGCAGCGGGCGGATGCCGGAGCGGTTAAAGGTTCGCTGCATTTTCATGGCCCGGTTTTCGCGTTCCAGCGCCTCAGAACGCAGCTTGCCCTGTTCTTTTTGCCATGCCAGCAGCTCCTCACCTGTCTTAAACGCGGGTTCGACATGGGCTGGCATCATCTTTTGCAGGCGCTTCATTAAATCGCCGACATTTTTCATGCTCATCCTCGGAATCCTCGTGGAATGTGATTATCAGGTTCGCTAATCGCGTTGACGTCCCGGCGCGGCTGGCCGCCGTTGCTGGCCCGGCCAATCTGTACGCTGCGCGCCAGCTTCTGCTGCCACTGGACATGATGAAAGACTTTACCTTCAGCCTGCCAGTAAGCGACAAATGCCGCCAGCTCTTCCGGCGTAACGGGCTGGCTCAGGGCGATGCCCCACAGCGCGGCCAGGCGCTGAAAATCCGCATCCGGCTGCCAGTCGGCGTACATCGGAAATTTCCCCATCGGAACCGCAACGGGGGTCGCCGTCGGCTCGTCAAAAAACTGCGCGTCCAGCGCAATATCGCTGTTAGGACGCGCGAGTTTTGCTTCCAGCTCCAGCAGCTGCGACAGACGCTCCGGCGTCAGCGCATAGAATGCGGGGGCGTTGTTGGCAAATACGGCGACGGCGCCGCTGGCCGATTTTGCCAGTACCGCTGCGTGATCCTGCATGAAGTCATCCAGACCGCTAAAATCGGTAGTTAATATTCGTGAAGACATAAATCAATCTCAACTCTGAACAACTAAAAAGAGAGGGGTAGCTGCACACATAGTAGCATAGAGGTCGCTCAGGAAGGAGCGCCGCGGGCGACCCGGCGGCGCGATTAGCTAGACGCGCGGACGCTTGCGATACAGCCAAAGCCCGGGGATAGACAAGCCAATGGATAATGCGCCAACGATCGATGAAGCCTTAAGGAAGTTGCTCAGCAGCATAATCATCATCTCTTCCGAGTAGCCGAAATGGCTGATTTTCACCGCTGAAATCATCGCGGTATAGGCGGAGATGCCGGGGAACATCGGGATCACCGCCGCTACGGTAAAAATCTTCGGGTGCGCCAGATACCAGCGGGACCACTGGATACCGATGCTGCCAACCAGCAGTGCCGCCATAAACGTCGCCCACTCAATATTAAAACCCGCCGTCATCATGACCATGCGCGAGCCGTGGCCGATAGCGCCCAGCAGCGCGCACCAGCGCAGCGCCCGCTGCGGGACGTTGAACACCATGGCGAACCCGACGGCGGGAATGGCTGCCAGCATCATATCCAGCGCCAGTTCGTAGAGATAGAAAATTATGCCCATCCGCGTAGCCCCCACATCGTCATCGCCATCACCACGCCGATACAGGTGGCGAGCGTCAGCAGGCTGGCAATGGCCCAGCGCGCCAGACCGGTGTTGATATGCCCCTTAAACATGTCGGCAACGGCGTTGATCAGCGGAAAACCGGGTACCAGCAGCAGCACGCTGGCGGCCATCGCGATCGTCGGCGTGCTGGCGAAAGCCGGCAGGCGCAGCATCAGCCCGGAGATAGTCGTTGCGACGAAGGCGGTGAGGCAAAAGTTGATTTGCGGATGCATTGAACGATGGGTGAGTACCTGGCGAATATACATGGCTACCGTACTGGCGCAGAAGGTGACCAGCGCACCGTCCCAGCCGCCGTTGTTAAGTTTGCAAAAGCAGGCGCAGGAGAGGCCGACCATGAAAACCAGCAGCCAGCGCGGATAGCGCAGCGGCTTGATTTGCGCGAATCGCTTTTCGACATCCTTATAATCCAGCAGCTTATGCTCTGCCATAATCACAATATGCTGAACCTCCGTGACGACGTGCATGTTGATGCCGCGATCGGTGTTTTTTCGCGTTGAGGTCAGACACTCCCCGTCCTTAATGGTGGTGAGAACAATCGCATTCGAAGAGATGGCGCTTTCCACGCTATCCATCCCTAAGGCCAGACCCAGACGGGTTGAGAGCTCCTCAACCAGCGCGCTTTCCGCGCCGTGTTGTAATAAGAAAAGACCACATTGAATACACAATCGCGTGATAGCGCGCTGAGTTGCCCGATCTGCTTGCATAAATACCTGCTGTCCGTGATGCCCGTTGCCGTAGTGTCTGGCGATACTTTTACCTGAAGTCTTGTTTTAGCTGAGCGGTCAGGATCAAACAATGTGTAAAAAACCACCCGCTCTACGGGAACCCTGAAATTTGAACTCTGCCACACTTCCGCAAGATTGGTGAAAAGTCCAATTTTTGCACCCGTTTCTCCCTTCTTTTTCCCATCAGAGTTATCAAAAATGCAAATTCAAACTTTTAATAAACAAAAAACAAACAAATAATTAACCATGCTGAGGCGATGCGATGAAAACACAGGTGGCGATTATCGGAGCGGGCCCGTCGGGACTCCTGCTGGGGCAGTTATTACATCACGCCGGGATTCAGACCGTCATCCTTGAGCGACAGACGCCTGAGTATGTGCTGGGGAGGATCCGCGCGGGAATTCTGGAAAGCGGAACGGTAGAACTGCTGCGCGAAGCCGGGGCGGCCCGGCGAATGGATGCGGAAGGGCTGATCCATCACGGCGTCGAATTTTTGTTTGAGGGCAAGCGCGTACCGGTTCCGCTGACGGAACTGACGGCAGGCAAAAGCGTGATGGTGTATGGCCAGACCGAAGTGACGCGGGATTTGATGGCGGCGCGGGAGGCATGCGGGGCAGCGACGATTTATGGCGTCAGCGATGTCACCATTAATGAGGCAAAAAGCGATCGACCGTCGGTCTCTTTTATCAGCAATGGCGAAAACTGCCGCCTTGAGTGCGACTTTATTGCCGGCTGCGACGGCTTTCACGGCGTGTCCCGTCAGAGCATCCCGGCAGGGGTGCTGAAAGAGTACGAGAGCGTCTGGCCGTTTGGCTGGCTCGGGCTGCTGGCCGATACGCCACCGGTGAACCCGGAGCTGATTTACGCCCACCACGAGCGGGGGTTTGTGCTCTGTAGTCAGCGCTCACTAACTCGAAGCCGCTATTATCTGCAGGTACCGCTTAGCGAAAAGGTGGAAGAGTGGTCTGATGAACGCTTCTGGACTGAGCTCAAGCGGCGTCTCCCTGATGAGCTGACCAATAAGTTAGTAACCGGTCACTCACTTGAGAAGAGTATCGCGCCGCTGCGCAGCTATGTAGTGGAGCCGATGCAGTACGGGAGGCTATTTCTGCTGGGGGATGCGGCGCATATCGTACCGCCTACCGGGGCGAAGGGGCTGAATCTCGCGGCGTCCGATGTGAACTATCTTTGGCGGATCCTGCGTGAGTATTATCACCATGGCCGTATTGACCTCTTAGCCAGCTACTCGCGTTTGGCGCTGGATCGGGTGTGGAAAGGTGAGCGATTCAGCTGGTTTATGACGCGTCTGCTGCATGATTTTCCGCAACAAAGCGAGTTCGACAGAAAAATGCAGGCGGCGGATCGTCGCTACTATCTTGAATCACGCGCCGGGTTAACCACTATCGCTGAAAACTATGTGGGTCTGCCGATGGAACGCGTGGCGTAATAGAAAAGGCTCTGGAGTCGTGATGCAGGCAGCGAGTACCATTCCCGTTTTCAAACTGTATGGCGAAGATCAGGGCTGGCCAACGCCCGATCTTCTGCACTGTGAGTCCATACTCCAGCGCAGCCATCTTTATGAATGGCATATCCGCGTGCATCAGCACGCAGAGCTGGTGCAGCTACTGTATCTGCATAAAGGGCGGGCGGAGATTGAAATCGAAGGCGCGACGACCGTGATGACGGAGTCCTGTATTCAGGTGGTTCCGGCGCTATGTATTCATGGATTTCGCTTTTCGCCGGGTACGGAGGGCTACGTTTTGTCGCTGGCGCTGCCGCTGCTCGGAAGCCTTGAAAATCAGTTTGGCAGTCAGCTGGATGTGCTCGGCCACCCGCGTTGCGTGTCGGTGAAGAGCTCCCGGGGCCATATCCGGGCGCTGTTTACCGCTTTGCAAGAGGAGTACCGCGAAGATTACGATGCGCGCGAAATGATGCTTCATTCACTGCTGGGAGCGCTGTTGGTCTGGCTGAATCGGCAATATCAACCGCAGCTCATAACGGAGGACAAAGCGGAACGTAAGCGGAGCGTCATGCGTCATTTCTCGCGCCTTATCGAAAGCCACTATCGTGAACATATGCCATTAGCCGGGTATGCCAGGGAGGTGGGGGTGTCTGCGACTCATTTGAATTATTTGTGCCATGAATTTTATGGCTGCAGCGCACTGGGAGTTTTACATCAAAGGTTGATGCTTGAGGCGCGTCGCAACCTGCAGTACACCAGCATGACTATCGCTCAACTTTCTGATTACTTAGGGTTTACTGACGCGGCCTATTTTTCTCGCTTCTTTCGCCGCTATAGCGGTGAATCACCAAAAGTATTTAGGAAAAAAATAAAATAAATAAATCTTTATTTAATATATCTTAAGTTAGCGTATCTAACGACGATGTTAACCATTTCTAATTTATTGATGACAACTACCTGTGTTAATGTTAATCATTGGTATGGATAACAGCAATATGTTACTCCTCATTATTAAGTTGGCTTTAGGGTGCGATATCGCGCACCCGCCAGGGATGATAAAGATTCATTTGGGCAAAATAATTACGATGACTATTAAATTATGCATCCAATTGTTTTTCCGCCGGCGGTGAGTCTTCGACAGGAAGCGGAGGGTTTATGTTACCAGGACAAGGTAAGTTCGGCATTATTATCAGCAGAATACCGGTTATGCAGTCCGGCTTAAAAGCCATCGTTGGGGAGCATCTCCCTGATTATGAATTGAGTTTTTGTCGTTCTCAGGATGAGCTAACCCTGCTGCAGCTGCGTCGTGCAGTGTTAGTCATTGCTGACTTGTCCGGTGAAATAGAGCATCCAAGAAATATTTGCGAACATTACTACTCTTTAATGACTCAATACAGGGATATACACTGGGTCTTTATGGTAGGCAACGCCTGTTTTCCGTTAGCTGTTCAATTATTAATGCGTCCTGAAAGTACATTAATTTCGGACAGCGAGCCGGTAAAACGTCTCATTGAGGTTGTGCGCGCGGGTGGACTTGCCGCTGAACGAATTAGCCAGACGTTGTTCTCTCCTGAGGTAGAACGCATCGATGAAGAACCGCAAAAGCTGGTTATTCTGACTCTTTCTGAGCGTAAGGTGTTGAGGCTTCTTGCAAAAGGATGGGGAATTAATCAAATTGCTGCTTTATTGAAGAAGAGCAATAAAACCATAAGTGCGCAGAAAAATAGTGCTATGCGCCGCTTATCTTTGCGTAGTAATGCAGAGATGTATGCCTGGATTAATAGTGCACAGGGAATGAAGGAGCTGAATATTTATTCAGCCTATGGAGATCAAACAGAATGGAAAAAGACCTCACAACAAGATATGTCGCTGTCGTAGAGAAATGTGCGATGACAGAAGTGGCGCTTCGCCACATATTAATTAATGAAAGTGGTAAGAATTATCGTATTCAGTTCTTTAAAGATACGATGGCATTAAAACGGGAGTTTCAGGCGAGAGATTTTTCTGCGATTATTTTTTCACTTTCAGGTAACCGCAGATCCCGACTTGAAAGCTTGCTCTTTCTCCATGAGATCGCGCGTTATTGTCCCGACACGCAAAGAATTATCTTAGCTAATGATGAAGCGGAAATGCGTTTGGTCAGCCATCTGACGCCTTCTCGCTTACACGGTATTTTGAATAAATCGGCCTGTCGGCTACAGCTGCAGGAGTGCTTGCTTCAGCTTCTCGATCGTAGCTATCCGGCGAATGAGAGCTCGTTAAGCCAAAAGCAGAGTATCTATAGCCAACTTTTGAGCCCAACGGAACATACCATCCTGCGATATATGTCTTATGGCTACTCGTTGCCGGAAATAGCGACGCAGCTGGAACGCAATATCAAAACGATTCGGGCCCATAAGTTTAACGCCATGACCAAGCTCGGCGTCAGTTCTGATATGGGACTACTGAGCGCGGCAGACATACTCATGCGCCTGTCGGCGAATAATGATGATGCCACGGTGATGCGCCTTGCTCAGTAACCTCAGCGGTCTGTTAAAGACACACGTCAATCCACTTAGCATCAGTCAGCTGCGCCAACCGTTCAGGTGAAATACGAACGGCGCTATATATTGAACCTGCTGCTGGCAGCACTTCCGGGTACTGCCTCAGTGAGATATCGCAGTACACAGCCAGCGGAACTTCCAGGCCAAATGGGCAGACGCCGCCAATGGGGTGTCCCGTTAGCGTAATGACCTCATCGCTGCTTAGCATACGGGCTTTAGCGCCAAAGGCTTCCTTTAGCTTTTTATTATCCAGGCGCGCATCGCCTTTCGCGACAACGAGAACAACCCTTTCTTTTATTTTTAAAGACAGGGTCTTGGCGATTTGCCCGGGTTCAACGTTATGCGCCGCTGCGGCTAACGCTACCGTGGCCGTGCTCTGAGTAAGTTCGATGATTTCGATATCGGGGGCGTGGTCAGTAAAAAACTGCCGCACGGACTGCAGACTCATTGGAATCTCCTGATTAAGGCTTGTTAAAAATCTGTCACAAGCTTCGCAAAGTGTAAATATCCATGGTAGAGAATCAAGATTCTTTTTAATTTCTGGATCTCCTTCACATTCACCGCAACCGGTTACTGTAACCGGTTGCGGTTATTCACGGAGACAGGAATACTGACAAGGTAACTTCCCTGCGTCACCTATAACAAAGAGCCGAAGATGAATCGAACCTGGTTGAGCAGTCAGGCCAGCAGGCTACCCGATTGGGTAACTCCCTCGCCGAAGCGGGTTCATCATAACGGCAAGATAATCGTTGTTGGGCCTGTTCATCTAGCCTGTCAGGAGGGCTGCTATGTCTGCTAACCATGCTGCATTTAATCTGATATTTCGCTTCGTAGAAAATTACATCAGCCCTGTCGCTGGACGCATCTCGTCTCAGCGCCACGTTATGGCAATCCGCGACGGTTTTATCTCCGCCATGCCGTTTATGATTGTCGGCTCTTTTCTGCTGGTATTTGCGTATCCGCCGTTTTCACCGGATACCACATGGGGATTTGCCCGCGCCTGGCTGGATCTGGCAAAAGAGTTTGAAGGACGAATTCTGACGCCGTTCGATATGACGATGGGCATTATGTCGATCTACATTTGCGCCGCGATCGCCTATAACCTCGGCAAGCATTACGAAAAAACCAATCAGCTCGACCCCTTTATGTGCGCCATGCTGTCGATCATGGCCTTCCTGCTGGTGGCGGCGCCAAAAACGAACGGCAACCTGCCGGTAGATAGCCTGGGAGGAACGGGCATATTTACGGCGATTCTGGTGGCGGTCTACTGCGTTGAAATGATGCGCTTCCTGAAGGCGCATAATATCGGTATTCGCTTGCCGGATCAGGTGCCGCCGATGATCAAAAACTCGTTTGATCTGTTGATCCCGGTACTGGTTGTCGTCCTGACGCTCTATCCCCTGAGCCTGCTTATTCAGCATCATTTCGATATGCTGATCCCTCAGGCGATTATGGCTATCTTTAAGCCGCTGGTTTCCGCAGCGGACTCCTTACCCGCAATTTTGTTGGCGGTTCTGGTGGGCCACCTGCTGTGGTTTGCGGGGATCCACGGTGCGGCCATTGTTTCCGGCATGCTGCAAATGTTCTGGCTCACTAACCTCGGCATGAACCAGCAGGCCCTGGCTCAGGGGGCTCCGCTGCCGCATATCTTTATGGAAGCGTTCTGGACATTCTTTATTGTGATTGGCGGTTCAGGGGCGACGATGGGGCTGGTATTCTGCTATCTGCGCAGCCGCTCCGCGCATCTGCGTTCGATTGGCCGTCTGAGCGTGGTGCCAAGCCTGTTTAACATCAACGAGCCGGTTATTTTTGGCACCCCTATCGTGATGAACCCGGTATTCTTTATTCCCTTCCTGCTGGCGCCGATGGTTAACGCCGTACTGGCCTGGGCGGCAATGAAGCTGGATCTTATCGGCCGGGTGATTTCGGTTGTACCGTGGACTGCTCCGGCGCCGATTGGCGGCGCGTGGGCGCTGGGGTGGGATTTCCGGGCGGCGATTCTGGTGGTCGTCCTGGCCTGCGTTTCGGCGATTATCTACTTCCCGTTCTTCAAGGTGTACGAGAAACAGCTGCTCGCGCAGGAGGCCGAAGAGGCGCAGCGCATGGCGGAAGAGAGTCAGCAAACGGCATAAAAACAAACGGGCGGCTGAATAGCCGCCCGTTTGTTTTCACCATCGATTATTTCAGCGTACAGTCCCCGCACTGCTGTACGTCCGGCAGGCGATAGCGCTGGCAGCAGGTGCGGCGCACGAGCTGCCCTTCACGTAAAACCACCGTACGCCACAGCGGGTTATCCTCACCGCCTGATAGCTGTTTGTTGAAGAAGAAGAGCTGACGCAGCGCGGCTACTTTTTCATCTCCGACCAGGGTTCTCATTTCCCCAAGATACCAGTTAATCAAATAACCCGTATTGCTCCAGATAAGTTTGCCATTGATATCGCCAGTGGCTTCAAGCGCCTGCACCACGGGTTGCAAAGCGGTGGTGACCAGCTTTTCCATCCGGGACTGAGCGGATTCTGCCGAGGAAGTACCTGCTGAATGGATATCAATCCAGAAACAGGCGGCACGGCCTGTTTCATGAAACTCGACGCGAAAATGCTCCGGCGCCAGGCTAACGGCGCGTTCTTCACTCAACAGCGCCAGCATTAAAGGGGGCACCAGTAAACCGATGTACCATTGTGCCCAGAGGGATAGCAGCGGTTTTTGCTCACGGGCTTGCCCGGGCTGGTTGCGATAAATATGGTCAGAATACGTCGCGATTAACGAACTCAGCGTCGCGGGCTGCGACCACTCAGCCAGGGTGAGGGCATGGTGAGGGGCTTCTTCATTCAGACGGATAAAATCCAGCAGATGCGGACGTAACGCGGTAATCTTGTCCCGTATTGCGTTCGCCAGTTCACGCTCAGCCGAAGGGAGCGGAGCCCGCCAGATGATCTCATTGTTGAATGCAAGTGAACGGTAAGCCATCGGGTGCCAGATACAAATCTAAATGATAATGATTTCTGATACTAATGCCGCGGCACCGGCTTGGCAAGAGATTTGTCCGCGCGGTGACGCCTGCCGCGCGGTAAAGGCCTAGCTGGTGAGAATAATGTTACGTCCCATATTTTTGGCTTCGTAGAGCGCGTTGTCCGCCCGTTTCAGCGCGCTGTCGATATCCGCATCCATCAGCGGCGTCATGCCGATACTGATGGTCACGTTGGTCGCGACGCTTTCATTAAACATATGCGGGATTTTCAGATCGTAGACCCGCTGGCGGATGCGCTCTGCGGCCTGAAGGGCGTTTTCCGCACTGCTGCTGGTCAACAGCACCATAAACTCCTCGCCGCCAAAGCGGGCAACGATGTCGCGCGAGCGCACGGCGTTACGAATGGCGGCGGAGACCTGAATCAAAGCCTGGTCGCCCATCATATGCCCGTAGTGGTCGTTGTAGGCTTTGAAATGATCAATGTCCAGTAGCAGAACGTAATGCCCGGCGCCGTCGAGAGAAAGAATGGTGTCCAGCCGGTTTTGTAAGCCCCGGCGATTATACAAACCGGTAAGCGGATCCAACATACTGAGATCGTTAAGGGTATTGCGTTCCTTCAGCAGCTTATCCATGAGCCCCTGCGTGAATACATCGCTGCGTTTCTGAATAAGGCTTTGCAGGGTGATACCGGCAATAGGCAACAGAAAGCACCAGGACATGCGCAGCCATTGTTCTCCTCCGCCAAGAATCAGGCAGATAAGGTATGTGGGTAAAGAGTGCAAAGTAAAGCCAATGATATTGCTGGAAAAAGCAATGGTGCCAATAAATAACACGCTTAATAAGGCGATCACCAGGTAGTTAAAATGCGGCGGCCCCATCACCATTGCTTTTAGCGCAACGTGCCACGCCCAAAGCAGGCCAAATAGCAGAGAAATAACCGGAATATTTATTTTGTGCTGAGAGAATTTACAGTGCCATAGCAGCAGGACCGTGCTGCAGGCAACTATCAGAAAACAGGGTAATGTAAAAGTGATGACGGTAAAGAGCGGGCTGACAAGGGATAAGACGGATGAAACTAAATTAAGCAGTAAAAATAGCCGTAAGGAATACTGATATTTCTGTTCGTAATGGGAGCGCCAGGATTGTGCAGTCATGTCGGAGTTGTCATTATTAATCGTTAAAATTCAATGTGATGTTAGTTTGAAGTGAATAATAAAAAACAGTGCGCAAAATAAGGTTTTTACGAAATAATCAGATAATTTAATATATTATTTTTTGCCGCTTAATTTATCACCTTCATGAATGTATGTCATTACCACAAACGTAAAGAATAAGGACGCGCTATTTCCCTGGGATGACAAATGATAAAAATTAACATATGATATTGGTTATCATTATCGTTGTGAGAGGCGAAAACATGTTGCAGCGAACTTTAGGGAGTGGATGGGGCGTGTTAATCCCTGGCGTACTGATTGCCGTCCTCGGGTTTGCCGATTTGTCGGTAGATGCCTGGCGCGGATTGGTGACGCTGGGAATGCTCATGTCAGCGGTGATGATTTGGCACCGTCAGCTAAGGCACTTTGTTCTGCTGCCATCATGCGTGGCGCTGGTCAGTGGGATGATGCTGGTAATAATGAATTTGAAGCTGATGGGATAAAACGGAAGGGTAAGAATATTGGTGCGAGGGGGGGGACTTGAACCCCCACGTCCGTAAGGACACTAACACCTGAAGCTAGCGCGTCTACCAATTCCGCCACCTTCGCATACCATCGACACTATGAAAGTATCGTTACCACGGAGGCGCATTCTAGTGGTTTTCAGCTATTCGTCAATAGTTAATTGTATCAGTTGGATTGATTGTTGCAAAAATGGACGGTCAGAGAGGAAAAACATCGGCGACCAGCGTCTGCTGGCGCCGAAAAAACGCAGGATTATTTCTTCGCCTGACGGGTCATCACCGTCCGGTAGACCTTAAAGCGGCCCGTTTGGGCAATCACTTCATGGAAGCCGAAGATCTCATCCAGCACGTTCGGATAGGGCAGGAAGGCGTTAGCGACGATGCGCAGCTCGCCACCGCTGTTCAAATGACGAACAGCGCCGCGAATCAGCGTTTGCGCGGCCTCCAGGCTGGTCTGTAGACCATCGTGGAAAGGCGGGTTGGAGATAATCATGTCGAAGCGGCCGTTCACTTCAGAGAACACGTTGCTGGCGAACACTTCCCCTTCGATGCCGTTAGCGGCCAGCGTGGCGCGACTGGCTTCAACTGCCGGGGCGCTGACGTCGCACAACGAGAGGCGGACTTTAGGCGAGTGGCTGGCCAGCACGGTTGCCAGCACGCCAGCGCCGCAGCCGACATCAAGCACTTTACCTTTGGTATGCGGCGTCAGCGTGGAAAGCAGCAGCTGGCTACCGACATCCAGGCCATCGCGGCTGAAGACGCCCGGCAGCGTTTTAATCGTCAGATTTTCCAGCGGATACTCGCCCCAGAATTGCTCGGGATCGAAGGTCGGCTGTTTTTCCAGACGACCGTGATACAGCCCACAGCGGCGCGCGCTGTCGACTTTAGTCAGCGGCGCATATTCCGCCAGCATCTGCTCGGCGCTGCGCACGCCGCTGCGGTTTTCGCCAACCACGAAAATATCAATACCGACCGGCAGCAGGGACAGCAGATTCATCAGCTGAAACTGCGCTTCCGGTTTGTTCTTTGGCCAGTAGTAAATCAGCGTATCGCAATCGGCGACATCGCCGGCCTCTGCGACCAGGCTATAGCGGGCATTTTCGCCCATCTGGCGGCTCAGTACCTGCCAGTGGTGGAACTGCTGGGTATGGGCGCGGCTGGCGGCCGTGTCCAGACGTGCGGGCAGGTCATCCTGCAGGTCACCGGCAAACAGAACGCGGGCGGACTCGAAATCATCACTGTGGCGCAGCAAGACTTCACTTGCCGGGGTAAAAGCGGACATGAAACACTCCTTCATTAAGACTGGCGCCGATTATACACGTTATCTTTCGGCCTGCCTCTTTGTTGGCGGCGGGATGCGCTCCGACCGCCGCGTAGTTTGTTGGCGCAGATACGACGGATTTGCTATATTGCGCGCTTAATTAACAGGAGTGTTTCGCTATGACATCCCGACGAGACTGGCAATTACAGCAGCTGGGCATCACCCAGTGGTCGCTACGTCGTCCTGGGGCGTTACAGGGTGAAATCGCTATCTCGCTTCCTGGACACATTCGTCTGGTGATGGTGGCGGAAGAACCGCCATCGCTGACCGAACCGCTTATCAGCGATATTCTGCGCGCGCTGGCCCTGATGCCGGAGCAGGTGATGCAGCTGACGCCTGAACGCGTTGCGATGCTGCCTCAGGACGCACGCTGTAATAGCTGGCGGCTGGGCACCGACGCGCCGCTGCTGCTGGCGGGCGCACAGCTTTCCACGCCCGCTTTCGATGAACTTCAGACCAGCACGCCTGCTCGCATGGCGCTCTGGCAACAGATTTGCGCACATGAACACGATTTCTACCCTCAACCCGGCTGATTTGCCCCGCGCCTGGCAAATTGAAACGCGCGCCCACGCTTTTCCGTGGAGCGAACAGACGTTTGCCAGTAATCAGGGCGAGCGCTATCTGAATCTTCAACTGTCCGTGGACGGCGTGATGGCGGCCTTTGCCATTACGCAAATCGTGCTCGACGAAGCGACGCTGTTCAATATTGCCGTCGACCCCGCTTTCCAGCGTCGCGGTCTGGGCAGGGCGCTGCTGGAACGGGTGATTGATGAAGTTGAAAAACGCGGCGTCGTCACGCTGTGGCTGGAGGTGCGCGCGTCTAACGTCGCCGCCATCGCGCTCTATGAAAGCTTAGGCTTTAACGAGGCGACGATTCGCCGCAACTATTACCCCACGGTCGACGGACGTGAGGACGCCATCATAATGGCACTGCCAATCAGTATGTAAGACAAGGTGATACGATGAAGTGGGACTGGATTTTCTTTGATGCCGACGAAACGTTATTTACGTTTGACTCATTTAGCGGCCTACAGCGGATGTTTCTCGACTATAGCGTGACGTTCTCCGCAGAGGATTTTCAGGACTACCAGGCCGTGAATAAGCCGCTATGGGTGGATTATCAAAACGGCGCCATTACCTCTCTTCAGCTGCAGCATCAGCGCTTTGACGGTTGGGCGGAACGCCTGAACGTCCCTCCCGGCGAGCTGAACGCCGCGTTTATGAACGCGATGGCGGAGATCTGCTCGCCGCTGCCGGGAGCGGTATCGCTGCTTGATTCGCTGCAGGGGAAGGTAAAAATGGGCATCATCACCAACGGTTTTACCTCACTGCAGCAGACGCGTCTTGAACGTACCGGACTGCGCGATCACTTTGATTTGCTCATTATTTCCGAAGAGGTTGGGGTGGCTAAGCCGGATGCGCGTATTTTCGACTATGCGCTGGCGCAGGCGGGCAATCCCGATCGTTCGCGGGTGCTGATGGTTGGCGATACGGCGGAATCGGATATTCGCGGCGGCGTGAATGCCGGGCTGGCGACCTGCTGGTTCAACCCCCATCAGCGCGAACTGCCCGCGGACCTCCGCGCGGACTGGACGGTCACCTCTTTAAGCGAACTGGAGCAACTCCTGTGTAAACACTGATTGCCTCCCCCCCATTGATGGGTAAAATAGCCGCAATTTTTTCGTATTCAACATGCGCGGCGCGTTGCCGCGTTTACTAAGAAGATTGAATTATGACGTTGTCTCCTTATTTGCAGGAGGTGGCCAAGCGCCGCACTTTTGCCATTATTTCTCACCCGGATGCCGGTAAAACGACCATTACTGAAAAGGTGCTGTTATTCGGACAGGCTATTCAGACCGCCGGAACGGTGAAAGGTCGCGGCTCCAGCCAGCATGCGAAATCTGACTGGATGGAGATGGAAAAGCAGCGCGGTATCTCCATCACCACGTCCGTGATGCAGTTCCCGTATCACGACTGCCTGGTTAACCTGCTCGACACCCCGGGCCACGAAGACTTCTCCGAGGATACCTACCGTACCCTGACGGCGGTGGACTGCTGCCTGATGGTTATCGATGCCGCGAAAGGCGTCGAGGATCGTACCCGTAAGCTGATGGAAGTCACCCGTCTGCGCGATACGCCGATCCTGACGTTCATGAACAAACTCGACCGCGACATCCGCGATCCGATGGAGTTGCTGGATGAAGTGGAAAACGAGCTGAAAATCGGCTGCGCGCCGATCACCTGGCCGATTGGCTGCGGCAAACTGTTCAAGGGCGTTTACCATCTTTATAAAGATGAAACCTACCTGTATCAGACCGGTAAAGGCCACACCATCCAGGAAGTGCGCATCGTGAAGGGGCTGGATAACCCGGAGCTTGATGCCGCGGTGGGTGAAGACCTGGCGCAGCAGCTGCGCGATGAGCTGGAGCTGGTGCAGGGCGCGTCTAACGAATTCGATAAAGAGCTGTTCCTGGCGGGCGAAATTACGCCGGTATTCTTCGGCACCGCGCTGGGTAACTTTGGCGTCGATCATATGCTGGACGGTTTAGTGGAGTGGGCGCCCGCGCCGATGCCGCGCAAAACCGACACCCGCACCGTGGAGGCCGCGGAGGAGAAGTTCACCGGCTTCGTCTTTAAAATTCAGGCCAACATGGACCCGAAACACCGCGACCGCGTGGCCTTTATGCGCGTGGTTTCCGGTAAGTACGAGAAGGGTATGAAGATGCGCCAGGTGCGTATCGGCAAGGACGTGGTGATCTCCGACGCGCTGACCTTTATGGCCGGCGACCGTTCGCATGTGGAAGAGGCGTATCCGGGCGATATCCTGGGTCTGCATAACCACGGCACCATTCAGATTGGCGATACCTTCACCCAGGGTGAAATGATGAAGTTCACCGGTATCCCGAACTTCGCCCCGGAACTGTTCCGCCGCATTCGCCTGAAAGATCCGCTCAAGCAGAAACAGCTGCTGAAAGGGCTGGTTCAGCTCTCTGAAGAGGGAGCGGTGCAGGTGTTCCGTCCGATCGCCAATAACGATCTGATCGTTGGCGCGGTGGGTGTGCTGCAGTTTGATGTGGTTGTTGCTCGCCTGAAGAGCGAGTACAACGTTGAGGCGATTTACGAGTCCGTCAACGTCGCGACCGCACGCTGGGTGGAATGCAGCGACGCGAAGAAATTCGAAGAGTTTAAGCGTAAGAACGAAATTCAGCTGGCGCTGGATGGCGGCGATAACCTGACTTATATCGCCCCGACCATGGTTAACCTGAACCTGACGCAGGAACGTTACCCTGACGTCCAGTTCCGTAAAACCCGCGAGCACTAATCCTCTCCGGAGCGCGGTTTTCGCCGCGCTCCACGCCATTTTCCCCTCGGATTGCCCTTTCTGGAAAGTTCTTAATTCTTACCGTTTTGCGCGCTTTTTTAC
Organism: Klebsiella sp. JN_Kp126; assembly: GCF_033843325.1. Classification (NCBI taxonomy): domain Bacteria; kingdom Pseudomonadati; phylum Pseudomonadota; class Gammaproteobacteria; order Enterobacterales; family Enterobacteriaceae; genus Klebsiella; species Klebsiella sp. JN_Kp126. Next base: position 75,528 of record NZ_JAWXQV010000050.1, on the reverse strand, counting down.
CCGTTAATGCCGCACTCTTCCGCGTATCTACTACATTTAATAAGTAATTTTTGGAATCCTGGCTTAATAGACTACTTATTTTGCTTTACCTGCTTAGATATAACGAGGAACAACGATGACAAAACTTAAGAGCGGCAAGACACTCCTGGCCCTCTTCCTGGGCTCAGCAATAATCAGCGCTTCGGCGTATGCGGAAAACTCGACCGCAGATAGCGCAAAATCTGCAGCAAGCAATGCCGGGCAAGCCGTCGATAATTCGATGAACAAAGTCGGGAATTTTATGGACGACAGCACCATCACCGCCAGGGTGAAAGCGGCGCTGATCGATCATAAAGATATTCGCAGCACCGATATCTCTGTGAAAACTGAAAACAAAGTCGTCACGTTAAGCGGTACGGTTGACAGTTCAGAGCAGCATAAGCAGGCGCTTAGCGTAGCGAAAGCGGTTGAAGGCGTGACCTCCGTTAACGACAAGCTTAGCGTACAGAACGAAAAATCTGCTTCGCTGAAGGGCTACGCCGGCGACACGGCGGTGACCAGCGAGATCAAAGCGAAATTACTGGCTGACGATATCGTTCCGTCGCGTAACGTGAAGGTTGAGACCACCGATGGCGTTGTACATTTATCCGGTACGGTAGAGTCCAGTAAGCAGTCGGAGCGGGCGGAAGGTATTGCGAAAGCCGTTTCCGGCGTCAAAAGCGTGAAGAATGACCTTAGCGTCAAATAAATCTATTCACTAAAAAAATTTATTCTGCGGTCTTTCCGCAGGATGTGTAGCACCACAGGGTTGTGTATGCGCGGCCTGAGTGCGCAGAAAATCGACCGTCATTAACTATGGTAAGGAGAGACGTATGTTTAGATGGGGCATTATTTTTCTGGTGATCGCGTTAATTGCCGCCGCTCTGGGCTTTGGTGGCCTGGCGGGTACCGCTGCCTGGGCTGCGAAAATTGTCTTCGTTGTCGGTATTATCCTGTTCCTGGTCAGCCTGTTCACCGGCCGTCGGCGTCCCTAGACGTTAACGCGTGAAATACCGTCTTACATAAAGCCAGTCAATGTGACTGGCTTTCTCAGTTTCAGGGCGTTAAAAATTGCGTTACCTTTGTTTTTATAATAAGCCAGACAGGAAAGCAGGGTGGGGCAGCGAATTCCCGTTACGTTGGGCAACATTACGCCGTTATCTGTTAAACCCTTCCAGCCGGGCAGGCTCGCACTGGTGTGCGAAGGCGGGGGGCAGAGAGGGATTTTTACCGCCGGGGTACTGGACGAATTTATGCGCGCGGGATTCAACCCGTTCGACATGATGTTCGGTACCTCTGCCGGGGCGCAAAATCTCTCGGCCTATCTGTGCAACCAGCCCGGCTATGCCCGCAAAGTGATCACCCGCTACACCACCGCCCGCGAGTTTTTCGACCCGATGCGTTTTGTGCGCGGCGGGAATCTTATCGATCTTGACTGGCTGGTCGACACCACCTCGAAAAAGATGCCGCTGGCGATGGCCTATGCTGAAGATTGTTTTGCTCAGGGAAAAGAGTTCTGGATGTGCGCCTGTCGCGGCGATGATTACACGCCAAACTACTTTTCCCCCACTCAGCAGACCTGGCTTGACCTGATTCGCGCCTCCAGCGCCATTCCCGGTTTTTACCGCAGCGGCGTGCTGCTGGATGGCGTGAGCTATCTTGACGGCGGCGTCAGCGATGCGATCCCCGTACAGGAAGCGGCCCGCCGAGGGGCGCAAACCATCGTGGTGATCCGCACCGTTCCGTCCCAGATGTACTACACGCCGCAGTGGTTTAAACGGATGGAGCGCTGGCTTGGCGAAAGTAGTCTGCAGCCGTTTGTGAATCTGGTGCAGCATCACGAAACCACCTATCGCTCCACGCAAGAGTTCATTGAAAAACCGCCGGGTAAGCTGAGAATTCTGGAAATTTATCCGCAGAAGCCGTTGAGGAGTATGGCGTTAGGCAGCCGTCTTCCGGCGTTGCTGGAGGACTACAAGACCGGACGCCAGTGCGGGCGCTACTTTCTCGCTACCGTCGGTAAACTGCTGGCCGACAGACCGCCGCTGCTGCGCCATGCGCCGCGTATTGCGGTACCGAAAACGGTCGTTATTCCGCCAGCGCCGGTGGCCAATGAGATCCCTCAGGCGCCGGTCATCGCGGCGGTGCAGGCCAATGATGCCAGCTTTGAAAATGAGGACCTGGCGTGACCCTACGATTTATTGATACCCACTGCCATTTCGATTTTCCCCCTTTCACCGGCGACGAAAGCGCCAGCATTGCCCGGGCGACGGAGGCTGGCGTGACGCAGATCGTGGTACCTGCGACAGAAGCGGATAACTTCGCCCGCGTGTTAGCGCTGGCGGAGAAATATGATGAGCTCTACGCCGCCTTAGGCCTCCATCCGATAGCGATTGAACGGCATAGCGCAGAGAGTCTTGAACGGCTTGAAGCCTGCCTGGCGAAACGCGACGCTAAGCTGGTCGCGGTTGGGGAGATCGGTCTCGATCTCTATCGGGAAGATCCGCAATTTGCACGTCAGGTTTCTGTATTTGAGGCGCAGATGCGGCTGGCGAAACGCTACGATTTGCCGGCGATCCTCCACTCAAGACGCACTCACGACAAGCTGGCGATGCTGCTGAAAAAGCACGCTTTACCGCGAACCGGCGTAGTGCACGGTTTTGCCGGTAGCCTTCAGCAGGCGGAGCGATTTGTGCAGCTGGGCTACAAGATTGGCGTTGGCGGCACCATTACCTATCCGCGCGCCAGTAAGACCCGCGATGTGATCGCGCAGCTGCCGCTTTCGGCGCTGCTGCTGGAGACCGATGCGCCGGATATGCCGTTGAACGGTTTCCAGGGGCAGCCGAACAGGCCAGAACGGGCGGCTCGCGTCTTCTCCACCTTATGTGAACTACGCCCGGAGCCCGCGGAAGAGATAGCGAATACCCTGATTGATAATACAAATGCGCTTTTTGCGCTTCCGCAGCGCTTTGTTGAGTGACCTGTGTCTCATTCCTGCCTTTTTATCTCATTGTTTTGCTTAAAATGTGTGAGCTGAAATGAGCATGATGGTTTCATGCCGTTATAATCGCGGGGTTTTAAGGCTGAACTCTCAATACACAGGGACTCTGTATGCAAATTATCATGGGACTTATCGGCATGGTGGTGCTGTTAGCCATCGCTGTGCTCCTCTCCAGTAATCGAAAAGCCATCAACCTGCGTACCGTCCTCGGCGCCTGGATTATCCAGGTGGGGATCGGCGCGTTAATTCTCTACGTGCCGGCCGGGCGCACCGCGCTGCTGGCCATGTCGAACGGCGTTGCCAACGTGATTGCTTACGGCAATGAAGGGATCGGCTTTATCTTTGGCGGGCTGGTTTCCGACAAGATGTTTGAAGTCTTCGGCGGCGGCGGGTTTGTTTTTGCCCTGCGCGTCCTGCCGGTCATCGTCTTCTTCTCATCGCTGATCGCCGTGCTTTATTACCTCGGCATCATGCAGTTTGTTATCCGCATTCTCGGCGGGGCGCTGCGCGCGGTACTGAAAACCTCGCGCACGGAATCGCTCTCTGCCACGGCGAACATCTTCGTTGGCCAGACCGAAGCGCCGCTGGTGGTGCGTCCATATATCGCCACCATGACCCGTTCCGAGCTCTTCGCCGTGATGTGCGGGGGCCTGGCCTCGGTTGCGGGCTCCGTTCTGGCCGGTTACGCGCAGATGGGCGTACCGCTGGAATACCTGATTGCCGCTTCGTTTATGGCGGCGCCGGGCGGCCTGCTGTTCGCGAAGATTATCGTGCCCGAAACCGAGCAGCCCCGGGACAACCCGGCGATGGACAAAAACGACGCCGATCCGCAGGCGCCGGCGAACGTGCTGGATGCCGCCGCGTCCGGCGCGGCTTCCGGGATGCAGCTGGCGCTTAACGTCGGGGCGATGCTGCTGGCGTTTATCGCGCTGATTGCCCTGGTTAACGGTATTCTCTCCGGCGTGGGCGGCTGGTTTAACCATCCGGACCTGTCGCTGCAAATGATCCTCGGCTGGGTCTTCTCGCCGCTGGCGTGGGTGATTGGCGTGCCGTGGAATGAAGCCACCGTTGCCGGCTCGTTTATCGGCCAGAAGCTGATTATCAACGAGTTTGTGGCCTATATGAATTTCGGTGAATACCTGAAAGCCGACGCCGAGGTCGCTGCCGCCGGTTTGCAGGTGATTTCAACTCACACCAAGGCCATCATCTCGTTTGCCCTGTGCGGTTTTGCCAATCTGTCATCCATTGCGATCCTGATTGGCGGACTGGGCGGCATGGCGCCTAATCGCCGTCAGGAAATTGCCCAACTGGGTATGCGGGCCGTGGCGGCGGGGACGCTGTCTAACCTGATGAGCGCCACGATAGCGGGCGTATTCCTCGCGCTGTAACGCCCTCTTGCACGCTAAGAACCCCGCGGCATTGCCGTCGTGGGGTTCTCACTTCAGAATGTTAAAATCCTATCATTATATAATTCTTTATTTATCAAAATGTAATGATCTTTATGGCCTTTTTTCGCACAAAATGCCCGTGTCGGTATCGTGGCTTGTTGCCTGATGGTGTTATAATAATAACATTGATTCGGAGTGGCGATTCCTGATTATGCTTAAAGAGAGTCTGGCGTTGGAAGAGCACGGATTAGGCTTTGTTATGTGATTTGTATCACTATACAGTAATGCAAATTAGTAATTAGTTTTCATTAACTGTGATGTGTATCGAAGTGTAGCGGCGAGGGAATGTTACAATAGTAACAGACTCGCAAGGTGAACAAACTTTAAAACGGCACTACGCCGTCGGAGTATGAAATGACTGATTTAACGGCAAGCAGCCTGCGCGCGTTGAAACTGATGGACCTGACCACCCTGAATGATGACGACACCAATGAAAAAGTGATCGCGCTGTGTCACCAGGCCAAAACACCGGTAGGGAATACTGCTGCAGTATGCATCTACCCGCGCTTTATCCCGATCGCGCGTAAAACGCTGAACGAGCAAGGTACCCCGGATATTCGTATCGCGACGGTGACCAACTTCCCGCACGGTAACGATGATATTGATATCGCGCTGGCGGAAACCCGCGCGGCGATCGCTTACGGCGCTGACGAAGTTGACGTCGTGTTCCCTTACCGTGCGCTAATTGCGGGCAATGAACAGGTCGGTTTTGACCTGGTGAAAGCCTGTAAAGAAGCCTGCGCGGCAGCAAACGTGCTGCTGAAAGTGATTATCGAAACCGGCGAATTGAAAGAAGAAGCGCTGATTCGTAAAGCGTCTGAAATCGCCATCAAAGCCGGCGCCGACTTCATCAAAACCTCTACCGGTAAAGTTCCGGTGAACGCGACCCCGGAAAGCGCGCGCATCATGCTGGAGGTCATCCGCGATATGGGCGTTCAGCAGAGCGTCGGCTTCAAGCCAGCAGGCGGCGTGCGTAGCGCAGAAGACGCGAAAAAATTCCTCGCGATTGCTGATGAGCTGTTCGGTGCCGACTGGGCCGACTCTCGCCACTACCGTTTTGGCGCCTCCAGCCTGCTGGCAAGCCTGCTGAAAGCGCTGGGTCACGGCGATGGTAAGAGCGCCAGCAGCTACTAAAACGTAATTTGCCGACCTCAAGGCCGGATGCTGTCCGGCCTGCGGTTGGTCTTTGACTCTTTCCCCGGGAGGTTATCTTGTTTCTCGCACAAGAAATTATTCGTAAAAAACGTGATGGTCATGCGCTGAGCGATGAAGAAATTCGCTTTTTCATCAACGGTATCCGCGATAACAGCGTCTCAGAAGGGCAGATCGCCGCGCTGGCGATGACCATTTTTTTCCACGATATGTCTATGCCGGAACGCGTTTCGCTGACCATGGCGATGCGGGATTCAGGAACCGTTCTGAACTGGAAGCATCTTAACCTTAATGGCCCCATCGTCGATAAACACTCCACCGGCGGCGTAGGCGATGTGACCTCGCTGATGCTGGGGCCGATGGTTGCGGCCTGCGGCGGCTATGTCCCGATGATCTCGGGGCGCGGTCTCGGGCACACCGGCGGTACGCTCGACAAGCTGGAAGCGATTCCTGGGTTCGATATTTTCCCGGACGATAGCCGCTTCCGTGAAATCATTAAAGATGTCGGCGTCGCGATTATCGGGCAGACCAGCTCTCTGGCGCCGGCGGACAAACGTTTTTACGCCACGCGCGATATCACCGCAACGGTGGACTCTATCCCGCTGATCACCGCCTCCATTCTCGCCAAGAAGCTGGCGGAAGGCCTGGACGCGCTGGTGATGGATGTCAAAGTCGGCAGCGGCGCCTTTATGCCTACTTATGAGCTTTCCGCCGCGCTGGCCGAAGCGATCGTCGGGGTATCCAACGGCGCCGGCGTGCGGACGACCGCGCTGTTAACCGATATGAACCAGGTGCTGGCTTCCAGCGCCGGTAATGCGGTGGAAGTGCGTGAAGCCGTGCAGTTCCTCACCGGCGAGTACCGCAATCCGCGGCTGCTTGAGGTGACGATGGCGCTGTGCGTCGAGATGCTGATTTCCGGCAAGCTGGCGCAGAATGACGCAGACGCGCGGGCGAAGCTACAGGCGGTGCTGGATAACGGTAAAGCCGCAGAAGTCTTCGGCCGGATGGTGGCGGCGCAAAAAGGGCCGAACGACTTCGTGGAAAACTACGATAAGTATCTGCCGGCCGCGATGCTGAGCAAAGCCGTCTATGCCGAAGGCGAAGGGTTTGTCGCCGAAATGGACACCCGCGCGCTGGGCATGGCGGTGGTGTCAATGGGCGGCGGTCGCCGTCAGGCATCGGATCTGATTGATTACAGCGTCGGTTTCACCGACGTGGTTCGCCTCGGCGCGCGTATCGACGCGCAGCAGCCGCTGGCGGTTATCCATGCTAAAGATGAAAACAGCTGGCAGGAAGCGGCCAAAGCCGTGAAAGCGGCCATTAAACTTGACGATAAAGCGCCTGAAATGACGCCGACGGTCTATCGTCGTATCACCGAATAGTTATATACTGATCTGATCGCTTTTTTGCAGCGCAAAAGGTACGGAGAATAATATGAAACGTGCATTTATTATGGTGCTGGACTCATTCGGCATCGGTGCGACTGAAGACGCCGATCGCTTTGGCGACGTCGGTTCAGACACCATGGGCCATATTGCAGAAGCCTGCGCCAAAGGCGAGGCTGACAACGGCCGCAAAGGCCCGCTCAATCTACCGAATCTGACCCGTCTGGGGCTGGTTAAAGCCCATGAGGGTTCTACCGGTAAAATTGCCGCCGGTATGGACGGCAGCGCGGACGTTATCGGCGCCTACGCATGGGCGCATGAGCTCTCTTCCGGTAAAGACACCCCGTCAGGCCACTGGGAAATCGCCGGCGTGCCGGTTCTGTTTGACTGGGGCTATTTCCCCGAGCATGAAAACAGCTTCCCGCAGGAACTTCTGGATAAACTGGTTAAGCGCGCAAACCTGCCGGGCTACCTCGGCAACTGCCATTCTTCCGGTACCGTTATCCTCGACCAGCTGGGCGAAGAGCATATGAAAACCGGCAAGCCGATTTTCTATACCTCCGCTGACTCGGTATTCCAGATTGCCTGTCATGAAGAGACCTTTGGTCTCGATAAGCTGTACGAGCTGTGTGAAATCGCGCGTGAAGAGCTGACCGAAGGCGGCTACAACATCGGTCGCGTTATCGCGCGTCCGTTTATCGGCGACAAAGCCGGTCACTTCCAGCGCACCGGTAATCGCCACGATTTGGCCGTTGAGCCGCCGGCGCCGACGGTGCTACAGAAGCTGGTCGACGAGAAAAAGGGCCAGGTGGTTTCGGTCGGTAAAATCGCCGATATCTATGCCAACTGCGGCATTACCAAAAAAGTGAAGGCGACCGGCCTGGATGCGCTGTTTGACGCCACCATCAAAGAGATGAAAGAAGCGGGAGACGAGACCATCGTCTTCACCAACTTCGTGGACTTCGACTCTTCCTGGGGCCACCGCCGCGACGTTGCAGGCTATGCCGCAGGGCTGGAGCTGTTCGACCGCCGTCTGCCGGAGCTGATGGAACTGGTCGGGGAGGATGACATTCTGATCCTGACCGCCGACCACGGCTGCGACCCGACCTGGACCGGTACCGACCATACCCGCGAGCACATTCCGGTGCTGATCTATGGCCCGAAAGTGAAGCCGGGTTCGCTGGGTCACCGCGAAACCTTCGCCGATATTGGCCAGACCCTGGCAACGTACTTCGGTACGTCTCCGATGGAATACGGCAAAAACATGCTGTGATTATTTGCCCGGTGAGCCTCGCTCGCCGGGCCTTTTTTGTCGACCTGATTAGGCATAGCCGCCATCAGGTAAAACATTCAGAAGGATTTAACGATGGCTACTCCACACATTAACGCAGAAATGGGCGATTTCGCTGACGTTGTGCTGATGCCTGGCGACCCGCTGCGCGCGAAGCACATTGCAGAAACGTTCCTTGAAGATGTCCGCGAAGTGAATAACGTGCGCGGTATGCTGGGCTTCACCGGTACCTACAAAGGCCGCAAAATTTCCGTTATGGGTCACGGCATGGGGATCCCCTCCTGCTCCATTTACGCAAAAGAGCTGATCACCGACTTCGGCGTCAAAAAAATCATTCGCGTCGGCTCCTGCGGCGCGGTGCGTATGGACGTTAAGCTGCGCGATGTGGTTATCGGCATGGGTGCCTGCACCGACTCTAAAGTTAACCGTATGCGTTTTAAGGACCACGACTTTGCGGCGATTGCCGACTTTGGCATGGTGCGTAACGCGGTTGACGCGGCAAAAGCGCTGGGCGTTGACGCTCGCGTGGGCAACATTTTCTCCGCTGACCTGTTCTATGCGCCGGACGGCGGCGAAATGTTCGACGTGATGGAAAAATACGGCATCCTGGGCGTGGAAATGGAAGCGGCCGGCATCTACGGCGTCGCGGCGGAATTTGGTGCGAAAGCGCTGACCATCTGCACGGTCTCCGACCACATCCGTACCCACGAGCAGACCAGCTCCGCTGAACGTCAGACGACCTTCAACGACATGATTAAAATCGCGCTGGAATCCGTTCTGCTGGGCGATAAAGAGTAATCATCTCTTCCGCCCTCTCCCTATGGGAGAGGGCCGGGGTGACCGCACGTTAGCGTACCGCGCCGGCAATCCATGCCGAGAGCTCCCGCAGCGCTTTCTCCTGCTCCGGGAAATCCACGAGTAATGCATCGCACTCCTGCTGCAGCATATCCGCGCGGTAGAGGCATCCCTGCAGCCTGGCGGCCAGCGCTTCCAGCGGCGCCGGGTTGAGGCTGTCGGTAAAAATCTGCGTGCGCGTGATATGGCCTTTTTCGACGTCGAAATGGAGCTCTACGCCGCCCCAGGTAAAACGTTCATCCAGCAGATGGCTGAAGGCCGGAGCCTGGCCAAAGTTCCACTCCCAGCTGCTCTGGCGGGCAAAGGTCGCGGCAAAATTCGGCAGGTCCGGCATTTTCTCCGGAGAGATCACTTCGGCCTCCACGCGCTCGCCGTAATGGGCGAAGAACGCCTCCTGAATCGCTTCGCAAACCTGCTGATGGGTAATGCCCGGCAGCAGCTCGACCAGATTGGCTACCCGTCCGCGCACGGAGGTAATGCCTTTGGCCTGCAGCTTCTTCTTATCGGGATTGAGGTAGTTGGCCAGGCGGCTTAAATCGGCGTTCAGCAGCAGCGTACCGTGGTGAAAGCCGCGATCCATCGTTTCGCGATAGGCGGAACCGGAGACCTTGCGGTCGCCTTCGGCGGTTTTGACCACCAGATCGTTGCGGCCCGAGGCTTCCGCCGCTACGCCCAGCGCATTCAGCGCCGTCAGCACGATATTTGTGGAAACGGTTTTATCGTACTCCGGTTTGCCGGCCATAAAGGTAAAGCAGGTATTGCCCAGATCGTGGAATACCGCGCCGCCGCCGCTGCTGCGACGGGCCAGGCGCACGTTATCTTCTTCCATACGTCGGGTGTTGCACTCTTTCCACGGGTTCTGCGCGCGGCCAATGACCACCGTATCGGCATTGCGCCACAGAAACAGCACCCGTTGAGTCGCGGGCATCTGGCGAAAAATAGACTCCTCAACCGCCAGATTGAACCAAGGGTCGTAAGAGTCGGAGAGCAGCAGGCGCAGCGTGGACATGGCGATTTCCTTATTCTGATTCATCTTTATCTTCATCCTGCACCGGCTTATTGGCGGTGAGCAGGAAAGGCGATTGCTGCCAGCGGGTACGTTTACCCTGCAGCAGGGTGCGCGTCAGGACGACGCCGATGGCCAGAGATAGCAGCAGCATCAGACGCAGGATATTGGTGGTATTATCGACCTGCTGCGCTTCGGTGGCCAGGGTATGGGTATCCAGCGTCAGGCGCAGGTAGCCGAGCGGGCCGTTTTTACCCTCAACAGGTTCGACGATTTGCTGGTTGAAGTAGCCGCCGGCTTTTTTACCGTCCAGCGCCAGCCGATCGCGTACCTCGACGCTTTCGCCGGAACGCGCCACCAGGTCGCCCTGTTCGTCATATACGCCGGCGTCGAGGATCCGGCTTTTATGGGTAAGCTGATCCAGCAGCTGGCTAATCCGCTTTTCGTCGGGCGTTTCGCTACGCATCAGCGGCGCCAGGTTGAGCGTGACCTGCTGGGCGAGCGTGCGGGCCAGTTCTTCCAGCTGCGGATTGCGCTGCTTCTGGCTGTTCTGGCTGAACCATGAGGCCCCCTGCATCAGGGCGACGAGGAGCGCGAGACAGATCAGAACAATCACCGCGCGATGCAGCCGGAATTTAAGTTTTGCGCGTACCATATTCCACCTTTGAAAATTTGCAGCTTAATGTTGCCAGAAGCGCTGGTTACAAGGTAGCCTCATGCGTTATTTTCCTCGCCTGAATGAAGTTATGTGGAGCCGTGATGCCAAACAGTTTGACCTGGTGCGACCTGCCTGAAGATGTTTCCCAGTGGCCTGGATTGCCGCTTTCCCTGAGCGGTGATGAGGTCATGCCGTTGGATTATCACGCCGGACGCAGCGGCTGGCTGCTGTATGGCCGCGGTCTTAACAAGCGTCGCCTGACCGAGTGGCAGCGAGAACTGGGGGCGGCCCTGGTGATTGTTGCCTCCTGGGCGGTTGACGACTATCAGGTGATTCGGCTGGCTGGTTCTTTAACGCTACGAGCGACCCGTCTGGCCCATGAGGCCGGTTTTGACGTCGCGCCGCTGGGTAAAATCCCGCATTTACGTACGCCGGGGCTGCTGGTCATGGATATGGACTCGACGGCGATTCAGATTGAGTGCATTGATGAAATCGCCAAACTGGCCGGTACCGGCGAGCTGGTCTCTGAAGTGACCGAGCGCGCGATGCGCGGCGAACTTGATTTTACCGCCAGCCTGCGCCAGCGGGTGGCGACGCTGAAAGATGCCGATGCCAATATTCTGCTGCAGGTGCGGGAAACGCTGCCGCTGATGCCGGGCCTGACCCAGCTGGTGCTGAAGCTGGAAACGCTCGGCTGGAAAGTGGCGATCGCCTCCGGCGGCTTCACCTTCTTTGCCGAGTATCTGCGCGACAAGCTGCATCTCGACGCGGTGGTCGCCAACGAACTGGAGATCATGGACGGTAAGCTGACCGGCAACGTTATTGGCGATATCGTCGATGCGAAATACAAAGCCAATACGCTGCGTAAACTGGCGGAAAAGTATGAGATCCCGCCGGCGCAAACCGTCGCCATTGGCGATGGCGCAAACGATCTGCCGATGATTAAAGCGGCAGGGCTCGGCATCGCCTATCATGCTAAGCCCAAAGTTAATGAACTGGCGGAAGTGACAATCCGCCACGCTGACCTGATGGGGGTATTCTGTATTCTCTCCGGCAGCATGAATCAAAAGTAAGAGGTTAACGTGGCGAAAGCTCCAAAACGCGCATTTGTCTGTAATGAATGCGGTGCGGATTATCCGCGCTGGCAGGGGCAGTGCAGCGCCTGCCATGCCTGGAATACCATAACCGAGATGCGCATTGCCGCTTCGCCCCAGGTGGCAAGAAACGAACGTCTGTCAGGATATGCCGGTAATGCCGGCGTATCGAAAGTGCAGAAGCTCTCCGATATCAGCCTCGAAGCGCTGCCGCGCTTTTCGACCGGCTTTAAAGAGTTTGACCGCGTGCTCGGCGGCGGCGTGGTGCCGGGGAGCGCGATTCTGATCGGCGGCAACCCCGGCGCGGGTAAGTCGACTCTGCTGCTGCAAACCCTGTGTAAGCTCGCCGAAGGTATGAAAACGCTCTACGTCACCGGGGAAGAGTCGCTTCAGCAGGTGGCGATGCGCGCTCACCGTTTAGGCCTGCCGACGGCTAACCTCAATATGCTGTCAGAAACCAGCATTGAGCAGATTTGCCAGATTGCCGATGAAGAAAAGCCGCAGCTGATGGTTATCGACTCCATCCAGGTGATGCATATGGCCGACGTACAGTCGTCGCCGGGCAGCGTGGCCCAGGTGCGCGAAACGGCGGCCTATTTAACGCGCTTTGCCAAGACGCGCGGCGTGGCTATCGTCATGGTCGGCCACGTGACCAAAGACGGCTCGCTGGCCGGGCCGAAAGTGCTGGAGCACTGTATCGACTGCTCCGTGCTGCTCGACGGCGACGCCGATTCTCGTTTCCGCACCCTGCGCAGCCATAAAAACCGCTTCGGCGCGGTCAACGAGCTGGGCGTATTCGCCATGACCGAGCAGGGGCTACGTGAAGTGAGCAACCCCTCGGCTATCTTTCTGAGCCGCGGTGACGAAGTGACTTCCGGCAGTTCGGTGATGGTGGTCTGGGAAGGCACGCGACCGCTGCTGGTGGAGATCCAGGCGCTGGTCGATCACTCGATGATGTCCAACCCGCGCCGCGTGGCGGTGGGGCTGGAGCAGAACCGTCTGGCGATCCTGCTGGCGGTTCTGCATCGTCACGGCGGTCTGCAGATGGCCGACCAGGACGTCTTCGTCAACGTGGTTGGTGGGGTGAAGGTCACCGAAACCAGCGCCGATCTGGCGCTGCTGCTGGCGATGGTTTCCAGCCTGCGCGACCGTCCGCTGCCCCAGGACCTGGTGGTTTTCGGCGAAGTGGGTCTGGCAGGCGAGATTCGCCCGGTGCCGAGCGGCCAGGAGCGTATTTCAGAAGCGGCTAAGCATGGTTTTCGTCGGGCGATTGTTCCGGCAGCCAATGTGCCGAAAAAAGTGCCGGAAGGGATGCAAATCTTTGGCGTGAAAAAGCTTGCGGACGCACTTAGCGTCTTTGACGACTTATAATAAGTTAAAAGGAGACTCGCGATGTCGTCATTTGACTATTTAAAAAGCGCCATTAAGCAGAAGGGGTGTACGCTACAGCAGGTAGCTGACGCCAGCGGGATGACAAAAGGCTATCTGAGCCAGCTGCTGAACGCGAAAATTAAAAGCCCCAGCGCGCAGAAGCTGGAAGCGCTGCACCGGTTTCTCGGGCTGGAGTTTCCGCGTCGGCAAAAAAGCGTTGGCGTGGTATTTGGTAAGTTTTACCCGCTGCATACCGGCCACATCTATTTGATTCAGCGCGCCTGTAGCCAGGTCGATGAGCTGCACATCATTATGGGCTACGACGATCCCCGCGACCGCGAGCTGTTTGAAAAGAGCGCGATGTCGCAGCAGCCGACCGTGCCCGATCGCCTGCGCTGGCTGCTGCAGACCTTCAAGTACCAGAAAAATATCCGCATCCACGCCTTCAATGAAGAGGGGATGGAACCTTATCCGCACGGCTGGGACGTCTGGAGCCGCGGGATCCGCGCCTTTATGAACGAGAAGGGCATTGAGCCTAACTGGATCTACACCTCGGAAGAGGGCGACGCGCCGCAGTATCTGGATCATCTGGGAATTGAAACCGTACTCATCGATCCTAAACGCACCTTTATGAACATCAGCGGCGGGCAGATTCGTGAAAACCCGTTCCGCTATTGGGAATATATTCCTACCGAAGTGAAGCCGTTTTTCGTGCGCACGGTGGCGATCCTGGGCGGTGAATCGAGCGGTAAGTCGACGCTGGTGAATAAGCTATCCAATATCTTTAATACCACCAGTGCCTGGGAGTATGGCCGCGACTACGTCTTTTCGCACCTCGGCGGCGATGAGATGGCGCTGCAATATTCCGACTACGACAAGATTGCCCTCGGCCACGCGCAGTATATTGATTTCGCGGTGAAGTATGCCAACAAGGTGGCGTTCATCGACACGGACTTTGTCAGCACCCAGGCGTTCTGTCTCAAGTACGAAGGGCGGGAACACCCCTTTGTGCAGGCGCTGATCGACGAGTATCGTTTTGACCTGGTCATCCTGCTGGAAAACAACACGCCGTGGGTGGCGGATGGTTTGCGTAGCCTTGGCAGCTCGGTGGACCGCAAAGAGTTTCAGACGCTGCTGGTGTCGTTGCTCAAGGAAAACGAGATAGATTTTGTGCATGTAAAAGAGGCCGACTACGATGCCCGCTTCCTGCGCTGCGTGGAGCTGGTGAAAGAGATGATGGGCGAGCAGGGATAGGCCTTCTGCGGCCTGATGCCGCATGAATGCCTGCGCCGGGCTACAACCCTCTCCCGGCGGGAGAGGGGGCAAACACGAAAAAGGGCAACCTGCGTTGCCCTTTTGCTTTTATTTCGCGATACGTTTGTACTTTATACGCTTCGGCTCCAGCGCATCGGCGCCGAGGGTGCGTTTCTTGTACTCTTCGTATTCGGTAAAGTTACCTTCGAAGAACTCCACCTTACCTTCATCCTGGTAGTCCAGAATGTGGGTCGCGATGCGGTCGAGGAACCAGCGGTCGTGCGAGATAACCATCGCGCAGCCCGGGAACTCCAGCAGGGCGTTTTCCAGCGCGCGCAGGGTTTCGATATCCAGGTCGTTGGTGGGCTCATCGAGCAGCAGGACGTTACCGCCCACCTGCAGCAGCTTCGCCAGGTGCAGACGACCGCGCTCACCGCCGGACAGCTCGCCAACGCGCTTGCCCTGGTCAACGCCTTTGAAGTTAAAGCGGCCCACGTAGGCGCGGCTCGGCATCTCGGTGTTGCCAATCTTCATGATATCCAGCCCGCCGGAAACTTCTTCCCATACGGTTTTGCTGTTGTCCATCGCGTCGCGGAACTGATCGACGGAGGCCAGCTTGACGGTTTCACCCAAGGTGATTGAACCGGCATCAGGTTGTTCCTGACCGGACATCATGCGGAACAGGGTGGATTTACCCGCGCCGTTCGGGCCGATGATGCCGACGATAGCGCCTTTCGGTACCGAGAAGCTCAGGTCGTCAATCAGCAGACGGTCGCCGTAGGACTTACGCAGGTTGCTGACTTCAACCACTTTATCGCCCAGACGTGCGCCTGGCGGAATAAACAGTTCGTTAGTCTCGTTACGCTTCTGGTACTCGACGTTGTTAAGCTCTTCAAAGCGCGCCAGACGGGCTTTGCCCTTAGACTGACGGCCTTTCGCGCCCTGACGGACCCACTCCAGCTCTTTCTCGATTGACTTACGGCGCGCCGCTTCCTGAGAAGCTTCCTGCGCCAGACGCTGATCTTTCTGCTCCAGCCAGGAGGAGTAGTTGCCTTCCCACGGAATACCTTCGCCGCGGTCAAGCTCAAGGATCCAGCCGGCGACGTTATCGAGGAAGTAGCGGTCGTGGGTAATCGCCACGACGGTGCCTTCGAAATCGTGCAGGAAGCGTTCCAGCCACGCGACGGACTCTGCATCCAGGTGGTTAGTCGGTTCATCGAGCAGCAGCATGTCTGGTTTTTCCAGCAGCAGGCGGCACAGCGCGACGCGGCGGCGCTCACCGCCGGACAGGTTGGCGATTTTCGCGTCCCAGTCCGGCAGACGCAGGGCATCCGCCGCGCGCTCAAGCTGGACGTTCAGGTTATGGCCATCGTGCGCCTGGATAATCTCTTCGAACTTGCCCTGCTGAGCGGCGAGCTTGTCGAAGTCGGCATCCGGCTCCGCGTATTTGGCGTACACCTCATCCAGACCTTTCAGGGCGTTGACCACTTCGGCCACCGCTTCTTCAACCGACTCACGTACGGTCTGCTCCGGATTGAGCTGCGGCTCCTGCGGCAGATAGCCGATTTTCAGGCCCGGCTGCGGACGGGCTTCGCCTTCGATATCGGTATCGATGCCGGCCATGATGCGCAGCAGGGTAGACTTACCGGCGCCGTTCAGACCGAGAACGCCGATTTTTGCGCCAGGGAAAAAGCTCAGGGAGATATTTTTCAGAATATGACGTTTCGGCGGAACCACTTTGCCGACACGATGCATGGTATAAACGAATTGAGCCACGTTGGACTTCGCCTCTTTTATATACTCTTCATCCCTCAGGCTCGCTTGATGCAGCCAGAATGATTTTGAGTAGGGTAGTGAATAGTTTTCAAAGGCGAAGTGTAGCCTTTTTCGCGCTTTAATCCCAGCGAGGCGATGGGATTCACAAAAGCGTAAAAAAATGTCCGGGACGTGGCGCGATTCGCGTTGTCTGATTAGCATATCTACGTAATACCTGAAATTTTTGCCCGCGGCATGATGCTGCTGTGGTGTATCTGAATAGAGGAAGAGCTTGTGGAAAAAGCCAAAACTGTGACGTGGCGTCTTCTGGCCGCCGGCGTAAGTCTGCTGACGTTAAGCCAACTGGCGCATGCGGATTCACTGGATGAACAGCGCAGCCGCTATGCTCAAATTAAACAGGCGTGGGACAGTCGACAAATGGACGTCGTCAATCAGCTGATGCCCACCCTGACGACCTATCCGCTCTATCCTTATCTCCAGTACCGGCAGATTACCGACGATCTGATGAACCAGCCGGCGCTGGTGGTGACCAACTTTATCGCCGCCAACCCGACGCTGCCTCCCGCGCGCTCGCTGAAATCACGGTTCGTCAATGAACTGGCGCGCCGTAGCGACTGGCGCGGCCTGCTGGCCTTCAGTCCGGATAAGCCGACCGGCACCGAGGCGCAGTGCAATTACTACTATGCGAAGTGGAACGTCGGCCAGGCTCAGGAGGCCTGGGACGGCGCCAAAGCGCTGTGGCTGAGCGGCAAAAGTCAGCCAAACGCCTGTGATCAGCTGTTTGGCGCCTGGCGCGCCTCCGGCCAGCAGGATCCGCTGGCCTACCTTGAACGCATTCGCCTGGCGATGAAAGCGGGCAATACCAGCCTGGTGCGGGTCCTGGCCCAGCAGATGCCTGCCGATTATCAAACGATTTCGACGGCGGTCATCGCGCTGGCTAACGATCCCAATAGCGTGATGACGTTCGCCCGGACAACCGGCGCGACGGATTTTACCCGCCAGATGGCGGCGGTCGCGTTTGCCAGCGTTGCGCGGCAGGATGTGGAAAATGCGCGCCTGATGATCCCCTCATTAGCGCAGGCGCAGCAGCTCAATGAAGATCAGATTCAGGAGCTGCGGGACATCGTCGCCTGGCGCCTGATGGGCAGCGACGTGACCGAAGAGCAGGCCATCTGGCGCGACGATGCCATCATGCGTTCGCAATCCACCTCGCTGGTGGAGCGCCGGGTACGTATGGCGCTGGGCCTTGGGGACCGCCGGGGCCTGAACACCTGGCTGGCGCGCTTGCCGATGGAGGCGAAAGAGAAGGACGAATGGCGCTACTGGCAGGCCGATCTGCTGCTGGAGCGCGGGCGCGATGACGAAGCGAAAGATATTCTCCGCTCGCTGATGCAGCAGCGCGGCTTCTATCCGATGGTCGCCGCGCAGCGCCTTGGCGAGGAGTACAGGTTCCGCATCGATAAAGCGCCAGCGAACCTCGATCCGGCGCTGACCTCGGGGCCGGAAATGGCGCGGGTGCGCGAACTGATGTACTGGAATATGGATAACACCGCCCGCAGCGAGTGGGCCAATCTGGTCACCAGCAAGACCAAAGACCAGCAGGCGCAGCTGGCTCGTTACGCGTTTAATCAGAACTGGTGGGATCTCAGCGTCCAGGCCACCATCGCCGGCAAATTGTGGGATCAGCTGGAAGAGCGTTTCCCGCTGGCCTATAACGACCTCTTTACCCGCTATATCAGCGGTAAAGATATTCCGCAAAGCTACGCAATGGCCATTGCGCGTCAGGAGAGCGCCTGGAACCCGAAAGCCGGTTCACCGGTTGGCGCCCGCGGTCTGATGCAGATTATGCCGGGGACGGCAACGCATACGGTGAGCATGTTCAGTATTCCCGGCTATAGCGGTCCATCGCAGCTGCTCGATCCGGAAATGAACATCAACATTGGTACCAGCTATCTGCAGTATGTTTATCAGCAGTTTGGCAATAACCGTATCTTCGCCTCCGCGGCCTATAACGCCGGTCCCGGGCGGGTGCGTACCTGGCGGGGCAGCAGCGGTGGACGCATTGACGCGGTGGCGTTTATTGAGAGCATTCCTTTCTCTGAAACGCGCGGCTACGTGAAAAACGTTTTGTCCTATGACGCCTACTATCGCTATTTTATGGACCAGAAAGAGACGCTGCTGAGCGATGCGGAGTGGAAGCTGCGCTATTAATATCGCCGTCGTCGGGCAACATCGTATTTCGCGATGTTGCCCGAAATCCGTAGAGTCCGGACAGAAGTATGTTATGCTTTGTACTCGTTAGTGAGTACATTCGACAGGTGGCGTAACATGACCCAACAATCCCCCTATTCAGCGGCGGTGGCCGAACAGCGTCATCAGGAGTGGCTGCGATTTGTTGCCCTCCTGCAGCAGGCGTACGCCGACGATCTCCATCTGCCGCTTTTACAGCTCATGCTGACGCCCGACGAGCGCGAGGCGCTGGGCACGCGGGTGCGTATTATTGAAGAGCTGCTGCGCGGCGAGATGAGCCAGCGCGAGCTGAAAAACGAGCTCGGCGCCGGGATCGCCACCATTACCCGCGGTTCGAACAGCCTGAAGTCAGCCCCGCCGGAGCTGCGTCTGTGGCTGGAGCAGGCGTTGATTAACGTTAACGATAAATAGCGTTATGAAACGGGCTTAGCGCCAGCACGACGGCCTGATGATAAACGCTGCTGCGCGTCAGTTTTCCGGCCGTAAATACGCCGATAGCGCCCTCTTTACGGCCAATTTCATCGATGCCGGTATACTGAGACATCACCGGCCCCAGCGCTTCTCCTGCCTGGACTTTTTCAAGAATGACCTGCGGCAGCGGCAGGGTCGCCGAGCGCGCTTCGCCGCGCAGGCTGCCGTCCTCGATCGTCACCCAGCTAAAGGTGCTGCCCTCATCGATGCCGGCTTCAATAGCGACCCAGAAGTCAGCATTGGGCTGCGCGCGACGCGCGTTAGCCACGCGGTTTCGTGCGCCAGCGCGCGTTTCGTCGCTGCCGAAAGGCTGTTCCGGCACGCCGCTCTCGACGGAGACGGACTCAATGTGGCAGGATCCTTCGCCGAAGATCTCGTTAAAAGCCTGCAGAATTGCCTGAATTTTGGCGGGATTAGTGGTAGCTGAGACAACATGGTGCATAATCAAAACAACTCAGAAATACTAAACATCATCGCAGTATACTCCAAATCATTCTTGTTGCAGGCGGCTATGCTTGTAGCTTAATGGTTAAGAGCTCATAACGGATAATAAAGCATGTTACAGGTATACCTTGTTCGCCACGGTGAAACGCAGTGGAACGCCGAGCGACGTATTCAGGGCCAGTCCGACAGTCCGCTTACCGCCCACGGTGAGCGTCAGGCCTGGCAGGTAGGCGAGCGCGCCAGAACGCTGGGGATTACGCATATTATCGCCAGCGATTTAGGCCGGACGCGGCGTACCGCAGAAATCATCGCTGAAGCCTGCGGATGCAGCGTCATGACCGATTCACGCTTGCGTGAGCTGGATATGGGCGTGCTGGAAAAGCGCCATATCGACTCGCTGAGCGAAGAAGAAGAGGGCTGGCGTCGACAGCTGGTTAACGGTACGCCCGACGGGCGCATCCCGCAGGGAGAGTCAATGCAGGAGCTGAGCGACCGTATGCACGCGGCGCTGACCTCTTGTCTGGAGCTGCCCGCAGGTAGCCGGCCGCTGCTGGTGAGCCACGGCATGGCGCTGGGGTGTCTGGTGAGTACGATTCTTGGCTTGCCCGCCTATGCGGAGCGTCGCCTGCGTCTGCGCAACTGCTCTATCTCTCGCGTTGACTATCAGCAAAGCCCCTGGCTGGCGTCGGGATGGGTCGTGGAAACCGCGGGGGATGTCTCGCATCTTGATGCCCCCGCGATGGATGAGCTACAGCGTTAACGACGAATCGGAATCAGGTATTCGCAGCGCAGCTGAATAGGCGGTTCCTGATTCCGGTTTTCATCTTCCGGGAAGAAGCGTTCGATATCCAGGCCCTTACGACGAGTGAGATTGAGCATCGGCATGCAGGTGCCGTAAACCGTCAGAATAAATTCCTGTAGCCCGGTGCCCAATCCTTCGTAGGTAAACATCACGTATTCGCCGCCTTCCAGCGTCACCGGGTGGGCGTTGTGCAGATGGCCGTTAGCCAGCTCCGGCGTCAGCGCGGTGGTGTAAAACACCTCCTGCTCATCGTCTTTATCGAGGCTCGGACGCGGCTCATGCAGGCCGTACAGCGTCGGAGGAATCGACGGCGTATTGGCGAGGAATTCACGCCAGAACTGCACGCGCATCTGATTACGGAAATCGGAGATCTCTTCCAGCTTGCAGGTATAGCTCTGGGTCACGCCGACCAGCTGAGTGGTGTTCAGCGTGACGAATTCGTACTGCGGCATGGTGAACTCGCCCAGACGCAGCGGAGGACGCATACCGTAAGAGCTCCAGTCGGGGGAGCGTCGGTAAAGGGCTGGCGTCAACGAGAACTGTTTTTTAAATGCGCGAGTAAAAGTCTGCTGCGAGTCAAAGCGATACTGCAGCGCAATATCGAGAATCGGACGCGCGGTCAGGCGTAGGGCAACCGCTGACTTAGATAAGCGACGGGCGCGAATATAGGCACCAATGGCATGGCCGGTCACGTCCTTGAACATTCTTTGCAGATGCCACTTGGAATAGCCCGCCTTCGCTGCCACATTGTCCAGTGAGAGTGGCTGATCCAGGTGACCTTCCAGCCAGCTAAGGAGATCGCGAATAATCCCTGCTTGATCCATAAAATATCCCCATCCTTAAACTCAGGTGCCTGATACTAAAGGTAGCGGATAATAGCATTTTTTGATGTTTTAGCATTCAGTGTTTTTTTTGCTTTTAAATGCGATTCTTCCAGAAGTATCGGTGGTAATTTTGTAAAGCTGTGATCTATAAAACTTTTCTTCTTAATGTGTGATAATCACTCAGCTAAATTTTTAAGAATGGTAACAATATGAAATACAAGAAGTTAGTGGCAGGTATGCTTTTACTGGCGGGGTCTCAGATGGCGCAGGCGGAGCAAATTGGCTCTGTGGATACCGTGTTTAAGTTCCTTGGGCCGGATCATAAAATTGTCGTAGAGGCCTTTGACGACCCGGATGTACAAAACGTGACGTGCTACATCAGCCGGGCGAAAACCGGGGGAATTAAAGGCGGGTTAGGGCTGGCGGAAGATACCTCTGATGCCGCGATCTCCTGTCAGCAGGTGGGGCCGATTGAGCTGACGGATAAAATCAAAAACGGTAAAACGCAGGGCGATGTCGTGTTCCAGAAACGCACCTCGCTGGTATTTAAAAAGCTGCAGGTGGTGCGCTTTTACGATGCCAAACGCAATGCGCTGGTCTATCTGACCTATTCGGATAAAATCGTCGATGGCTCGCCGAAGAACGCGATTAGCGCGGTGCCGATTATGCCATGGAATAAATAACAGGGAACGCCGATGCAACAACCGCGGATCTGGTTGGTGGAAGATGAGATGAGCATCGCCGATACGCTCGTCTACCAGCTGCAGCAGGAAGGATTTATCGTTACGGCGTTCGAGCGCGGGCTGCCGGCGCTCGATGCGGCACATCACCACCAACCCGACCTGGCGATTCTCGACGTCGGGCTGCCGGATATCAGCGGGTTTGAGCTCTGTCGGCGGCTGCTTGCCCGCTACCCGGCGCTGCCGGTGCTGTTCCTGACGGCCCGCAGTGAAGAGGTGGATAAGCTGCTTGGCCTGGAAATCGGCGCTGATGACTATATTGCCAAGCCATTTTCCCCTCGTGAAGTTTGCGCCAGAGTTCGCACCGTTCTGCGGCGGCTGCAGAAGTTCGCCGCCCCTCCACCGCTCTTGCGCGTGGGGGAGTTCACATTGAACGACGCCGCGGCTCGGGTCACCTGGTGCGGTCAGAGCCTGAATCTGACCCGCTATGAGTTTTTATTATTAAAAACGTTACTGCACTCTCCGGGGCGCATTTTTTCCCGCCAGCTGCTGATGGAGCAGGTATGGGGCGATGCGAACGAGAGCTTCGATCGTACCGTGGATACTCATATCAAAACGCTGCGCGCTAAGCTGCGAGAAGTGAACCCTGACATCTCCCCCATCAATACGCACCGCGGCATGGGATACAGCCTTGGAGGCTTCTGATGCGCATCGGTATGCGGCTGCTGATGGGCTACTTTTTGATTGTGGCGATCGCGGCCTGGTTTGTGCTTTCCATCTTCGTTCAGGAGATTAAACCCGGGGTCCGGCGGGCAACCGAAGGGACGCTGATTGATACGGCTACCCTGCTTGCCGAGCTGGCCCGCGAGGATTTACTCTCCGCCGATCCCCAGCACGGGCGCCTGGCCCAGGCTTTTCAAACGCTGCATCGCCAGCCGATCAACGCCAACATTGCCGGCATTAATAAAGTTCGCAATGAATATCACGTCTATATGACCGATGCGCAGGGCAAGGTGGTGTTTGATTCTGCGGGCAGTGCGCTGGGGCAAGACTACTCGCGCTGGAACGATGTCTGGCTCACTTTACGCGGGCAATACGGCGCGCGCAGCACGCGCAGCGATCCGAACGATGATAACAGCTCGGTGATGTATATTGCCGCGCCGGTGACTGACAGCGGCCGAATCATTGGCGTGCTAAGCGTCGGGAAACCCAATCTGGCCATGGCGCCGGTCATTAAACGCAGCGAGCGGCGTATTCTGTGGGCCGGCGGGGCGCTACTGGGGATCGCGCTCCTGATAGGCGCTGCGATGGTATGGTGGATTAACTTTTCCATCGGCAAGCTGGTTCGCTACGCGGACTCCGTGACCGCCGATCGTCCGGTTCCGCTGCCGAATCTGGGCGGCAGTGAACTGCGTAAGCTGGCGCAGGCGCTGGAGAGTATGCGCCTTAAGCTTGAAGGAAAAAACGCCATTGAAAACTATATTTATGCGCTGACCCATGAGCTGAAGAGCCCGCTGGCGGCGATTCGCGGCGCGGCAGAAATTCTCCGTGAGGCTCCTCCGCCTGAGGTCGCCGCCCGTTTTACGCGTAATATTCTGGCGCAGAACGCGCGAATGCAGTCGCTGGTGGAAAATTTGCTTCAGCAGGCCCGGCTGGAGAACCGGCTGGAGATCGCCCGACGTCCCGTCCCCGTCGCTGAGCTATTTCATCGCCTGGCCGAGGAGCGCGAGATCGCGCTGGCGGCGAAAAAAGTGACGCTGCGCTGGCAGGATACGCCTCTGATGGTTGAAGGCGATCGGGAGCTTCTGGCGCAGGCGTTGGGTAATCTCGTTGATAATGCTATCGATTTCACGCCTTCCGCAGGGGAAATCCTGCTTGGTGCGGAAGAGCGTGATGGCGGCGTGCTGTTAACCGTATGCGATACGGGATGCGGCATTCCCGACTACGCCCTGGGGCGTATTTTTGAACGTTTCTATTCCCTGCCTCGTGAAAATGGGCAAAAAAGCAGTGGCCTGGGGCTGGCGTTTGTTCGTGAAGTCGCGCGCCTGCATCAGGGGGATATCCAGCTGGTTAATCGCCCTGAAGGCGGCGCGTGCGCTTTGCTGACACTTCACGCTCACTTCACATAGCTTCAAACTCTCCCCACACGGCCCCTTTAAGGTGAGCGCATCACTAAGGAGAGGGCTATGTTGAAATCACCACTATTCTGGAAAATGAGCACCCTGCTGGGGTGCATTTTACTGTTGTCGATCCCGCTGATGCTGGTCCGGCAGCTGATCGTTGAACGCGCGGACTATCGTAGCGACGTGGTTGACGCGCTGGAGAGCAGCACCAGCGGATCGCAGAAACTGGCCGGACCGCTGATTGCCATTCCGGTGACCGAGACGCTAACGCGGGTTGAGGGAACTAAAACGGTAGAATATCAAACCCAATGGGTACACTACTGGCTGCCGGAGACGCTGGCGGTCACCGGTAATCAGGATGTTGAATCCCGGCGAATCGGTATCTATGAGGGGCAGATCTGGCACAATAATCTCAGCGTCAAAGCGCATTTTGAACCTTCGCGCATCAAGGCGCTCAGGAAGGAAACGATTACGCTGGGCAGACCGTTTCTGGTCGTCAGCGTCAGCGATGCGCGCGGTATTGGCGAGATTAAGTCACCAGAGCTCAATGGCGAGAGGCTACCCATTGAGCCTGGGCCGGGTCTCGACGATAGGGGGGAGGGCATTCATATGCCGATGCCGCTGTTACTCCCTGAACAAAAAGCGCTGGATATTGAATTCACGCTCAATCTGAATGGCAGCGGCAGTTTCTCGGTGGTTCCGCTTGGGCGCAACAGTACCTTACAGCTTGCCGGCAACTGGCCGCACCCGGGTTTCCTTGGCGACTTTTTACCTGCAAAGCGGGAGGTCAGCCCAACAGGCTATAGCGCCCAGTGGCAAAGCACCTGGTTTGCCAACAATATGGCGAAGTTTTTTGTTGAGGGTCGGCAGATTGAGTGGCGTCAGTTGCCCGCTTTCAACGTGAATGTCACCACGCCCGCCGATCAATATCAGCTGACCGATCGGGCGACAAAATATGCCGTTCTGTTGATAACGCTGACGTTTATGGCATTTTTTGTTTTTGAAAGCTTAACGCGGTATCGCATGCACCCCATGCAGTATCTGCTGGTGGGGTTGTCGCTGGTCATGTTCTATCTGGTGCTGCTGGCGCTTTCCGAACATATCGGTTTTACGGCATCGTGGATTGCCGCCAGCCTGCTAGGCGCGCTCATCAACGGGGTGTATCTTCAGGCAGTATTGAAAGGTTGGCGTAACAGTTTACTGTTCGTCTGTGCGCTACTGCTGCTGGACGGCGTCATGTGGATGCTGTTGCGATCGGAAGATAGCGCATTGCTGCTGGGGACCGGCGTATTGCTGCTGGCGTTAAGTGCGCTGATGTTCCTGACCCGCCACGTTGACTGGTACGCGTTATCTCTGCCGAAGGCAAAAGGTGAGCTGCCGGACGCTGGTCAGGATGACGATAAGCTCAGGATCTGGAAATAAAAAAAACGGCGCGAATTGCGCCGTTTTTACGTTATGACAGCAAGAAAAACGGTGTTATTCCTGCAGGTCGCCACAGAAGCGGTACCCCTCGCCATGGATGGTGGCGATAATTTCCGGGGTGTCCGGAGTGGATTCAAAATGCTTACGAATGCGACGGATGGTCACGTCCACGGTACGGTCGTGCGGCTTCAGCTCACGGCCGGTCATTTTCTTCAGCAGTTCCGCACGCGACTGGATTTTGCCCGGATTTTCGCAGAAGTGCAGCATGGCGCGGAATTCACTGCGCGGCAGCTTGTACTGCTCACCATTGGGGCTTACCAGCGAGCGGCTATTGATATCCAGCTCCCAGCCGTTGAACTTATAGCTTTCCACGCTACGGCGCTCTTCGCTCACGGTACCCAGGTTCATGGTACGGGAGAGCAGGTTGCGCGCGCGGATCGTCAGTTCACGTGGGTTGAACGGTTTAGTGATATAATCATCGGCGCCAATTTCGAGGCCAAGGATTTTATCCACTTCGTTATCGCGGCCGGTGAGGAACATCAGCGCGACGTCCGCCTGCTCACGCAGTTCGCGTGCTAGCAGGAGACCATTTTTACCCGGCAGGTTGATATCCATGATCACCAGGTTGATATCATTTTCAGACAGGATCTGATGCATTTCCGCGCCATCGGTCGCTTCGAATACATCATAACCTTCTGCTTCGAAAATACTTTTTAACGTGTTGCGTGTTACCAACTCGTCTTCAACGATAAGAATGTGCGGGGTCTGCATGTTTGCTACCTAAATTGCCAACTAAATCGAAACAGGAAGTACCAAAGTCCCTGACCTGCCTGGTGCATGTCGCAAATTAACATGCCCGGCGTAACATGACTAAAGTACGTAATTGCGTTCTTGATGCACTTTCCATCAACGTCAACAACATCATTAGCTTGGTCGTGGGTACTTTCCCTCTGGACCCGACGGTGTCAAAAACGGCTGTCATCCTAACCATTTTAACAGCAACATAACAGGCTAAGTGAGGCATGACACCCAATAAAACTACGCTTCGTTGACATATATCAAGTTCAATTGTAGCACGTTAACAGTCTTGTGAAATCATTGCATCTAAACGGGATTCATCTTCACAATTCATACTTCGCTCAATTAGTTGCAATGAGAAAATAATAAACGCGGTGAATCCAAAGCCTCAAAACGTACTCGGACGTAAATTTCATTGCCAAACATACGGATAAAGCCGTTCTGTTAACATACTCTGTGTCATGGTGCCTTGGGAATAGTTTAGTTTTTTTTATGGGTGATAAAGCTCAAATTTAGTGATTTTTGTTGCAAATTTGTAAATTCACGGCGCGTAAAATGAGGGGAAAAATCGTTATTCCCACCGCCTAAAAGGTAAAAGAGAAACCGAATGCGTTTATCAATTGTATTAGTGTCCCCGGCTCGGGCGGAAAACGTCGGGGCGGCAGCCAGAGCGATGAAAACCATGGGGTTTAGCGACATGCGTATCGTCGATAGCGAGGCGCATTTGCAGCCCGCCGCGCGCTGGGTCGCGCACGGTTCTGGCGATATCCTCGATAATATCAAAACTTATGCCACGCTGGAGCAGGCGCTGCACGATGTTGATTTTACCGTGGCCACGACCGCCCGCAGCCGGGCGCGTTTCCACTACTATGCGACGCCGCAGCAGCTCCTGCCGCTGCTGGAAGAAAAAGCGCAGTGGATGCATCATGCCGCGCTGGTGTTTGGTCGGGAAGATTCTGGTCTGACGAATGAAGAGCTGGCCCTTGCCGATGTGTTGACCGGTGTGCCGATGGCGGCTGACTATCCTTCGCTAAACCTGGGGCAGTCGGTGATGGTCTATTGCTACCAGCTGACCTCATTGCTGCAGCAGGCCCCGTCAACCTCCGCCGACGCAGATGATAATCAACTGCAGGCGTTACGCCTGCGAACGCGCGATCTGCTTAATCGCCTCGGCGCGGGTGACGATGTAAAACTGTCCGACTGGCTGGAGCAGCGGATAGGACTTTTGCAGCAGCGAGACACCGCCATGCTGCATCGTTTACTGCACGATATTGAAAAAAACCTCCCAGGGTAAAATGCTGTCATATTATTTTCATATGGTCTTATGTGCTAATTATTGGCGTCTGGATGCGTAAATGCGGATGAATTGTCAGGTTGCTATGGCGTATTGGCCAAGTGTGAAAAAAAGGGCTAAAAGTAGAAATTCGTTGACTTAAGTCGACAGATACTTTAACCAATATAGGCACAGGACACAGACAGATAAAAATTACAGAGTACACAACATCCATGAATCGCATCGGCATGATCACCACGATTATCACCACCACTATTACCACAGGTAACGGTGCGGGCTGACGCGTACAGGAAACACAGAAAAAAGCCCGCACCTGAACAGTGCGGGCTTTTTTTTCGATAAAAAATCAAGGGGTCATAACCATGCGTGTGTTGAAGTTCGGCGGTACATCAGTGGCAAATGCAGAACGTTTTCTGCGTGTTGCCGATATTCTGGAGAGTAATGCCAGGCAGGGGCAGGTAGCGACCGTACTGTCTGCCCCGGCGAAGATCACTAACCATCTGGTTGCGATGATCGAAAAAACCATTGGCGGGCAGGATGCGCTGACCAATATCGCTGATGCCGAACGCATTTTCGCCGAACTTCTGCAAGGCCTCGCCGATGCCCAGCCGGGCTTTCCGCACGCTCAGTTGAAAATGTTTGTCGAGCAGGAGTTTGCGCAAATCAAACACGTCCTGCACGGTATTAGCCTGCTCGGACAGTGCCCGGATAGCGTCAATGCGTCTCTGATCTGCCGGGGAGAAAAGCTCTCCATCGCTATTATGGCCGGCTTACTGGAAGCGCGCGGTCATAACGTCACGGTGATTAATCCGGTTGAAAAACTGCTTGCCGTTGGCCATTACCTCGAATCCACCGTGGATATCGCCGAGTCGACCCGCCGCATTGCCGCCAGCCAGATCCCGGCTGACCATATGGTGCTGATGGCGGGCTTTACCGCCGGTAACGAAAAGGGCGAACTGGTGGTGCTGGGCCGTAACGGCTCTGACTACTCCGCGGCGGTGCTGGCCGCCTGCCTGCGCGCCGACTGCTGTGAAATCTGGACCGACGTTGACGGCGTTTATACCTGCGACCCGCGTCAGGTGCCGGATGCGCGTTTGCTGAAGTCGATGTCCTATCAGGAAGCGATGGAGCTCTCCTACTTCGGCGCCAAAGTTTTGCACCCGCGTACTATCGCCCCCATCGCCCAGTTCCAGATCCCCTGTTTAATCAAAAATACCGGCAATCCGCAGGCACCGGGTACGCTTATCGGCGGCAGCAGCGATGAAGACGATCTGCCGGTGAAAGGTATCTCTAATCTCAACAATATGGCGATGTTCAACGTCTCCGGGCCGGGGATGAAGGGGATGGTTGGCATGGCGGCGCGCGTGTTCGCCACTATGTCCCGCGCGGGAATCTCCGTTGTTCTTATCACCCAGTCCTCTTCCGAATACAGCATCAGCTTCTGCGTGCCGCAGAGCGATTGCGCTCGGGCGAAGCGGGTAATGGAAGATGAATTTTATCTGGAGCTGAAAGAGGGGCTGCTTGAGCCGCTGTCGATCATGGAACGCCTGGCGATTATTTCGGTTGTCGGCGATGGTATGCGCACCCTGCGTGGGATTTCCGCTAAATTCTTCGCTGCGCTGGCGCGCGCCAATATCAACATTGTGGCGATTGCCCAGGGTTCTTCCGAGCGCTCTATTTCCGTTGTCGTGAGCAACGATGATGCGACCACCGGCGTTCGCGTGACCCACCAGATGCTGTTCAATACCGATCAGGTGATTGAAGTGTTTGTCATTGGCATCGGCGGCGTCGGCGGCGCGCTGATCGAACAGATCAAGCGCCAGCAGAGCTGGTTGAAGAGTAAACATATCGACCTCCGCGTTTGCGGGGTGGCTAACTCGCGCGCCTTGCTGACCAACGTACACGGCCTGAACCTTGAACACTGGCGCGATGAGCTGGCGGAAGCCAAAGAGGCGTTCAACCTGGGGCGACTTATTCGTCTGGTGAAAGAGTACCATCTGCTGAACCCGGTGATTGTCGACTGTACCTCCAGCCAGGCGGTGGCCGATCAGTACGCCGATTTCCTGCGCGAGGGTTTCCACGTGGTGACGCCGAACAAAAAGGCCAATACCTCATCGCTGGATTACTATCATCAGCTGCGTCATGCCGCGAGCAGCTCACGACGTAAGTTTTTATACGATACCAACGTCGGCGCGGGGCTGCCGGTAATCGAAAACCTGCAAAATCTGCTGAACGCCGGCGATGAGCTGCTGCGCTTCTCCGGTATTCTGTCCGGCTCGCTGTCATTTATCTTCGGTAAGCTGGACGAAGGCGTAAGCTTCTCTGCGGCGACGAAGCTGGCGCGTGAAATGGGCTATACCGAACCGGATCCGCGCGACGATCTTTCCGGCGTGGATGTCGCGCGTAAGCTACTGATCCTCGCGCGTGAAACCGGGCGCGAACTGGAGCTGTCTGACATTATCGTAGAGCCGGCGCTACCGGCGGGTTTTGACGCCAGCGGCGATGTCGACAGCTTTATGGCACGCCTGCCTTCTCTGGATGACGAGTTTGCCTCGCGGGTCTCAAAAGCGCGTGATGAAGGTAAGGTCTTGCGCTATGTCGGTAATATCGAAGAGGATGGCACCTGCCGCGTGAAAATCGCCGCGGTTGATGGCAACGATCCGCTGTTTAAAGTGAAAAACGGCGAGAATGCGCTGGCGTTCTACAGCCACTATTACCAGCCGCTGCCGCTGGTGCTGCGCGGTTATGGTGCGGGTAACGATGTGACGGCAGCTGGCGTTTTCGCTGACCTGCTGCGTACCCTGTCATGGAAGTTAGGAGTTTAAGATGGTCAAAGTATATGCCCCGGCTTCCAGTGCTAATATGAGCGTCGGGTTTGACGTGCTGGGCGCGGCGGTAACGCCGGTTGACGGCACGCTGCTGGGGGACAATGTCTCGGTTGAGGCGGCGACAAGCTTTAGCCTGCAAAACGTGGGTCGCTTCGCCAGTAAACTGCCGACGGCGCCGCAGGAAAATATCGTCTATCAATGCTGGGAGCGTTTTTGCCAGGAGATTGGCAAGAAGGTACCGGTGGCGATGACCCTGGAAAAAAACATGCCGATTGGTTCCGGCCTGGGTTCCAGCGCCTGTTCCGTCGTCGCCGCGCTGGTCGCGATGAACGAGTTCTGCGGCAAGCCGCTCAATGAGAGCCGAATGCTGGCGCTGATGGGCGAGATGGAAGGGCGGATTTCCGGCAGTATCCATTACGATAACGTCGCGCCGTGCTATCTGGGCGGGATACAATTGATGCTTGAGGAAAACGGTATCATCAGCCAGCAGATTCCGGCCTTCGACGAGTGGCTGTGGGTGCTGGCCTATCCGGGTATTAAGGTCTCCACCGCGGAAGCGCGGGCAATTTTGCCGGCGCAGTATCGCCGTCAGGACTGTATTGCCCACGGTCGTCATCTGGCGGGCTTTATTCACGCCTGCTATTCCCGCCAGCCTCAGCTGGCGGCGAAATTGATGAAAGATGTGATTGCCGAACCGTATCGTACCAAACTACTGCCGGGCTTCAGCGAAGCGCGTCAGGCAGCAATGGAAATTGGCGCGCAGGCGTGCGGCATTTCCGGTTCCGGTCCAACGTTGTTTGCACTATGCGATAAACCGGAAACCGCGCAGCGCGTCGCCGACTGGCTGGCTACGCACTATCTGCAAAATCAGGAAGGCTTCGTTCATATTTGCCGGCTGGACACGGCGGGCGCTCGAGTAGTGGGATAACCAATGAAACTCTATAACTTAAAAGATCATAACGAACAGGTCAGCTTTGCGCAGGCCGTCACGCAGGGGCTTGGCAAGCATCAGGGGCTGTTCTTCCCGCACGATCTGCCGGAATTCAGCCTGACTGAAATCGACGAGATGCTGCAGCAGGACTTTGTGTCGCGTAGCGCAAAAATCCTGTCGGCATTTATCGGCGATGAGATCCCGCAGGGCGTTCTGCAAGAGCGCATCGGCAATGCCTTTACCTTCCCGGCGCCGGTCAGCAAAGTGCAGGCCGACGTCGGCTGCCTCGAACTGTTCCACGGCCCGACTCTGGCGTTTAAAGACTTCGGCGGCCGCTTTATGGCGCAGATGCTCACCCATATCGCAGGCGACAAACCGGTCACTATTCTGACGGCCACCTCCGGCGACACCGGCGCGGCGGTTGCGCACGCGTTTTATGGCCTGCCAAACGTCAAAGTGGTCATTCTCTATCCGCGCGGCAAAATCAGCCCGCTGCAGGAAAAGCTGTTCTGCACCCTCGGCGGTAACATTGAAACTGTGGCTATCGACGGCGACTTTGACGCCTGCCAGGCGCTGGTTAAACAGGCCTTTGATGATGAAGAGCTGAAAGCTGCGCTGGGTCTTAACTCGGCTAACTCAATCAATATCAGCCGCCTGCTGGCGCAGATTTGCTATTACTTTGAAGCCGTGGCTCAGCTGCCTCAGGAAGCCCGTAACCAGCTGGTTATCTCGGTACCCAGCGGTAACTTTGGCGATCTGACCGCCGGCCTGCTGGCCAAATCTCTGGGTCTGCCAATCAAACGCTTTATTGCGGCGACTAACGCCAACGACACCGTGCCGCGCTTCCTGCAGGACGGTAACTGGTCGCCGAAAGCAACCCAGGCCACGCTGTCTAACGCCATGGACGTCAGCCAGCCGAACAACTGGCCGCGCGTGGAAGAGCTGTTCCGTCGTAAAATCTGGCGCCTGAATGAGCTGGGCTACGCGGCGGTGGATGATGAAACCACCAAAGAGACCATGCGTGAGCTGAAGGCTATCGGCTATACCTCAGAACCGCATGCGGCGATTGCGTATCGCGCGCTGCGCGACCAGCTGCAGGCGGGTGAGTACGGCCTGTTCCTCGGCACGGCGCATCCGGCGAAGTTTAAAGAGAGCGTGGAAGAGATTCTGCAAGAGACGCTGCCGCTGCCGAAAGAGCTGGCCGATCGCGCCGATCTGCCGCTGCTGTCGCATAATCTGCCGGCCGATTTTGCCGCGCTGCGTAAGCTGATGATGGGCTAAGTCTGAAACAGCGCTTCCCTGCTGCGTGATTTGCGGCAGGGAAGCGGTTTTTTTACTGCTCGTGGCGTTTAAAGACCAGCTCTCCGTTACCCGAAGCATCGGCGTCAAAGAAATAACCTTCGCTATCAAAGCGGGTCAGCTGCTCCGGCTTCGTTAAGCGATTCTCAATGATGTAACGACTCATCAAGCCGCGCGCTTTTTTAGCGTAGAAGCTGATCACTTTAAACTTGCCATTTTTCTCATCAAGGAATACGGGCTTAATCAGCTGGCCCTCAAGCCGTTTGGGTTTCACCGACCTGAAGTACTCATCAGAGGCCAGATTTACCACAATATCGTCGCCCTGGGCTTTCAACGCCTGATTCAGCTTATCGGTAATAACGTCTCCCCAATACTGATACAGATCTTTGCCTTTCGCGTTCTCAAGCTTAATCCCCATCTCCAGACGATAGGGTTGCATCAGATCCAGCGGGCGCAGAACGCCGTACAGGCCGGAAAGCATCCGCAGATGCTGCTGGGCAAAATCGAAATCGGCTTCGCTAAAGGTCTCTGCCCGCAGGCCGGTATAGACATCACCCTTAAACGCCAGGATCGCCTGACGGGCGTTGTCCGGGGTGAAGTCTGGCTGCCAGTCGTGAAAGCGGGTCGCGTTCAGGTCAGCCAGCTTGTCGCTGATGCCCATCAGTTTACCAATCTGCGGTGCCGACAGCTGACGGGCAATGCCGATAAGCTCCTGAGAGTGTTCCAGTAGCTCTGGCTGGGTATAACGCGTCGTTGCCAGCGGGCTTTGATAATCGAGCGTTTTTGCAGGTGAAATCAGAATGAGCATATCCAGTCCTTACAGGAAATTTTTGACGACTTTAGCAAAAAAACGTCATGAGAGGATCGATAGCTGCGATTGCCGCGCTATTCGCGCGGCAGGTTGTCCCATGTTCCCGGTACCAGCTGCTGATGAATTTCAGGGTAGCGGGTGACGTCAAATTCCGGCCGCTGGCCCAGCTTCCGCTGTCGCAGATAATCGCTGGCAATGATCCGCACCGTCGGCGACAGCAGCAGGATAGCCGTCAGGTTAGCTATCGCCATCAGCGCCATGATGATATCCGCCATCTGCCAGACCACCGGTAGGCTGACCATCGCGCCGGTGACGACCATACACAGCGTGAGCAGACGCAGCAGCCAGATGTTACGCAGGCTATCCATGCGGAGAAAAATGAGATTATTTTCGGCATAGATATAGTTTGCGACGATCGAACTGAAGGCGAACAGCAGCACGATAAAAGCGACAAAGCCGGAACCCCAGTCGCCGACGAGGTTGTTCATCGCGTGCTGGATGGCCTGAATGCCGCTTGCCGCTTCTTCGTTGCCGTCTCGCGGCGCCAGCATGATGATCACGGCGCTGGCGGTACAGATCACGATGGTATCAATAAAGACGCCAATCATCTGTACGATCCCCTGCGCCGCGGGATGAGGGGGCCAGGAGGCGGCAGCGGCGGCGGAATTTGGCGTCGAGCCCATACCCGCTTCATTGGAAAACATCCCGCGCTGAAAGCCGCTGGTGAGCGCCTGGCTGATGGTGTAGCCTACCGCGCCGGCAGCGGCCTCTTGCCAGCCGAAAGCGCAGCGGAAAATGATTTCAAAAATCGTCGGCAGGGCGGTGATATGCCACAGGCCGATAATCAGGCTGGTCAGCACCCACAGTAAAGCCATAAGCGGCACGAGCCACTGCATCAGCCGCGCTACGCCGCGAATCCCGCGAACGATGACCAGCAGGGCCAGCGCCGCCAGCACGCCGCCGGTGATAACATCGGGTAAACGAAACGCATACTCCATGGCATGGGCAACGGAGTTGGCTTGTACGGTATTAAATATGACGCCGTAGGCTAGCAGGAGAAGAATGGAAAACATCACGCCCATCCAGCGCATGCCGAGTCCCCGGGCCATATACCAGGCCGGGCCACCGCGAAAGTGCCCGCGGGAGTCGCGCTCTTTATAAAGCTGCGCGAGAGAACATTCGGCGAAACTGCTCGCCATGCCGAGCAGCGCCGAGACCCACATCCAGAAAACGGCGCCGGGACCACCTGCGGCAATGGCCAGCGCCACGCCTGCCATATTGCCGCTGCCCACGCGCGCCGCCAGGCTCATACAGAGCGCCTGAAAAGAGGTTAACCCGCCGGGCTGCGGCTGAAGGCTCTTTTTCAGACTTCTGCTAAACTGGCGGATATAACGGAACTGTATAAATTTTGTTCGCCAGGTAAACCAAACGCCAGCGCCCAGTAACAGATAAATCATTACCGAGCCCCAGAGTATTTCATTGATAAACGACAGAAAATCAGGCATCAAGCATCCTCTTGCCCATATCGGTGCGCGAGTGTAAGCGCTACCAATCCAGTGACAATCCTTTAGTGTTCAGGGAATTAATTGGCCCAGTTTATCACACTCTGCGCTCATGCATTGTAGGCGGTTGCGCTGCCCCGGCAGCGTGTTATCATCTTGGCAGACCGGTTACATCCCCTTAACTGCTGTTTAAGAGAAACACTATCATGACGGATAAATTGACTTCTCTGCGTCAGTACACCACTGTCGTAGCTGATACCGGAGATATCGCGGCAATGAAGCTGTATCAGCCTCAGGACGCCACGACTAACCCTTCTTTGATTCTCGGCGCGGCTCAGATCCCTGAGTACCGTAAGCTGATTGATGACGCCGTTGCCTGGGCTCGCGGCCAGAGCAGCGACCGCGCGCAGCAGATTATCGATGCTTCCGATAAGCTGGCGGTGAACATTGGTCTCGAAATTCTTAAGCTGATCCCTGGCCGTATTTCCACCGAAGTTGATGCTCGCCTGTCCTATGACACCGAGGCTTCTATCGCCAAAGCTAAGCGCCTCATCAAACTGTACAACGATGCTGGCATCGGCAACGATCGCATTCTGATTAAACTGGCTTCTACCTGGCAGGGCATTCGCGCCGCTGAGCAGCTGGAAAAAGAAGGCATCAACTGTAACCTGACGCTGCTGTTCTCCTTCGCTCAGGCGCGTGCCTGTGCGGAAGCGGGCGTATTCCTGATTTCTCCGTTCGTTGGTCGTATCCTCGACTGGTACAAAGCCAACACCGATAAGAAAGAGTACGCGCCGGCAGAAGATCCGGGCGTGGTGTCCGTAAGCGAAATCTACGAATACTACAAACAGCACGGTTACGAAACGGTGGTTATGGGCGCAAGCTTCCGTAACCTCGGCGAGATCCTCGAACTGGCCGGCTGTGACCGTCTGACTATCGCTCCTGCGCTGCTGAAAGAGCTGGCGGAAAGCGAAGGCGCCATCGAACGCAAACTGGCCTTCAGCGGCGAAGTTAAAGCGCGTCCGGCGCGTATCACCGAATCTGAATTCCTGTGGCAGCACAACCAGGATCCGATGGCGGTAGATAAACTGGCGGAAGGTATCCGCAAGTTTGCGATCGACCAGGAAAAACTGGAAAAAATGATCGGCGATCTGCTGTAATCCCCCATGTGGCCGGCGTCCGTCGGCCACATTAAACTGTCTGCCTTGCTCCCCTCGGTGTATTATTCTGTCTATTAATACTGTTTGAACGGAATAATCATGAACACCTTACGAATCGGCTTAGTTTCCATTTCCGATCGCGCCTCCAGCGGCGTCTATCAGGATAAAGGCATTCCCGCGCTTGAAGCGTGGCTGGCCCGTGCGCTCTCCACGCCTTTCGAATTGCAAACCCGCTTGATCCCGGATGAACAGGTTATTATCGAGCAAACCCTCTGTGAACTGGTCGATGAAATGGGCTGCCATCTGGTCCTGACGACCGGCGGCACGGGCCCGGCCCGCCGTGATGTCACCCCGGATGCGACGCTGGCGATTGCCGATCGGGTGATGCCCGGCTTTGGTGAGCAAATGCGCCAGGTGAGCCTGCACTTTGTGCCGACGGCCATTCTGTCTCGTCAGGTTGGCGTTATCCGCAAGCAGGCGCTGATCCTTAACCTGCCCGGGCAGCCAAAGGCGATTGAGGAAACGCTGGAAGGTGTGAAAGATGCGGAAGGTAACGTGCTGGTGCACGGCGTTTTCGCGAGTGTACCGTATTGTGTACAGCTGCTTGAGGGGCCTTACGTGGAAACAAACGGCGAAGTAGTAGCAGCTTTCCGTCCTAAAAGCGCCAGGCGTGAAACATTATCCTGAATTTACCGTATTCCTGATATAACCTGCATCACCAGTGGTGTGTTGTTTTATTTACGATATAGTGTTTTTTACTTTACACCGTGCGTAGAATATCTTCATACCTCTGGATGATTGCCCGTTATGTCACACTACACCCGACCTCTGAATCGACAGGATTATAAAACGCTGACGCTGGCCGCCCTCGGCGGCGCGCTGGAGTTTTACGATTTCATTATCTTTGTCTTCTTCGCCGCCGTTGTCGGCGAGCTATTTTTCCCGGCCGATATTCCGGAATGGCTGCGCCAGGTGCAGACCTTCGGCATTTTTGCGGCGGGCTATTTAGCTCGTCCTCTTGGCGGCATCATTATGGCCCATTTTGGCGATCTGGTCGGGCGTAAGAAGATGTTTACCCTAAGTATTTTACTGATGGCGCTGCCTACGCTGGCGATTGGCCTGCTGCCCACCTACGCGTCGGTAGGCATCGTGGCGCCGCTTTTGCTGCTGCTTATGCGCATTCTTCAGGGGGCGGCGATTGGCGGTGAAGTCCCCGGCGCCTGGGTCTTTGTGGCGGAGCATGTACCGGAAAAAAGAATAGGTATCGCCTGCGGTACGCTGACCGCTGGCCTGACGGTGGGGATATTACTGGGGTCGGTCGTCGCGACGCTGATTAATACTCATCTGACTCCTCAGGGTATCCACGATGGCGGCTGGCGTATTCCGTTCCTGTTAGGCGGCGCGTTTGGTCTTGTCGCCAT
Source organism: Klebsiella sp. JN_Kp126 (assembly GCF_033843325.1). Lineage (NCBI taxonomy): Bacteria > Pseudomonadati > Pseudomonadota > Gammaproteobacteria > Enterobacterales > Enterobacteriaceae > Klebsiella > Klebsiella sp. JN_Kp126. Next base: position 38,159 of record NZ_JAWXQV010000050.1, on the reverse strand, counting down.
GTATCTGCGCCGTTGGCTCCAGGAGACGCCGATTTTCCTCGAAATGCAGCAGCGTAAAGCGTTAGCGCAGGAGCTGCCGGTTAAAGCCGTCGCGCTGAAGCATCAGAAAGCGGTGGTGGTCTCAATGCTGCTGACCTGGCTTTTATCCGCCGGCGTGGTGGTGGTGATCCTGATGTCGCCGGTCTGGCTGCAAAAGCACTACGGTTTTGCCCCCGCAATCACCCTGCAGGCGAACAGTATTGCCACTATCATGCTGTGTATCGGCTGCCTGCTGGCAGGGCTGGCCGCTGACCGTTTTGGCGCCAGCCGCACGTTTATTGTCGGCAGCGTATTCCTCGCGGCGGCAAGCTGGGCGTTCTATCATCTTTCCGGCGATAGCCCGCAGCGCCTGTTCCTGCTTTACGGTGCGGTGGGGCTGTGCGTCGGCGTGGTCGGGGCGGTTCCGTATGTGATGGTGCGCGCGTTCCCGGCTGAAGTGCGTTTTACCGGTATCTCATTCTCTTATAACGTCTCTTACGCCATCTTTGGCGGTCTGACGCCGATTGCGGTGACCATGCTGATGGGCGTTTCGCCGATGGCGCCCGCGTGGTACGTGCTGGCACTGTCGTTGATGGGATTGGGGCTGGGGATCTGGCTGCGCCAGGGGCTGGAACAACAGGTCGCTGCGCCGAAAGCTGAACTGCAGCGCCTGCCGTAAATCGATAGGGCTCACGTCGCCGCTCGCGAACGGGCGGCGACGTTAATTAATGCTTTTCGCCGATTGGCAGAACGGTGCGGCCAAACTGCTCGTTCAGCACTTCACCCATCGCCAGATAGATGGCGCTAGCGCCACAGACCAGACCGACCCAGCCCGCAATCTTAACGATGCCTTCGTTATCAGCCAGGTGACCAATCGCCAGCAGCGCGAACAGCACGGTCAGACTGAGGAAAACAAACTGCAGCATACGCGCGGCTTTCAGGGTGCCAAAGAACATAAACAGGGTAAAAACGCCCCATAGTCCCAGGTACATACCGAGGAAGTGCGCGTTGGGTGCTTCTGCAAGGCCCATTTTCGGCATCAGAAGAATGGCAACCAGCGTCAGCCAAAAAGCGCCGTAAGACGTAAATGCGGTTAAGCCAAAAGTGTTGCCTTTTTTAAATTCCAGCAGGCCGGCAAAAATCTGCGCAATGCCGCCGTAAAAAATGCCCATCGCCAGGATAGCTACATCAAACGCGAACAGGCCGCTATTTGCCAGGTTAAGCAGAATAGTGGTCATGCCGAAGCCCATAAGGCCCAGCGGTGCCGGATTAGCCAACTTAGTGTTGCCCATAATTCCTCAAAATAATGATTAGAAAGGGAAGCATTCCCCGCCTCTCAGCGACGGGGCGCGGCATAATAATTAGGTGCTGCGAAACTGTCTATGATCTGGCGGGGTATTTTTCACCAATTTCATTTTTCACCTGATGAAGTCTGGTCATTTGCCGCAAACAGGCAATATGCAGTACGGCCGGGATGGTCACGCGATAAGCGCTGCCGCTCACGGCTTTGACGCCATTAAACGCGGCGCCGAGGGGGCCGCCAAGCCCCGCGCCGCGAACCAGACCGTGGCCGATGACGCTAACCGCGGCGTGCGTGCGCAGGATCTTCGCCAGCCGGATTTCCAGAAGGTGGGTGACGCCCTGCGCCAGCTTATTTGTCTGCAGCAGATGGGGAAGTAACGCTTTATGCTCGTTGACCCGGCACTCAACGGCAGTGAAGAAGTCAGCTTTCTGCCGATCGTCCATTTTCTTCCAGCTGTGTTCCAGGAAATGCTCCAGAAGATGCAGTTCTATTTCCGGCGTAGACATGTGTTTCTCTACCTTGATTTTTAGCCGCTTGCAGACATCCAGCAAAATTTCCCGGTAGAACTTTCCGTGACGACGCAGCGTGTTGGCGATGCTGTCGCCGCCAAAGTGCTGGAGCTCGCCGGCAATGAGCTGCCAGTTGCGACGATAGCGTTCGGGATGCCCTGCCATCGCCTGGAAAGTTTGATTACGTAATAGCGTGCTTGAAAGGCGCGGCTTTCCATTCTCATTGTGGGTCAGAATTCGGGTGAATGTTTCCAGATGCTCTTCGCTACAGCGATGAAGAAAAGAGAGGTCTTCATCATCCAGATAATTAATTTTCATAAATACCAGATAAGGTGAACAGTGATATTAATCGTCGCCAATGATTTTTAGCGAGGCCATGTCGGAAGAGTTAATCGTGTGGCCAGAAAAAGCGATTTTTTTTACGCAGCGCTTGTTATCGTTGTCGCTATTAATGTTAATCCAGTCGGTGGTTGCCCCCTGTTTGATGGTTGACGGAACGTTGAGGCTCTGGCTGGCGCTATTGCTGGCTTTAAAGTACACCGTCGCGCCGGAGAGCTGGACGTCGCCGCGATCGGCAGTGAGCTGGATACGCTTAATCACCCGGCATACCGGTAGCTTCAGCGTGAGATCGTTAGTCTCATTTCGCGGCATGGCGACAATCCCTAAAATTTTATGATCGTTAGCGGATGCTGACGTTATTAAGGCGGCGCTTAAAAATAACCCTGCTGATATATGAATCAGTGATTTCATGAGGATTTCCTGAATATTGGATGTGTCATAGCGGGGGCGTATTTTATCACCGGAGATTTATTGTCTTTAGCACGTAATCATTGCGGATTATGTCAATTGTTTTATGAATATATTTAACTTTAATTATTATTGTTAATTATGTTTTGTGCGTTTTTAGGCCCGCTTTCCGGACCGCTTATGAGGCCTGCTCGCCACCCGACGGCGCGGGCAGGGCAAAAATTTTTTTGTATCCCCCCTTGATGCCGCGGTGGGCGACCCCATCTTGTAGTCAACCGCAGTGAATGAACCTGAAAAAAAATGATGTCTGGGTAGTTGAAACCGCACGTTTCGCCCTTATTACAGGTTCACAACCACATGTTGACTGAATTTTTAGTGGAGACGTTTAGATGGGTAAAATTATTGGTATCGACCTGGGTACTACCAACTCTTGTGTAGCGATTATGGATGGCACTACTGCACGCGTGCTGGAGAACGCCGAAGGCGATCGCACCACGCCTTCTATCATTGCCTATACCCAGGATGGTGAAACTCTGGTTGGTCAGCCGGCTAAACGTCAGGCAGTGACAAACCCGCAAAATACCCTGTTTGCGATTAAACGCCTGATTGGCCGCCGCTTCCAGGACGAAGAAGTCCAGCGTGACGTTTCTATCATGCCGTACAAAATCGTTGCCGCAGACAATGGCGACGCATGGCTTGATGTGAAAGGCACCAAAACCGCACCGCCGCAGATCTCTGCCGAAGTGCTGAAGAAAATGAAGAAAACGGCTGAAGATTACCTGGGTGAACCGGTAACTGAAGCGGTTATCACCGTACCTGCTTACTTTAACGATGCTCAGCGTCAGGCAACCAAAGACGCCGGCCGTATTGCAGGTCTGGAAGTCAAACGTATCATCAACGAACCGACTGCCGCTGCGCTGGCTTACGGTCTGGATAAAGAAGTCGGCAACCGCACTATCGCGGTGTACGACCTCGGTGGTGGTACCTTCGATATCTCCATTATCGAAATCGACGAAGTTGACGGCGAAAAAACCTTCGAAGTTCTGGCGACCAACGGTGATACCCACCTGGGCGGTGAAGACTTCGATACCCGTCTGATCAACTACCTCGTTGACGAGTTTAAGAAAGATCAGGGCATTGACCTGCGTAACGACCCGCTGGCGATGCAGCGCCTGAAAGAAGCCGCTGAGAAAGCGAAGATTGAACTCTCTTCCGCTCAGCAGACCGACGTGAATCTGCCGTACATCACCGCAGATGCCACCGGTCCGAAACATATGAACATCAAAGTAACCCGTGCGAAACTGGAAAGCCTGGTAGAAGATCTGGTTAACCGTTCCATTGAGCCGCTGAAAGTTGCTCTGCAGGATGCTGGCCTGTCCGTATCCGATATCCAGGACGTTATCCTGGTCGGTGGTCAGACCCGTATGCCGATGGTGCAGAAAAAAGTTGCTGAGTTCTTCGGTAAAGAGCCGCGTAAAGACGTTAACCCGGACGAAGCCGTTGCCATTGGCGCTGCTGTTCAGGGCGGCGTCCTGACGGGTGAAGTGAAAGACGTTCTGCTGCTGGACGTTACCCCGCTGTCTCTGGGTATCGAAACCATGGGCGGCGTGATGACTGCGCTGATCAATAAGAACACCACCATCCCGACCAAGCACAGCCAGGTGTTCTCAACTGCTGAAGACAACCAGTCTGCGGTAACCATCCATGTTATTCAGGGTGAGCGTAAACGCGCATCGGATAACAAATCTCTGGGTCAGTTCAACCTGGATGGTATCAACCCGGCACCGCGCGGTATGCCTCAGATCGAAGTGACTTTCGACATCGATGCTGACGGTATCCTGCATGTGTCCGCGAAAGACAAAAACAGCGGTAAAGAGCAGAAGATCACCATCAAAGCCTCTTCTGGTCTGAACGAAGAAGAAATTCAGAAAATGGTACGCGATGCTGAAGCTAACGCAGAAGCTGACCGTAAGTTTGAAGAACTGGTACAAACCCGTAACCAGGGTGACCACCTGCTGCACAGCACGCGTAAGCAGGTTGAAGAAGCAGGCGATAAACTGCCGGCTGACGATAAAACCGCTATCGAGTCTGCGCTGACCGCGCTGGAAACTTCGCTGAAAGGTGAAGATAAAGCCGATATTGAAGCGAAAATGCAGGCGCTGGCCCAGGCTTCCCAGAAGCTGATGGAAATCGCTCAGCAGCAGCACGCTCAGCAGCAGGCTGGCGGCGCTGACGCTTCCGAGAGCAACGCGAAGGACGACGATGTTGTTGACGCTGAGTTCGAAGAAGTGAAAGACAAAAAATAATCGCCCTTTGAACGGGTAAAACACTGGCACGGGCGAAGAGGTTTCCTCTCCGCCCGTGCACGCATGTTAAGGGGCTGAAAAACACCAATGGCAAAGCAAGACTATTACGAGATTTTAGGCGTTTCCAGAACAGCGGAAGAGCGTGAAATCAAAAAGGCGTATAAGCGCCTGGCCATGAAGTATCACCCGGACCGTAACCAGGGTGATAAAGAGGCTGAAGCTAAATTCAAAGAAATCAAAGAAGCGTATGAAATCCTGACCGATGCCCAGAAGCGTGCAGCCTACGATCAGTACGGTCACGCCGCGTTTGAGCAGGGCGGCATGGGCGGCGGCGGCGGCGGTTTTGGCGGCGGCGCGGATTTCAGCGATATCTTTGGCGATGTTTTCGGCGATATCTTTGGCGGCGGACGCGGTCGCCAGCGCGCAGCGCGCGGCTCGGACCTGCGCTATAACATGGATCTGACGCTCGAAGAAGCCGTTCGCGGCGTAACCAAAGAGATCCGTATCCCGACTCTGGAAGAGTGCGACGTTTGCCACGGCAGCGGAGCTAAAGCGGGTAGCCAGCCGCAGACTTGCCCAACCTGTCACGGTGCGGGCCAGGTCCAGATGCGCCAGGGTTTCTTCGCCGTTCAGCAGACCTGTCCGCATTGCCAGGGGCGCGGTACGCTGATTAAAGATCCGTGCAATAAATGCCACGGTCATGGTCGCGTTGAGAAAACCAAAACGCTGTCGGTTAAAATCCCGGCGGGCGTCGATACCGGCGACCGTATTCGTCTGGCAGGTGAAGGTGAAGCGGGCGAGCATGGCGCACCTGCTGGCGATCTGTATGTACAGGTCCAGGTTAAGCAGCACGCCATTTTCGAGCGCGAAGGAAATAATCTGTACTGCGAAGTCCCGATTAACTTCACCATGGCCGCTCTCGGCGGAGAGATTGAGGTTCCGACGCTGGACGGTCGTGTAAATCTTAAAGTGCCGGGCGAGACGCAGACAGGTAAGCTGTTCAGGATGCGCGGTAAAGGCGTGAAGTCCGTGCGCGGCGGTGCGCAGGGCGATCTGCTGTGCCGCGTGGTGGTTGAAACTCCGGTTGGTCTTAACGATAAACAAAAGCAGCTGCTGAAAGATCTTCAGGAGAGCTTTGGTGGACCAACGGGTGAGAAGAACAGTCCGCGCTCTAAAAGTTTCTTCGATGGCGTGAAGAAGTTTTTCGATGATTTGACGCGCTAATTGCTATTCATTTCCTGACTTTCTCCAAGCCCGGGCCTTCGTGCCCGGGCTTTTTTCTATCCGGCTTCCACACTATTTAAATTAACCTATTATTTATCAGGGCTAACAATTGATTTATTTTGAGTATTATCTATATTGCTTTTTTCATTTTTAGAGGCCTGCAGCGGATGGGATCGAAAGGTGCCAATAAGGATTTTGATTATAATTTAATCAAGACTCTTGACGCTGTTATTTCGGCTGGAAATGCTGCTAAAGCAGCCAAAAAACTTGGAATTACCCCTTCTGCCGTGTCATTGGCGCTCCGCCGTTTACAAGGGTATTATCAGGAAGAGTTGTTTGTTCGTGGTAAAGATGGTTTGTTACCTACCGCGAAGGCGATTGAAATCTATCAAAATTTCCGTCAGGTGATGGAATTGGTAGAGAGCACATTTATTTCCGACAAAAAAGATAACGCTGACGCCAGGATGACTATTTTAGGCGGAGATATCGTTGAGACTTACTACCTCTCTCAGCTATATGCAGACGATATCTTTGAGCACGTGTTACTAAATCATTATTCATCACGAAATCTTTCCCGCGAGGTGCTGGCTGATTTACTACTCACTGCGGAATGCGATCTTCTGATTAGCAGCGAGCCGTTGAATATCCCGGGAATTGATAATCAGCTTATCGACAGCTTCAGGAGCTTTGTTTGCATTTTCGCCAGCAACCATATCCTGAGTACCTTACCTCATATCTCATTACATCATTTCTATTCTTCTCGTCACGCGATGTATCAACTGGGTAGGTATTCTCCGATGATTATAAATGATAAAGGACTTTTTAAAGATAATCTTTATTATAAAGGATCGCGCATTATCGGCTATCGCAGCGATTCACTTAATGGGATGTTAAGTATGATTGAACGCACCTCATTAATCGCATTAATGCCGTTAAAGCTGGCACTTTTTTATAAAAATCAGCGCAAATATGATATTAAGTTTGTTCAGCCGCCACCTGAACTCACGTTCAAATCTATACAGATTTATGCATCATGGGACAAAAATAGTAAAAATATATCCATCATTAACGAAGTTGTCTCCCGGTTACACACGCTGTCATCATTTCGTCGCTGAGGAGTATCTTTTCAAACACTATATCAAATATGGTTTGGTTTGATACTCTTTGATTATTTTAAAATAGTCAACCTACCTACACTCTGGTGGTGCCTTTTTATATGAGTTAATCAAGGAGTGTACTATGTCTATTCCCAACCATCTCGAAACCACGGAAGTCGTTTTGCTGGAAGTCGAAATATTGTTCACAATTATTGCTACCGGCGCCTGGGGGGGATTTGTTAGCTATCTTATCCGCCGTGATAGGCAAGAGGGTGACGATCATTCCCATAAGGGAATCATGCACTGTTTGACCCAAGTGGTGGTTTCCTGTTTTACCAGTTTTTTGCTCAGCGCTGTAGCGATTGAAAAAGAGCTTAGTTTTAATATGGTGCTACTCGCCGCCGGTCTTGGCGGAGTATTTGCAGGGCCGATTTTAAAAATTCTTGGCGAGAAAATTAAAAAAGCGCTGGACGACGCAAAAATACATTAACTACATCTTTAATGTATATCGATCATGATAAAAGGCTCATCCCTGAGTCTTTTATTAGCTATAATTAAATAATCGTGTTATTTGACTCTGGCTTTCATCCAGCCAAAAATGAACTCTTCATTTTGTCTATTTTTTTCAGTGATATCCAGGTAGTAGGCGCCCTGGCTGCAGTTGAGCGCTTTGACTAATACCTCCTCCCCCTGCTTACCCCGTAAGGTCAGAAAATACTTGAGGGCCGCGAGCGTTCGGGGGCCAATCTTGCCATCGGTTTTGATATCCTGGTAGCTTCTTTCTTCCCGATTTAGTGCATTTAGCCAGCGCTGTAGCCACACGCAGGGATAGTGGGGGCCAATATTGACTGCGGCATCGCAGAGTTCAAAGGAAATGGGCCAGGAGAGTGTTGATATCTGCTCGAAGCCAGGTTTAATCCAATAATCTTCTTCGAGAATAGAAAATGCTTCAGTTCGCGTCAGGTTGATCATCTCACCGGTATAACCATGGGCCCGGGCTGTCGCCTCAGTGATTCCCCAGTTGGTTGCACCACCTTTATCTTTCGGGTTCAGGCTGTAACCACCTTCCATCGCCAAAATGCCATCAATGATTGGGTTCATTTTTTCTCTCCTTGAATTAATGAATATGCAAATACATCACTGTACCGAGGGTGACAGAAAAGACCGTGGTTAATGCTGCCAGCGTCTTTCTGAAAACCTGTCGTTTGTTTTCTTTCTTCTTGCTTTCCATTGCTTTAATAGGGATCTCTTTATTAACCTGAATGCCTTGTCTTGGGATGGTGATAAAGAGATCGTTTATTCCAAGCGACTTCAGATCTCGTCTGATCAGGTAGAGTATTTGCGTTAAATTTGCATCATTGACAAAATGGCTACGACTTCCCCATAACTCTGTGGTTATTTTTTGGCGCTCAATAATATCCATATCAGCATTTTCGATGATGAAGCTAAGACACTTCGCCCTCATTGCCGTCATTTTAATGACCTTTGAGTTGGAAGCGGTTCTCAGTTCATACTTTCCTTCATTATAAACGCAATTGTCGTTGATGAGATAAGTTTTCATATTGTCGTCCTTTAGATATGATCCTGTTTGCTTGCGTTAAATATATTGTACGAGAATTGTCTTAATCTATTACTTGTCATCCGTATTATTGTAATGTCATTTGATGGTGAGAGCTTAATCACATAATCTCATGTAAGTTAAATGATATTTAACTAGGTGATTAATGATATTTACTATGCTGCTGATGTTTTAATCCCGTTTTGATGAGATGCGTTTACCTGCTGATGAGCCGGAGATTATTACTATCATTTTAGCCTCATAAATTAGCGTGAAGTCTGTATCGAAAACGTGATGTTTTGTGATTAGCCATCGCCTCGTAAGGATTGGATTATTGGCCCGGCAGAACGAACTGCGACAATTTTCAAACTTAAAAGGAAATTAAAAATGGCTACCAGCAAATTGATTCAAGGCGATACGCTGACCGAAACCAGCAACGCCGCAGACGGCTTTAACCCGGCAACAGAAGTGAGCGCATACAGCTATACCTCCGCTCGCGTCGCTAAACCGGTCTATAACAAATACAAAGCCTCCACCACCAAACCCAAAGTCTTCGGCTACTACACCGACTGGTCACAGTATGATGGTCGTCTGCAGGGCGATGATTCAAAAGATAACCGCGGTCGCGGCTACGACCTGGCCAACGTTTCTCCTACCGCCTACGACAAAATCATCGTCGGTTTCGTCGGCGTGACCGGCTTCCACAAAGTAGACAACCTGTGGCGCGACGTGGTTGCCGAAGGTGCCGATCAGTGCGGAAAAGTGAAGTACGAGCCCACCTTCCTCGACCCGTGGGGCGACTTCCAGTCTTACGTTAACGTTGGCCACACCGTCAGCGGCTGGGATGTCGATCCGAAGACCGTGACCCAGAGTAATACTAAAGGCCTGCTCGGCGGCCTGCGCGATCTGCAGGCCAAAGCGAAGCAGCAGGGCCACGACCTGGTGCTGTCCATGAGCATCGGCGGCTGGAGCATGAGCAACGGTTTCCATGAAACCGCCGCGTCTGACGCCGCGCGTAAGGTCTTTGCCAAAGGCGTGGTAAAACTGTTCAAACAGTTCCCGATGTTCAGCGAAGTGGATATCGACTGGGAATATCCGAACGCCGAAGGCGCGGGCAACCCGTACGGCCCGGAAGACGGCGAGAACTACGCCCTGCTGATTGGCGAACTGCGTAAGCAGCTGGACGCCGCAGGCCTGAGCAACGTCAAAATCTCCATTGCCAGCTCGGCGGTGGTCAAGACGCTCGGCTACTCTAACGTCAATGCGCTGCTGGAAGCGGGCCTGTACGGTATCAACGTGATGACCTATGACTTCTTCGGTACCCCGTGGGCGGAGAGCGTGACCCACCACACCAACCTGAAGGCGCTGGAAGAAGGCGGCTGGGGGGTGGATACCGTTGTCGGCCATCTGCTGTCCGAAGGCTTCCCGGCAGAGCGCATCAACATTGGTTACGCTGCCTACACCCGTAACGGGCGCAACGCGGAGCTGGAATCCCTGTCCCCGCTGAAAGGCACCTATAGCCCGGGCACCGGCACCACCGTCGGCTCCTTCGAATCGGGTACCACCGAATGGTACGACATCATTTATAACTACCTGGATCTGGAAAACCAGAAAGGCCGTAACGGCTTCAACGTCTACACCGACAAGGTTGCCGACGCGGACTACCTCTACAACCCTGACAGCAAACTGTTCATGTCCCTGGATACGCCGCGCACGGTGAAAGCCAAGGGCGAATACGCCGCCAGCCTCGGCCTGGGCGCGCTGTTCACCTGGACAATCGACCAGGACAACGGCGTGCTGGTTAACGCCGCCCGTGAAGGTCTGGGCTATGAAATGGCGTCTGAAGTTATCGATATGGAGCCGTTCTATTTCGAAGGCATCAACGTCGACCCGGCGGATGAACCGGATGAAGAAGATGCGACTACCGACGTGAACCACGCGCCGAAAGCCGCCGTTGAACTGCGCGTCGTCGGCGGCTCTACCGTACAGCTTTCCGGTGAAGGATCCTCTGACGAAGATAAAGACGATATCACCTTCAGCTGGGGTGTTCCGTCTGAAATCACCGTGGCTGACAAAACCGTTCCCGTGATCGAGTTCGTCGTTCCGGACGTTTCCGTTAAAACCAACTTCCAGTTCACCCTGTTTGTCCGGGATGTCTGGGGCGAGCCTTCTACCCAGCAGCGTTTCGTGCTGGTCGCCGTTCCGGCTGCGTCTCAGATTCAACCTGAGCCGGAAGAGGAAGATAGCGTTGTGCCCGTAGAGCCGGAAGAAGATACCACGCCGGCAGAAGATGAGACTTCGGGGGATGACGCGACTACGCCTTATCCGCTGTGGGATGCCGCAACCGTGTACGGTGGGAACTGGGGGTCATTCGAAACGGTAAGCTGGAAAGGCCATAACTACCAGGTGAAATGGTGGTCTCAGGGCGATCAGCCGGACCTGAACTGCGCTGCGGGCCAGGCATGGACTGACCTTGGTGCTTACTAATCCTTTTCATTAAAGGAAAAGGATTGAGTTCAACAATACAAGCCCCGGAAAACCGGGGCTTTTTCCACCAGGGAACGAGGAGTGTTGTCAATGACGGTCTCGATTAAAAACAGCCAGATCGATGTGAATAGCTGGTATCAAAAAATCACGTTAACCATCACCAATGAAAATAACCGTGCCGTGGATATGAATCATGCGGTCATTAGCTTTACCGGGTCCGGCCATCAGGATCCGTGGGGAAATTTTGGCGGTACGCTCAAAGGGGACATGCCTCTTACGTTAAGCGGTAAATCACAGGGGACCGTTGACGTCAATGAAATCATTATTAATAACAGCCGGCAGCTGTTACTGCAGCCGGGCGAAAGCGGTACATTATTCTTCAGTTTTGCCGCCACTCAGGTTCCGGTAAAACTCTCGACCTTCACATTAACGCTGGCCTCTTCGGCACAAGACGAGACAACGGATGACGCTGCAGATGAGGTTGAGCCAGAACCTGAAGTTCCCGCCGATGATGATACTGATAGCCTGAAGCCCGAACCTGAAGACAATATCCCTGCTGATGAGGAAACGGATGAGGTTGCTCCGGAACCTCAAGAGCAGGGTGATGATGCGGTTGAGGAAGAGGAAGGGATGGTTATTGCGGCAAGCCAGCTGAGTACGACCAGCTGGTATCAGCGCGTTACCCTGACGCTGACCAATCTCTATTCCCACTCTATCGATCTTAATCAACTTAAGCTGGAGTTTACCGCCAGCGGGCATCCCGATCCTTATAGCCCGTTCAGCGGTTCTTTGCTCGGCAATAAGCCCGTGACGCTGGGCAGCGACGGCGGTTGGCCCATCGAGAAAAATACGATTACCATTCATCATGATGGCGAGTTCTGGCTGACGGCCGGGGCCAGCGCCGAGCTGCAGTTCTTTCTTTCCGCGACCCAAACTCCGGTCACGATGCGCGGCTTAACCGCAACCCTGGCGCACGATCCTGGCCGTCAGGGGACGATTGAAATTCAGTTTCCACCGTTGGCGGAAAGCACAACCCTCAAGCCGACCATCGATCTGCGCTATCCAGACGCAACATCACAACGCTTTGCCGGCGAGTGGGGACAGGCTTTAGTCATCGGCGATCTTAGCGCCGGCGATTACGCTATCACCGTGCTGGAGCTGTGCAATGATGATATGCGGATTGCGCCCGTTGAATCGACGTATCCGCTTAAGCTTGTTTCCGGTCATGACGCCCAAACCTGCAGGATTGCGTATCAATCGCCAGTACCGTTGGCTTCGGTACGCCTGACTGTCGATGCCCCTGAGTTCATCGGCGCGGAAATGGTGGTTGAGCTGTGGACGGAATCTGGCGTCTGCGAAAGAACCCTGACAATGCCCGTCAATCAAATGCAGCTGGTGACCCGGCTTACCGCGGGGCACCGCTATCAGATGGGTTTGCAACCTGCGGTTATCAATAACCAGATGGTGACGACTCCCGCCCAGCCGACTATTTTTACCCCTGAACAAGGGGTGGCGAAAGAGGTGCTCGTCGGCTTCCGGCAGACGGAGGTTGATAGCCATGATTTTGTTGAGGTTCAGGCCACTATACTGGGCTTGCCTGAGGGCGTTTCGCCCCAGCGCTATCGGTTCTGCTATGGGCAATATCAATATACTCTGATGCTGGAGAGCACTCCCCATCTGCAAACGCTGGCGATGCCTATGGCTCCTGGCCAGTACAGCGTTGAGGCGCCAGAGGTTTATCTCTCCGGGACGCCGTGGCGCTGTGAACCGGACGCGCCGCTGCGGCTGTTGCAAAGCGTCAACCATATCACCCTGGAGTTTGTTCAGGGCGTTCCCTTGCAGGTTAAAGGCTGGCCAAACTATCTCGCCCACGGTGGCGTGACGGTGAATGCGGCGGACACCGTATCGCTATACCGCGACGTCCCCTTCAGCGCCCTGTTTAAATACGATGGTTTTGATGGCGGCGGTGACCCCGTCCCGGCTGCGGAAGTGGATAAAAACGGCGACGGCTTTCTTGATTATGATTCGCTCCCGATTCACAAAACCGTTCCTCTGGTACGTGAGATTGAAAAAGAGGCGGGCCGTTGCGTAATGCCGGTCATGGTGGTGTATACCGCCAATGCCAGCGGCGGCAGCGCGCTCGCCGATCTCCAGGACGCTCAGCGGTTGCGTAACCATTTTGGCAACTTCATCACCAGTGTCTCGCGGCGCAATCCTGGAAGGATGACGAGCATCCGGTTCCCGCCACCTTTGTGCTGAACCCCGATTTTCTTGGCGCGATGCAGCAGGAGCCGTATGGCTACGCTGCGGTGCGTCAAGCGAATAGCATGCAGGTTAATGTCCAACTGGCGGCCGCGATTAACGCTTTGCCTGCGCTTCCGGGATTCAGCGCGCCGGTGTTGCCGACGTTTTCTAACGATCTCTACGGTTATGTCCAGGCGATCAACTACATTGTGCGGCAGTTCGCGCCGGATGTGGCATTCGGCTGGCAGACAAACGTATGGGCGACAGGAACGGCAGATTGGGTACTCAGGCCGAACGCCGATCCGGCCGCGCAGGGGACCGCTATCGCCAACTTTATCAATGAGCTGGGTGTCTATAGCGGTGAGTATGCGCCAGACTTTATCGCCTTTGATAAATTTGAGCGCGATTGCTTTAGCCCTGATGCATTAGCGCACTATGCCTGGAACGCGACCTGCTGGTTTAATTATCTGGGGATGGTAAAACACGCGGCTAAAGCGCTGCGTAAACCGGCAATGCTGTGGCAAATTCCGGGCGGCCATATGCCAACCGTGGATGAAGGCAACAGTAAAATTGCCGCCGCGCATTACGCATCGGGCGGAAGCTTCTTCATGGGCGATGCGCGTATTGGCTGCGATCTCGATACCATCGCGTCAGATCTGCTCAATACGACGGTGAATAGCGCAACTTACGGCGCGGCGACCGTCGGTGACTTTTTACGCCAGGATAAGGGTTACGACTGGGGGCAAATGCAGGCATTGAATCTACCCGACTACCATGTTTTCTCAGTACTGTGGGGCGGCGGCTCGACGGTAAGCATAACCACCATTCACTCTAATGGTGAAGATGGCGGTTGGCTTGCAGATAAAATGGTTGAGTATTATACCGCACCGGCCTATTTCAGTTAATGTCGCATTTACCCCGCCATAGCGCCTGAAAAATGCATCGCTGTTCATAGTGATTCAGAATATTTAATTTCTGAATCACTATTTTTAGTGTATTTTTATTTCGTGAGAGATAGTTTCAGCAGTTATTTTATTGTTATGTTAATTTTTTGTTTTGCGATTTATTTGTGGTTGTTGAAGTTTATATTAAGAATTTGCGCTTTGTGCTAAGTATTGCGTTTTCGTGCTTGCGGCTAAAAATATACTTCCGGGAGGATGTTTATAATGAATTGAAGATAACCTCCGTTAAGTATATCTTGGGGTAATCTATGATTATGGTAATAATGAAAAATGAAATTAGACGTTGCTGAAAATGATAATGGGAATACCCTGCATTCCTATCTTTTTTCCCAACAGGCTAAACCGCATGCAGCGCTTGATGCACTCTTCGCCTCGCTATGGCCCTTCGGTAAACCTTTTAATTTGGCTCCCGGAGATGAGTTTTTACTGAATTCAGACGGGGAAAATAAAATTGTGCTGCTGGAGTCCGGTATATTTTCGTTTTGCCGCTGTGGCAGCGGACTTCATGTTAATTCCTCTTTTGCTCCCGCCATTATCGGATTAGTCGATAGTTATGGGGTGACTTACAATGTTCCGACCCGGCCAGAACACTTTCTGATAGCGGAAACGAAGTGCAGCGGGCGCGCAGTATCTCTGCCCGACTTTATCAAGACTGTTGATGAGTGCGATCTGTGGCACGATGTCGCACGAATACTTGCCTATCGTCTGATGGTTATGAGCGTACGCGATCGTGAACTGGTCGGTGTGGACTCTTATCTGAAGGTGAGATCGTTATTAATCGAGCTTTGGGCTTATGCCAGCGAATATCGACAAAGTATTAATGTGCTTAACTTCATTCAACGCCGAACAGGAATATCCCGTAGCCGTACCATGAAGCTTCTCTCTGAACTGAAAAAAGGCGGCTATATAACTATTGATGGCGGCCGTTTAATAGATATGAAAAAATTACCCACGGCTTTTTAATACTTTTCAGGGCAAAGGTGTTTATTAGATTAGTAGTCACCTTTTAAACTTTCTTGGTACAGCAATCGTCGAGATATTCATATATTGATTATCCTGTCAATCATGCTAATGACGTAAAGAGAGATTTCCCATTGGTATAGTTTTTAAATATCTTATGGGGCATAAAAAGCGTCGACGATCGCGGCAATCGCTCATGCTTCATCCCATTCACGCTAAGCTAATACGCATAACCTTGAAGATGGCGATACGGATTCTTTCCTTATGGTCCGTTGAGGATGGATCTGGCGTACCTCTGACTTCCTGTCCGGACAACGCAGCGCCCCCACTGACGATCGGACGGCCAATCTCTTAACGAGGGTTAATTCGTAAAAATCGAGTCTAATGGCAATTTAAAACTGATTTTTTCGAGGTTTCCGCATATGTATTATACTTTTATCGAGTTGTTTGCGGATAAGGTGAGGTAAAAGTGAAACATCTGCAGCGTTTTTTTCAGAGCGATGCTTCCGGGGGCATTATCTTAATCCTGGCCGCCATCATGGCCATGTTATTAGCCAATACCGGCATGACCAGCGGCCTGTATCGCTCTTTTCTGGAAACGCCCGTCCAGCTGCGCGTAGGTGCGTTAGAGATCAACAAGAACATGCTGTTGTGGATTAACGACGCGCTGATGGCGGTATTTTTCCTGCTTATCGGTCTGGAAGTGAAGCGTGAAATGAATCAGGGGGCATTGGCCAGCCGTCGCCAGGCGGTGTTTCCGGTGGTCGCGGCGTTGGGCGGCATGGTGGTGCCGGCGCTGGTCTACCTGGCGTTTAACGGCCAGGATTCGATTGCCAGAGAAGGGTGGGCAATTCCGGCCGCCACCGATATTGCCTTCGCGCTGGGCGTACTGGCGCTGCTGGGAAATCGGGTGCCCGCCGCGCTGAAGATTTTCCTGATGGCGCTGGCCATTATCGACGATCTGGGCGCCATTATTATTATTGCGCTGTTCTATACGCACGATCTTTCCGTCGTGTCACTGGTTGTCGCTGCCGGAGCCATTGCTGTGCTGGCGGGGTTAAATCTGTGCGGCGTACGGCGTACCGGGATCTATATTCTGGTGGGCGCCATACTCTGGACCGCGGTTCTTAAGTCGGGGGTTCACGCAACGCTGGCCGGGGTCATTGTCGGCTTTATGATCCCGCTAAAAGAGCAGGACGGCAAATCGCCGGCGAAGCAGCTTGAGCACGTGCTGCATCCGTGGGTGGCATTTCTGATCCTGCCCCTGTTCGCCTTCGCTAACGCGGGCGTTTCTTTGCAGGGCGTCACGGTCGAAGGGCTGACCTCACTGCTGCCGTTGGGTATTATTGCCGGGCTGTTTATCGGCAAGCCGTTGGGTATTAGCGTCTTCTGCTGGCTGGCGCTGAAGCTGAAATGGGCTTCGTTACCCGAAGGAACTACCTGTAAGCAAATTATGGCTGTCGGCATCCTGTGTGGGATTGGCTTCACAATGTCGATCTTTATTGCCACCCTGGCCTTCGGTAGCGTCGACCCCGGATTGATCAACTGGGCCAAGCTTGGCATCCTGATTGGATCGATATTATCGGCCGTCACGGGGTACATAATATTGCGTAAGCGCGTAACGGATTCGGGCTACGCGGCTTAACATCTCACGGAGAGCCGCTACGGCTCTCCTGGACATTATCAGGGAGAGAAGCATGTCGCATATCAACTACAACCACCTGTACTACTTCTGGCATGTCTACAAAGAGGGCTCCGTTGTTGGCGCGGCGGAAGCGCTGTTCCTGACGCCGCAGACCATTACCGGGCAAATAAAGGCGCTGGAAGAACGCCTGCAGGGGAAATTGTTCAAGCGCAAAGGAAGGGGGCTGGAGCCTAGCGAATTAGGTGAACTGGTGTTCCGCTATGCGGATCGCATGTTTACGCTGAGCCAGGAGATGCTCGACATCGTTAACTACCGTAAAGAGTCGAACCTGCTGTTTGATGTTGGCGTTGCGGACGCGCTGTCGAAAAGGTTGGTGAGCGGCGTACTGGATGCCGCCGTCGTCGAGAATGAACAGATCCATTTACGCTGCTTCGAGTCGACCCACGAAATGCTGCTGGAGCAGCTAAGCCAGCATAAACTCGATATGATTATCTCCGACTGCCCCATCGATTCCACCCAGCAGGAAGGGCTGTTTTCGGTGAAAATCGGCGAGTGCAGCGTGAGCTTCTGGTGCATGAATCCGCCGCCGGAAAAACCGTTCCCCGGCTGTCTGGAAGAACGTCGACTGCTGATCCCCGGCCGCCGTTCCATGTTAGGGCGCAAGCTGCTGAACTGGTTTAACTCGCAGGGTTTGCAGGTGGAAATTCTGGGCGAGTTTGATGATGCGGCGTTGATGAAGGCCTTCGGCGCGGCGCACAATGCGATATTTGTCGCACCGACGCTCTATGCGCATGATTTCTATAGCGATGAGTCGATAGTCGAGATCGGACGCATGGACAACGTCATGGAGGAGTATCACGCCATCTTTGCCGAACGAATGATCCAGCATCCGGCGGTGCAGCGTATTTGTCATCGCGACTATTCGGCGCTCTTTACGCCGCCTCAGGCATAGGCCAGAACGGTTTCTTGCCGCGCGGGAAAACGCCGCACCAGTTCATGCGGAAGCATGAGCTGGCTGCGATAACCAGAAGGCGAGTCGTGACGTATTACGTGATAAACGACAGGCATAAAAAAACCCGCTTTCGCGGGTTTTTTTACAAAGCGACAACAAGCAGGCGATTAAGCCAGTTTGTTGATCTGCGCGGTCAGGTTTGCTTTATGACGCGCAGCTTTGTTTTTGTGGATCAGACCTTTAGCAGCCTGACGGTCCACGATTGGTTGCATTTCGTTAAATGCTTTCAGTGCAGTAGCTTTGTCGCCAGCTTCAATAGCTGCGTATACTTTCTTGATGAAAGTACGCATCATAGAGCGACGGCTAGCGTTGTGCTTGCGGGCCTTTTCAGACTGAACGGCGCGCTTCTTAGCTGATTTGATATTAGCCAAGGTCCAACTCCCAAATGTGTTCTATATGGACAATTCAAAGGCCGAGGAGAATGCCCGTTTAGCCTTCTTTTGTCAATGGATTTGTGCAAATAAGCGTCGTTTAAACCAACAACGCTTTATTACGTAGTGATGGCGCAAGATTCTACCAGCTTGTTGCAGGCGAATACAGCCTTTCGACCATAAAAATCGACGACCCCGGAGAGATTTTCCCGCAATCTCGCGCTGAGTGAATGAATTCCCGGGATCTTTCGGTGAAGAGGTGCAATCGCTGGTTAACGTCGCCAGTTGTACAAGGTATACTCGGACGATTTTCACTGTTTTGAGCCAGACATGAAGCTGATACGCGGCATACATAATCTCAGTCAGGCCCCGCACGGGTGTGTGCTGACCATTGGAAATTTTGACGGCGTGCATCGCGGGCACCAGGCATTATTGCAGCGTTTGCGCGCAGAAGGTCGCCAGCGTGGCTTACCGGTGGTGGTGATGATTTTTGAACCACAGCCGCTTGAGCTTTTTGCCGCCGATAAAGCGCCCGCGCGTTTAACGCGCCTGCGTGAGAAGCTGAATTATCTGGCCGAAAGCGGCGTCGATTACGTACTGTGCGTGCGCTTCGATCGGCGCTTTGCGGCATTGACCGCCCAGGACTTTATCAGCGAACTGCTGGTGCGCCAGCTGGGCGTCCAGTTCCTCGCCGTTGGCGATGATTTCCGCTTTGGCGCCGGTCGCCAGGGGGATTTCTTGTTACTGCAAAAAGCCGGCGTGGAGTTCGGCTTTGACGTCACCAGCACTCAAACCTTCTGTGAAGGCGGCGTGCGCATCAGCAGCACGGCGGTACGTCAGGCGCTGGCGGACGACGATCTGCCCCTCGCGGAGACGCTGCTGGGGCATCCGTTTACCATCTCCGGTCGCGTCGTGCACGGCGATGAGCTCGGGCGCACAATAGGCTTCCCGACGGCGAATTTACCGCTGCGCCGTCAGGTTTCCCCGGTAAAAGGGGTCTATGCGGTAGAAGTGACAGGGCTTGGCGACAAACCTTTTATGGGCGTCGCCAACATTGGTACTCGTCCAACGGTCTCCGGCGTGCGTCAGCAGCTGGAAGTTCATCTCCTGGATGTTGTAATGGACCTCTACGGTCGCCATATAGATGTAATACTGCGTAAAAAAATACGTAACGAGCAGCGATTTGCGTCGCTTGATGAGCTGAAAACGCAAATCGCACGTGATGAGTTAACGGCCCGCGACTTCTTTGGGCTAACCGGCCAGGCATAACCCTGACGGTGTTTATCAAACCGAAATACGGAACCGAGAATCTGATGAGTGACTATAAATCGACCCTGAATTTGCCGGAAACAGGGTTCCCGATGCGCGGCGACCTCGCCAAGCGTGAACCGGGAATGCTGGCGCGTTGGACCGATGATGACCTGTACGGCATCATTCGTGCAGCCAAAAAAGGCAAAAAAACCTTCATTCTGCATGATGGCCCTCCTTATGCGAATGGCAGCATTCATATTGGTCACTCGGTTAACAAGATTCTGAAAGACATTATCGTTAAGTCCAAAGGGCTGGCGGGCTATGACTCTCCGTACGTACCGGGCTGGGACTGCCACGGTCTGCCGATCGAGCTGAAAGTGGAGCAGGAGTACGGCAAGCCGGGTGAGAAATTCACCGCCGCCGAGTTCCGCGCTAAGTGCCGCGAATACGCCGCCACCCAGGTTGACGGACAGCGTAAAGACTTTATCCGTCTGGGCGTGCTGGGCGACTGGTCGCATCCGTACCTGACCATGGACTTCAAAACCGAAGCCAACATCATCCGCGCGCTGGGTAAAATCATCGGCAACGGCCACCTGCACAAAGGCGCTAAGCCAGTGCACTGGTGCGTAGACTGCCGCTCCGCGCTGGCGGAAGCGGAAGTCGAGTATTACGACAAAACCTCTCCGTCCATCGACGTGGCGTTCCACGCGGCCGATAAAGCGGCGGTGCTGGCGAAATTTGGCGTGGCCGACGTCAACGGTCCGGTTTCTCTGGTTATCTGGACCACCACCCCGTGGACCCTGCCGGCGAACCGCGCCATCTCGCTCTCCCCGGAGTTTGACTATGCGCTGGTGCAGGTTGACGGTCAGGCGCTGATCCTGGCAAAAGACCTGGTCGACAGCGTGATGAAGCGCGCCGGCATTGCTGATTACACCATCCTGGCGGTGGTGAACGGCGCCGAGCTGGAGCTGATGCGCTTTAAGCACCCGTTCCTCGATTTTGACGTCCCGGCGATCCTGGGCGATCACGTCACGCTGGACGCGGGTACCGGTGCGGTGCATACCGCGCCAGGCCACGGTCCGGATGACTATGTCATCGGTCAAAAATATGGCCTGGAAGTGGCGAACCCGGTTGGCCCGGACGGCGCCTATCTGCCGGGAACCTATCCAACGCTGGACGGCGTAAACGTCTTTAAAGCCAACGATGTTGTCGTTGCGCTGCTGTCAGAAAAAGGCGCGCTGCTGCACGTTGAAAAAATGCAGCACAGCTACCCGTGCTGCTGGCGTCACAAAACGCCGATCATCTTCCGCGCCACGCCGCAGTGGTTCGTGAGCATGGATCAAAAAGGTCTGCGCAAACAGTCGCTTTCCGAAATCAAAGGCGTGCAGTGGATCCCAGACTGGGGCCAGGCGCGTATCGAATCGATGGTCGCCAACCGTCCTGACTGGTGTATCTCCCGTCAGCGTACCTGGGGCGTACCGATGTCGCTGTTCGTGCATAAAGAGACGCAGGAGCTGCACCCGCGCACGCTGGAACTGATGGAAGAAGTGGCGAAACGCGTAGAAGTCGACGGCATCCAGGCGTGGTGGGATCTCGATTCCCGCGACATCCTCGGCGCCGACGCGGATAGCTACGAGAAGGTGCCGGATACGCTGGACGTCTGGTTTGACTCCGGCTCGACCCACTCTTCCGTCGTTGACGTGCGTCCTGAATTCGCCGGTCACGCCGCCGATATGTATCTGGAAGGCTCCGACCAGCACCGCGGCTGGTTTATGTCATCCCTGATGATCTCTACCGCGATGAAGGGCAAAGCGCCTTATCGCCAGGTACTGACCCACGGCTTTACCGTTGATGGCCAGGGCCGCAAGATGTCCAAGTCTATCGGCAACACCGTTTCTCCGCAGGACGTGATGAACAAGCTGGGCGCGGATATTCTGCGCCTGTGGGTGGCTTCCACCGACTACACCGGCGAAATGGCGGTCTCTGACGAGATCCTCAAACGCGCCGCTGACAGCTATCGTCGTATCCGTAACACTGCGCGCTTCCTGCTGGCGAACCTCAACGGTTTCGATCCGGCAAAAGATATGGTGAAACCGGAAGAGATGGTCGTGCTGGACCGCTGGGCAGTAGGCTGCGCGCAAGCGGCGCAGGACGATATCGTCAAAGCCTACGAATCCTATGACTTCCACGAAGTGGTGCAGCGCCTGATGCGCTTCTGCTCCATCGAAATGGGCTCGTTCTGGCTCGATATCATTAAAGATCGCCAGTACACCACCAAGGCTGACAGCATCGCGCGTCGTAGCTGCCAGACCGCGCTGTACCATATTGCCGAGGCGCTGGTGCGCTGGATGGCGCCGATCATGTCCTTCACCGCTGACGAAATCTGGGGTTACCTGCCGGGCGACCGCGAGAAATACGTCTTTACCGGCGAATGGTATACCGGCCTGTTTGGCCTGGACGCTGACGAAGCGATGAACGACGGTTTCTGGGACGCGCTGCTGAAGGTGCGTGGCGAAGTCAACAAGGTTATCGAACAGGCTCGTACGGACAAGCAGGTGGGCGGCTCTCTGGAAGCGGCGGTAACGCTGTACGCCGATGCCGATCTCGCGGCGAAGCTGAACGCGCTGGGCGATGAATTGCGATTTGTCCTGTTGACCTCAGGGGCGAACGTTGCCGATTATGCGCAGGCTCCGGCCGACGCCTGGCAGAGTGAACTGCTCAAAGGTCTGAAAGTCGTGCTGAGTAAAGCCGAAGGTGACAAGTGCCCGCGCTGCTGGCATTACACCACGGATATCGGCAAGGTGGCGGAACACGCGGATATCTGCGGACGCTGTGTCAGCAACATCGCCGGTGACGGCGAAAAACGTAAGTTTGCCTGATGAGTAAACCGATTTGTTCAACGGGGCTACGCTGGCTGTGGGTCGTCGTAGCCGTGCTGATTATCGATTTAGGCAGTAAATTCCTGATCCTCCAGAACTTCGCTCTGGGGGATACGGTGTCGCTGTTCCCATCGCTTAATCTGCACTATGCGCGCAACTATGGCGCGGCTTTTAGCTTCCTCGCCGACAGCGGCGGCTGGCAGCGCTGGTTCTTCGCCGGTATCGCTATCGGTATCTGCGTGATCCTTGCGGTGCTGATGTATCGTTCTAAGGCGACGCAAAAGCTGAATAATATTGCCTACGCCCTGATTATTGGCGGCGCGCTGGGGAATTTATTCGACAGGCTGTGGCATGGTTTTGTCGTCGATATGATCGATTTCTACGTCGGGAACTGGCACTTCGCCACCTTCAACCTCGCCGATACCGCTATCTGTATCGGCGCGGCGCTGATTGTGCTGGAAGGCTTTTTACCGAACGCGGCTGCGAAGAAACAGGCGTAACAAACTCGCCCGGCGGCGCTGCCGCCGGGCAAAACAAGTGAGCAACCTGCATGTCTAAATCAGTACAGAGCAACAGTGCGGTGCTGGTGCACTTCACCTTAAAGCTCGACGATGGCTCCACCGCAGAGTCAACCCGCAATAACGGTAAACCCGCGCTCTTTCGCTTGGGCGATACCTCGCTTTCTGAAGGTCTGGAACAGCATCTGCTGGGGCTGAAAGAAGGGGATAAAACCACCTTTTCGCTGGAGCCGGACGCCGCGTTTGGCGTACCGAGCCCGGACCTGATTCAATATTTCTCGCGCCGGGAGTTTATCGACGCGGGCGAGCCGGAAGTCGGCGCGATAATGCTCTTTACCGCAATGGATGGCAGCGAAATGCCCGGCGTGATCCGCGAAGTGAACGGCGATTCGATCACCGTTGATTTCAATCATCCGCTGGCCGGGCGTACCGTTCATTTTGATGTTGAAGTGCTGGAGATCGATCCGGCGCTGGAGGGGTAAGATGCAGATTCTGTTGGCTAACCCGCGCGGCTTCTGCGCAGGCGTTGACCGCGCTATCAGCATTGTTGAAAATGCGCTGACGCTATACGGCGCGCCGATCTACGTGCGTCATGAAGTCGTGCACAACCGCTATGTTGTCGACAGCCTGCGTCAACGCGGCGCTATTTTTATCGAGCAGATTAGCGAAGTGCCGGACGGCGCCATCCTGATTTTCTCCGCCCACGGCGTCTCTCAGGCCGTTCGCAACGAGGCGAAAAGCCGCGATTTGACGGTTTTTGACGCCACCTGCCCGCTGGTGACTAAAGTGCATATGGAAGTCGCCCGCGCCAGCCGCCGCGGCGAAGAGTCCATTCTGATTGGCCACGCCGGTCACCCGGAAGTTGAAGGCACCATGGGGCAGTACAGCAACCCGCAGGGGGGGATGTACCTGGTGGAATCGCCGGACGATGTCTGGACGCTGGACGTGAAAAACGACGCTAAGCTGTCGTTTATGACACAGACGACGCTCTCCGTCGACGATACCTCCGACGTGATTGACGCTCTGCGCGAGCGTTTCCCGAAAATCGTCGGGCCGCGTAAAGATGATATCTGCTACGCCACGACTAACCGCCAGGAAGCCGTCCGCGCGCTGGCCGGGCAGGCCGACGTGGTGCTGGTGGTGGGGTCGAAGAACTCCTCTAACTCTAACCGCCTTGCCGAGCTGGCGCAGCGGATGGGGAAAGCGGCCTATCTGATCGACGACGCGACCGATATCCAGGAAGCCTGGGTCAAAGAAGCGGATTGCGTCGGCGTGACCGCGGGCGCATCGGCGCCGGATATCCTGGTACAGAACGTGATTTCGCGTTTGCAGGAGCTGGGCGGCGGCGAAGCGGTGCCGCTGGAAGGCCGCGAAGAGAACATCGTTTTCGAGGTGCCGAAAGAGCTGCGCGTAGATGTCCGTGAAGTAGAGTAAGTTCTTTTCCGCCGCAGTATGAGAAGATGCCAGACTTAACGTCTGGCATTTTTTATGGAGAAACGATGCGCTTACCTATCATTCTGGATACCGATCCCGGCATTGATGACGCCGCGGCGATTGCCGCCGCGCTGTTCGCCCCCGAGCTTGATCTGCAGCTGATGACTACGGTGGCGGGCAACGTGTCGGTGGAGAAAACGACCCGCAACGCCCTTCAGCTTCTGCATTTCTGGAACGCCGATGTTCCCCTGGCCCAGGGCGCGTCGATGCCGCTGGTTCGCCCTCTGCGCGACGCCGCCTCGGTGCACGGCGAGTCCGGTATGGAAGGCTACGATTTCGTTGAACATCACCGCCAGCCGCTGGCGAAACCGGCGTTTCAGGCGATCCGCGACGCGCTGATGCACGCCCCGGAGCCGATGACGCTGGTGGCGATCGGCCCGTTAACCAACATTGCGCTTCTGCTGACCCAGTATCCCGAATGCCGCTTTAATATCCGTCGCCTGGTTATCATGGGCGGCTCCGCCGGGCGCGGCAACTTTACGCCGAATGCGGAATTTAACATCGCCATCGACCCGGAAGCGGCGGCTAAAGTGTTCAACAGCGGGCTGGATATCGTCATGTGCGGGCTGGACGTCACCAATCAGGCGATGCTGGCGCCGGATTACCTCGCCACTCTGCCAACGTTGAATCAGACCGGGAAAATGCTGCACGCGCTGTTTAGCCACTACCGTAGCGGCAGCATGAGCAGCGGGCTGCGTATGCACGACCTGTGCGCGATTGCGTGGTTGGTTCGCCCGCAGCTCTTTACCCTTGAACCGTGCTTTGTGGCGGTAGAAACCCAGGGCACATGGACCTCAGGCACCACGGTGGTTGATATCGAGGGCAGGCTGGGCCAGCCGGCAAATGCGCGGGTGGCGCTGGGGCTGGACGTAGAAGGATTTCAGCGCTGGGCGGCCGAGGTGATTGCCCTGGCGCCTTAACCGGGGGACGAAGCGGCCGGCGTGGCGCTCAGGTATTGTGAGTGGCATCAACGACGTTGCGCCATAGCGCGCCCGCTTCATCCGTCCACATAAGCAGTAAGAGCGAAGCTAATCGTTCTGCCGCCGCGGAGAGAGGTCTGTTCTTTACGCGGATCATACCAAGCGTCCGCCGGATAACCGGCTCCACGAGCGGAACGCTCACGACGGTGCTATTGCCGCTATGGGGCATTGCCAGACAGGGAAGCGCCGAGACGCCCAGTCCGGCTTCGACAAGGCCGAGCGAGGTCGACAAATGCCTGACTTCATAAAACCAATCCAGTCGCCAGGGCTTATCCGCCAGGCATTTCTCTATTAACTGTCGGTTGCCGCTTGATTTCCTGACGCCGATTAAGGTCTGGCTCACCAGTTCCCGCCATTCGACTAATTTTCGACACGCCAGAGGGTGGTCTTGCCGACAGGCCAGAACAAAAGGTTCATTCACCAGGGGGATAAAATCGATGTCTGGATATGTGATGAAGTTCATGTTTATTCCAAAATCAACTTCGCCTTTTCGTACCGAGTTCATGCACGTTTCTATACCTTGTTCATAAATTCGTACTTTGATGTTGGGGTAGTTTTTATTAAATTGCACGATAGCGCGCGGTAAAAAGTAAAATACGGCGGTCGGAATGCAAGATAGCGTAACGGTATCATGTAATTGAGACGTTGAATCGTTGAGGTTAAATATTGCCGCATCAAGACTGGAAATCAACGCTTTGGCCTTGGGGAGCAGTATTTTTCCGGCCTGGGTAAGCGCAAGTTTTCGCGTGGTTCGTTCGAACAGCGCAATATTCAGATGACTCTCTATTTTTTTTATCTTTTTGGTGAGTGCCGGCTGCGAGAGGCTGAGCTGCTCGGCGGCTTTGCTAAATGAGCCAAGCTCTGCCACCGTGACGAAAGCTTTCATACCGGATAGTTCATTTTTCATTATTGCTCCGTAGGGTTTAATAAGCGTTGTTCTAAGTAGACGACAAGTCATTATTAAGCAGACATGCTTTTTTATTAATACTTAGCAGGAATAACTCTTATGGCAAAATTTTATCAACCAGCGAAATTCTTGCAAGTAGAATGTATTGATAAAATACCTGGCGTGATTTATCTGGCCGTTAATTAAGTAAATAAAAACCTTAAAGAACATAAAACCAATTAAATTCACGCGGCGTTTTATTCAATTCTTCTATTTATTTCTGGCGGATAAGGAACATGCTATGAAGAGCATTCCCTGTGTATTAATGCGTGGAGGGACATCAAAAGGTGCCTTTCTATTAGCAGATGATTTACCCAAGGATATTCAGAAACGTGATGAGTGCTTGTTAACCATAATGGGATCCGGTCACGAGCTGGAGATTGACGGTATTGGCGGAGGGAGCCCGCAAACCAGTAAAGTGGCCATTATTAGCCAATCCCTTAGCGACAAAGCGGATATCGATTATCTGTTTGTTCAGGTCATCGTCAATGAACGGCGGGTGGATACGACGCCAAACTGCGGCAATATGCTGTGCGCGGTTGGCGGCTTTGCCATTGAACATGGGTTGGTTAAGGCGCTGTCGCCGGTTACGCGAGTGCGTATAAGAAATGTGAACACCAATACCTTTGTTGACGCTGACGTTCAAACACCAGATGGAAAGGTTATTTATGAAGGCGATACGCAAATCGATGGCGTTCCAGGCCATGCCGCGCCGGTTGCGCTGACTTTTTTGAATGCCGCGGGCGCAAAATCCGGCCAGCTTTTCCCAACGGGCAATCGTATGGAAGTTTTTGATAATGTGCGAGTGACCTGTATTGATATGGCTATGCCTATGGTGGTGATCCCGGCCCAGAGTCTGGGAAAAACCGGATATGAATCTGCCAGCGAATTAGATCGGGATACAGCCTTACTCAAATCGCTGGAATCTATTCGCCGTCAGGCCGGGAAGGCGATGGGGTTTGGGGATGTGAGCAATATGGTTATCCCTAAACCGGTTCTGATTTCTCCGGCGCTAAGCGGCGGAACGCTAAATGTACGTTATTTTATGCCGCATAACTGTCATAAATCGCTGGCGATTACCGGCGCTATCGGTCTGGCAAGCGCATGTGTTATTCCAGGCACTATTGCGAATGAACTGACGAAGCTATCGGGCGATGGCGTTATTACAGTCGAACATCCCAGCGGGGGGATCGACGTCGATTTAAGTCATACAGCTGAGCGCCCGGAGGATATTCGGGCATCGGTTATACGTACCGCGCGGAAAATCCTTTCAGGAACGGTTTACATCCCCGAATAAATATCCACCCTCCGATTATCTATCAATCCACCGTAGAAGAGGAGAGGGGAGGCATGTGAATACGTTCAACAAGCATCCTCAAATATTGAGTGCAGGTAAGGAATGGAAATGCAAAATAATAAATTATGGAAGCTGCTTGTTATTATAGCAATACCGTTACTCATCAGTTTATGCCCGGCGCCGGAAGGATTATCAACACTTGCCTGGGTATTATCCGGTATCTATCTGGCAGCGATTGTAGGTTTAGTAATTAAACCGTTTTCTGAACCCGTGGTATTGCTGATCGCCGTTGCGGCATCAATGGTGATTGTGGGAAATTTGGGTGACGGTTCGATAAAAGCCGCCAGCGTATTAAGCGGATATTCATCAGGTACCACCTGGTTAGTCTTTTCTGCATTTACCCTGAGCGCGGCATTTGTGATTACCGGATTGGGTAAAAGAATTGCTTATATTCTTATCGGCAGGATTGGCAGCACGACGTTGGGCCTTGGCTATGTTACCGCTTTTCTTGACCTGATTCTGGCGCCCGCCACGCCGTCTAATACGGCCCGCGCCGGCGGCATCGTCTTACCCATAATCAATAGCGTCGCCGTCGCCTTAGGGTCAGAGCCGGAGCGGAGCGCGAAGCGCGTGGGCCACTACCTCATGCTGAACATCTATATGGTCACTAAAACGACCAGCTACATGTTCTTCACCGCCATGGCCGGGAATATTCTCGCGCTGAAAATGATCGAAGATATTTGCCACATAAAATTGAGCTGGGGAGGATGGGCGCTGGCCGCAGGACTACCTGGCATCATTATGTTGCTGCTGACGCCGCTGATTACCTACAAGCTGTATCCGCCAGAATTAAAGCGGGTTGATAATAAAAAGATTGCTCAGACAGGCATAGACGCTTTGGGGCCCATGACGGTGCGGGAAAAGATGCTCTCTTGCCTTTTTGTTCTTGCGCTCGGCGGTTGGGTATTCAGCAGCGCCCTGGGGGTCAATGAGTCTACCGTTGCGATCTGCGTAATGGCGCTGATGCTGGTATTGAAAATCGTCACCTGGGATGACGTGATTAAGAATAAAGGAGGATGGAATACGCTCATCTGGTACGGGGGCATTATTGGTTTAAGCTCATTGCTCTCTAAGGTTGGATTTTTCGTATGGCTAGCAGAGGCGCTTAAAAATAATATTTCCTTTGATGGCCACGGCAATGTCGCTTTTATTGTGATTGTCGCACTGAGCATATTGGTTCGTTATTTCTTCGCGTCAGGGAGTGCTTATATTGTCGCGATGGTACCGGTCTTTGCCATGCTGGCGAATGTTTCTGGCGCACCGATAATGCTCACCGCGCTCGCGCTATTATTCAGCAACTCTTATGGTGGCATGGTAACCCACTACGGCGGTGCGGCAGGGCCAGTTATTTTTGGCGTTGGCTATAATGATATCAAATCATGGTGGATTATTGGTGGGATATTAGCATTGCTGACTTTTATTCTGCAAATCACCCTCGGGGTATGGTGGTGGGAGATGTTAATCGCCTGGGGAGTAATTTAAATAATCTTTAAGGAGATGAAGGTTTGCCCGGGCATCCTCTGATGCCCGGGGGGAAGTCCTCTTATTAAGAAAACATAGCCTTTTAGCAAGGTGAGGTGCGATATATTTATGTCTCCAGTTACGATTACGTTGTCGCTATTGGTTTTTTCTATTGTCATGTTTGTTTGGGAAAAAATACCTTTAGCGGTAACGGCCATGATTGTTTGTATTACTCTGGTGGTGACCGGGGTTTTTGATGTCAAAACGGCTTTTGCCGGTTTTATTAATCAAAATGTGATTTTGTTTGTGGCTATGTTTGTGGTTGGCGGCGCCTTATTCGAAACCGGGGTGACGGATAAAATTGGTAGTATGGTTACACGCTACGCCAGGACAGAAAAGCAGCTGATAGTCGTCATTATGCTGGTCTGCGGAACGCTTTCCGGGCTGCTATCCAATACCGGCACGGCGGCGGTCCTCATTCCTGTAGTGATTGGCGCAGCGATGAAATCAGGATATGCCCGGTCGCGCTTGCTTATGCCGCTGGCTTTTGCCTCGGCGCTGGGGGGAAATTTATCGCTGATCGGCTCACCCGGCAATCTGATCGCGCAGTCGGCGCTGGAGCAGGTTGGTCAACGCTTCGGGTTTTTTGAATATGCTAAGTTAGGCATTCCGATGCTGGCCTGCGGCATACTCTATTTTGTGACGATCGGCTATCGCATATTGCCAAAAACGAATGCGGCCCAGCCTCAAAGTGTTAATAATATTAAAGCGCAGGCATGCCCGAAATATAAGCAGGTGATTGCGCTATCGGTATTAATCCTGACCGTACTGGGCATGATTTTTGAAAAACAGCTGGGTTTGCCGATTGCGATCGTCGGTTCAATTGGCGCATTGTCGTTGATTGTGACCCGGGTCATTACGGAAAAACAGGCTTACCAGGCTATCGACTCGCAGACGATTTTCCTCTTCGGCGGCACTCTGGCATTAGCAAAAGCGCTGGAAACCACCGGCGCTGGCGCCATTATGGCGCGCTCAATTATCGCGTTATTAGGCCAGCAGGCGTCGCCTTTCTTACTTCTGAGCGCCGTATTGATAATCTCCTGCGCGTTAACCAATTTCATGTCGAATACGGCAACCGCCGCTTTATTAATGCCGATTGGCCTGTCTATTGCTCATTCTATGGGCGCCGATCCCCGGGCGGTGTTAATGGCGATTGTTATCGGCTGTTCATGTGCTTACGCAACGCCGGTGGGCACCCCGGCTAATATGATGATTTTTTCCGCGGGTGGGTACAAATTTGTCGATTACGTTAAGGTTGGATTGCCGCTTATTTTGATATCGGTCATTGTCAGCTTTATTTTGCTGCCTGTTTTCTTCCCATTTTATTAATCGCGGTCAGCCATTGTTATCGAATGGCTAATGTCAGGCGTATTTTTTCAACATCTAAGGATATATGTGATGATTAAATTGTATGACCACGGAGTTTATATATCACATCAGCACGGTATTATTGCTGCTGATAAAAGGTCAGTCGCGTTAGACAAGCATGAGGCACGCAAGGGAACGATCTCGTGGTCGATCCTCTCCGCCCATAATACTTCAGGGAATGAACAGCAGTTAAACATTAAATTTGATTCAATGGCCTCCCACGATATTACTTTTGTGGGCATCATCCAGACTGCTAAGGCCTCGGGAATGGAACGTTTTCCATTACCCTATGTTCTGACGAATTGCCATAATTCGCTTTGCGCTGTCGGCGGCACTATCAACAGCGACGATCATATATTTGGTTTGTCCTCAGCGCAAAAATATGGCGGTATTTATGTCCCGCCCCATATCTCAGTTATTCATCAATATATGCGCGAGATGATGGCCGGCGGTGGAAAAATGATCCTGGGCTCCGACAGCCATACGCGCTATGGCGCTTTAGGGACCATGGCGGTTGGCGAGGGGGGCGGCGAGTTGGTTAAGCAACTGCTCGGAGAGACCTGGGATATTGATTATCCTGAGATTGTCGCCGTGTATTTGACAGGAAAACCCTCGCCCGGCGTTGGCCCTCAGGATATTGCCCTGGCGATAATTGGCGCGGTGTTCGAGCGCGGTTATGTGAAAAATAAAGTTATGGAGTTTGTGGGGCCTGGGGTGGCGACAATGTCTACCGACTTCAGGAATAGCGTAGATGTGATGACCACGGAGACCACCTGTTTATCGTCCATCTGGCAAACGGATGAAGAGACAAAAAACTACCTGCGTATTCACGGCAGGGAACAAGACTATTGTCCGCTCTCAGCAAAAGAGATGGCCTACTATGATGGCTGCATAGAAGTGAATTTAAGCACCATCAAGCCGATGATCGCCTTGCCTTTTCACCCTGCCAACGTATATGAAATTGATACGCTTAATGAGAATTTGCAGGATATTTTGCACGAGGTTGAGATTGCGGCGGATAACATTTCCCAGGGACGCGCCAGGCTCTCTCTGCTGGATAAAGTCGAACATGGGAAGCTGCGGATTCAGCAGGGGATCATCGCCGGCTGCGCTGGCGGAAATTATGTTAACGTGGTCGAAGCGGCTCATGCCTTAAAAAATCACGCCTGCGGTGACAACGTTTTCTCTCTCTCGATATATCCCTCATCCCAGCCGGTGCTGATGGATCTGACCAAAAAAGGGATAACGACCGATTTATTAAGCGCCGGCGCAATTATGCGTACCGCATTTTGCGGCCCCTGCTTCGGCGCAGGCGACACGCCCATGCATAATGGACTGAGCATTCGCCACACGACGCGTAATTTTCCCAACCGGGAAGGGTCCAAACCCGGGAATGGGCAAATGTCGGCCGTTGCGCTGATGGATGCCCGCTCCATAGCGGCGACGGCTGCCAATGGGGGCGTGCTGACATCGGCTTCCGCGCTTGATTGCTGGGAAGACATTCCGCAGTATGAATTTGATGCTTCACCTTATCGGAGTCGTGTTTATCAAGGGTTTATTAAAGGAGCGACCCGGCAAGCGCTGATCTACGGCCCCAATATAAAAGACTGGCCGGAGATGAGTGAGCTGACGGACAATATTTTGTTAAACGTGACCTCAAAAATCATGGATCCGGTGACCACTACCGATGAACTGATTCCATCAGGCGAAACCTCATCATTTCGCTCCAATCCGTTAGGGCTGGCTGAGTTTACCCTTTCGCGACGCGACCCGGGCTACGTCGGCCGTAGTAAGAAGATTGCGGCGCTGGAAAAATTACGGATCGAGGGGGACGATCCTTGTCGCCTGGATCCGCAGCTTGAGGCGGTTTTTTCCCGGATCCGCCAACTGCCGGGGCAGGAAAATGTCACGCTTGAGCAGACGGAGATTGGCAGCATGGTTTATGCGGTCAAACCCGGCGATGGTTCCGCACGAGAGCAAGCCGCCAGCTGCCAGAGAGTCCTTGGTGGCCTGGCAAATATTGCCCAGCAGTATGCCACGAAGCGCTATCGTTCGAACGTGATTAACTGGGGAATGCTGCCATTGCAGATGAAGGCGCTGCCGGAGTTTGAGGTCGGCGACTTCATCTATATCCCGGGGATCAGGTCAGCCCTGGAAACCGATCTGCGTCAGATTACCGCGTTCGTGATCGGCCACGATCGCCCCATTAAAGAGATCTCTCTTTACATGGAGGGGCTCACCTCAGCAGAGCGGGAGATAATTAAGGCGGGAAGCCTGATTAATTATAATAAATTACGCTTAACAACCCACCATCAGTAAACGATATTGATCATCAAGATGAATCAACGGGGGTGATATCGCATCCCCGTTTTTATTCATAGCCGAGGTAAAATAACTCACGTTCAAAATTCTTGCTGCTTTATGCTATCGCACGGTGGGTTATTCTGGCGTAATCTCTCCGGTACGCAGCCAATTCTGGATTGGGCTATGAACAGGGAGAGAAAAATGACGAATGGACAAGCGTATTTTAACGGATGGAAAAAGGGCCTCGATTTTAGCGGAGTGGCCAGCAGGCAGGAGTTTTGGTCTTTTTTGCTCATCAACCTGTTGATTCTTGCCCTGCCGCTGGCGACCTGGTTTTTGGCAGTGCAGCATAACTCTGAGTACGGCGTGTTCATTTTTTTCGCTGTGCCGCTCAGCGGTATTCTGTTGCTGCCGATGATTGTCCCGCTGCTGGCCGTTGGCTGCCGCAGGATGCACGATATCGGTCGTTCAGGATGGTGGTTCGCCCTGTGCCTTATTATTCCATGGTTTTTGATCGTCGCGCTATGGCTGTGTTGCCTGAAGCCGGCTTCATCTTCTCGCTAAGATAATCAATCATCGCCCGCATTCTGGCGGGCATATGCTTATTGCCCGACCACAGTAGCCAGAGCTGGCCGGAATAGCGGCTGATAAACTCCCACTCCGGTAAAACCTGCACAATCTCGCCGCGCGCCAGCGCCTCACGGGCGGTAAACAGCGGCAGGCTGCCGATGCCCAGATTCTGCTTCACGGCATCGAGGCGCACGGCGGTATGGTTGGCGGCGTAGCGGCCGTGAGTCTGAATCGTTTCCGTTTTCCCCCCGCGGCGGAACTTCCAGCGCGAATCGGCGGGCGTCTCGCCAAGGCTGATACAGCTATGTTCGCGCAGATCCTGCGGCGTTTGCGGCGTTCCATAGTGCTCCAGATAGCCGGGCGTCGCGCAGATGACGTGGCTGATGGTCATCAAAGGCTTACCGTGCAGCCCCGGCGAGGGGGTAGGGGTGATACGCAGCGCCAGATCGATGCCGTCATCAATAAAATCGAGAACCCGATCCTCAAGCCGCAGACAGACGTCGATCTTCGGGTAGCGGTTAAAAAATTCCAGCATCAGCGGGTGAATGGCAAACCGTCCCACGGCTTTCGGCACGCTGAGCGTGAGCTTGCCCTGCGCCACCGCCTGGGTACTGCTGGCGGAGTCCATGGCCATACGCGCCGATTCCAGCATCTCCAGCGCATGTTCATACACCATTTTCCCGGCATCGCTGAGGCGCAGCTTGCGCGTGGTGCGGTGCAGCAGCTTGCAGCCCATCTCCTGCTCCAGGCGCGAGACGCTGCGGCTGATCGCCGAAGGCGTTGCGCCAGCCTGGCGTGCGACGGCGGAAAAGCTGCCCTGTTCCACAATCTGCACAAACAGGGCGAGGTCGGGCAGTAGGCTCAGATTCATTCGTGCTTCCAGAGCAAAATTGCATTGATGTCAGGCGGGATTATCGCCACCAGTAATATCAATATACTGTCCTGACAGAGAGGAGGACAACCATGACTGAACGCCTTTATTACACCAGCGACGCCACTGAATGCCTGGCGCAAGTCGTCAACTGCCTGAGCGAAGCCGATGGCCGCTATGCCATTGAGTTGGACCGCACGCTGTTTCATCCGCAGGGTGGCGGGCAGCCGGCGGATCGCGGCTGGATTGCCGATCTGGCGGTCGAAGGCGTGGTTTCGCGCGGCGATAGCGTAGCGCATATCGTTTCACAGCCGCTGCCGGCCGGCGAGGTCACGATCCGCATCGCTCCAGAGAGCCGGCGGCTGCATGCGCGTCTGCACTCCGCCGGGCACGCGCTTGCCCAGGCCGGGGAGCTGTCGGGCTGGCAGCCGATCAAAGGACATCACTGGCCGGGAGAAAGCCGTATTATTTTTGCCCCAGGCGCGCATGGCGGGCTGCCCGAGGCCAGCGCGCTGCTGGAAAAAGTTGAGGCCTGGCAGGCAGACAATTTACCGCGTCAGCTTACTTTTGCCGATGGCCTGCGCAAGGTCGGGTTCGGCGACATGCAGAGCTATCCCTGCGGCGGGACGCACGTGGCCAGCCTGTCCGAACTGGGTAAAGTCGTCATTTCCCAGGTGAAGATGAAAAAAGGGCAAATTATTGTCAGCTACACGGTGGAATAAGCGAGTGAAAGGAGATGCACAATCAACAGGGCATCTCCTGGTGCTTAAATATGCGCAGGATGTTTACCGTGATAAATCCGCTCCGGTCTGCCGACTTTGCCATAGCTGATTTCAGCCTCAAGGAAATCGTTTTTAACGCCCTGCTCAAGGTAGCGGCGAGCGGTGGTTTTACTACTGCCGAGAATACGGGCCAGGGTGTCTGCGGTATGGACCGTTTCCGGATCGGCAAAGAGCTGTAATACCCGATTAAAGGTGCTCTCATCAATACCCCGCAGCGAAGAGCCTGCGGCTTCCGCGTGCTCTTTTGCCTGGATATTGAACAGGGCGTCAACATGGGTCTGGCTTGCCTGCTCGCTTGAGCGAAGAGAGCTGCGATAGCGGGCAAAACGCTCAAGCGTATGCTGCAGGCGCTGATAGTGAACGGGTTTAATCAGGTAATCAAAAACGCCCATCCGCAGGGCTTCGCTGATGGTATCCATATGGTTGTCGGCGGTGATGAAAATGATGCGCCCTTTATAATGAGTATTGACGGCGTGGCGGATCAAATCGAGTCCTTTGCCATCGGGTAAGAAGTTATCCAGCAGGGTGAGCTGGGGCTGATAGAGGCGAAGCATCTTTTTTGCGCTTTCCAGTTTATCCGCAATGCCAATGACCTCGAACTGGGGAAATTGCTTGATGGTATCCACCAGAATTTCCGCCAGCATAGGTTCGTCTTCAACGATGAGAGTGGTGATGCTATCCATGGTGTTCATCTCGGGTCAGGGGGATATAAAGGGTAAAAATAGTGCCAAAAGGGATGTTGTCATCGACGACGATATTGCCGCCCGCCTGCTCAACGTAGCTGCGAACCAGCCAGAGTCCGATGCCGTGATCGCCGCTGTCGCTGCTGGTCACGCCGCGCTCAAAAATACGATCGCGCAGCGATTCCTCAATCCCGCAGCCCTGGTCGGCGATCTCGACGATCGCTTCGCCGCCCTCGCTGTTGATCAGGCATTCGATCTGCTTTGAACCTGCCGGCTGACGTAGGGCGGCGTTGTAGGCGTTATCCAGCAAATTGCCGACGATCGAGATCCATTCATTATGCGACAGCGAAGAGGGGAGGGTTTCAACGTGACAGGCGGGATCGAAGACCAGCTCTAATCCGAGCTCTTTGGCGCGGTAATATTTGCCGATCAGCAGCCCGGCAAGGTGGTTCACTTTAAAATTGCGGGCAATAAAATCGAGCACTTTCTGGTGGCTCTCAGACTGCTGCTGAATAAGATCCAGCGCGTTATCGTAGCGTTTTAAAAACAGCAGCCCGGCAATGGTGGAGATCAGATTGCGATGCTCGTGCTGTACGGCGCGCAGGTTATCCGCGTACTGCTGGACCTGGCTGAGCTGCAGGCTCAGAGTGTTGATATCGTCTTTACTGCGAAAGCTAATGACCCAGCCCTGGGGCTCGTTATTAAGCGTGACGGCCATACGGCTGGCGATCACTTTAATCTGATTAAAAGTGACGATTTCGTCTTTTTTATTTGTCTGCGGCGCGTCATAGAAGAATGCCTCCTGAGAGATCACGCTGCTGATGCTTTTGCCAATCAGAATGGTTTCCGGCTGGCTCAGGTTTAATAGCCTCCTTGCGGTTTGATTGATGGCGGTAATTCGGTAGTGGGAGTCAATAGCTATCAGCCCCTCAAAGACCGATTCAAACAGGACGCTCTGCTGGATAAGCAGCTGTGAGAGCTGCTGTGGTTCCATATTCAGCATCTGTTTTTTGATATGCAGCGAGAAGCGCCGGGCGCAGTAGAGCAGCAGAAGCAGCATGATCGCCATCGGGATCATCAGCGATCCGATTTGCAGACTCAGCCAGTTTTCTAACTGTTCGATGGTGTAGCCCACCGATACAATACCGATCACCTTCCCGGTGCTGTCCTGGATCGGCGACTTGCCGCGTAATGACGAACCGAGCGATCCTTTACGCACCGACACGTAGCTTTTGGCGTTATACAGCGCCTCGTCGCTGTCTCCGCCTTCCATCGATTTACCGATTTCCTCTGGATTCACGTGATACAGGCGCCGACCTTTCGCGTCACCGACGGTGATATAGGTGGCGTCGGAAAACGATCGCATCGGGTCGATAAGTTCTTTAATGCGCGGTAAATCGTGCTTTTCTACCGCGTCAACCAGTTCGGGCATGGCGGAGATCTGCATGGCCTGAATCAGCGCGCGCTGTCCCACCTGGTAATGCAGGCGTTCCTCCGTAATGCTGGTGAGATACCATGACATGGCCAGCATCACGATTGTCGAGGTAAACAGGATCAACAGGAAGATGCGGTTCTGAAACGAACGTCGGGCAAACCAGTGCGTGATTTTTCGGGCAAACATTGGGCGAATTGACATCAAAAGGTCATTTTCTCTTTTTTAGGGGCCGACGGCGCTGAATCGGCCCACAGATTTACTGATTTCAGAACTCATCCAGTAGGAATACGACGTTTTACGTACCGCCCGATCGGGCTTTTGCGCCGTAGCCTGGGGTATTTCCCGGAGGCGGCGCGCGGCGCCCGTCCGGGCGGGTAGCCCGGCTAAGCGCAGCGCGAGCCGGGAACAACACGTTTTTACATCGCCAGCACGTACTTGAGCATCACCCCGGCGGCAATCGCCGAGCCAATCACCCCCGCCACGTTCGGGCCCATCGCGTGCATCAGCAGGAAGTTCTGCGCGTCCGACTCCAGACCCACTTTGTTTGACACCCTGGCCGCCATCGGCACCGCCGACACCCCGGCCGAGCCAATCAGCGGGTTGATTTTGTTCCGGCTGCACAGGTTCAGCAGCTTCGCCATCAGCACCCCCGCCGCCGTCCCCACGCAGAACGCAATCACCCCCAGCACCAGTATCCCCAGCGTCTGCGGCTGCAGGAACTTGTCCGCCACCAGCTTGGCCCCCACCGACAGCCCGA
>NZ_JAWXQV010000049.1:0-185377 GCF_033843325.1 Klebsiella sp. JN_Kp126 | reverse complement strand
AAAAAACCCCCCCCCCCCCCCCCGCCAGCGTCCACGACACGCCGATGCCGATGAGAATAAAGCGCGGGCGCGAACAGTCGCGGGCCAGCGCCAGAACCAGCAGCGCCACCAGCACGCCGCCGAGCATTCCCGCCAGC
This sequence comes from Klebsiella sp. JN_Kp126, assembly GCF_033843325.1. Classification (NCBI taxonomy): domain Bacteria; kingdom Pseudomonadati; phylum Pseudomonadota; class Gammaproteobacteria; order Enterobacterales; family Enterobacteriaceae; genus Klebsiella; species Klebsiella sp. JN_Kp126. The sequence continues at coordinate 185,240 of NZ_JAWXQV010000049.1, read as the reverse complement.
GGCCGCCAGACCAGGCCCACCGCCGGGAAGAACAGCACCAGCGCCAGAACGACAATACTGGCCCCCTCCTTCACCCCGATAAGCCCGGGATCCGCCAGACCGTTGCGGGTAATGCTCTGCATCGCCGCGCCGGCCAGACCGAGCATCGCCCCGCACAGCAGCGCCATAAACAGCCGCGGCAGGCGGATATCAAAGAGGATAAATCGCTGCTGTTCGTCCACGATGTCCGCCCCCAGCAGCGCACGGAACAGGGTACCGGAGGGCATCGGGAAGCTGCCGCGGGTCAGGCCAAACAGCGCCAGCAGCAGGATGACGAGCAGCGCGACAGCGGCGATTTTTACCGCCGCAGGGCGCAGCAGAATGTGCCAGCGGCCGCAGGTCAGCGGCCGAAAGCCGGCGCGACGGACGGCGCTTTTCATTTAAAAAACCTCGCGGCGATAAAAATAAATACCGGCGCCCCCACCAGCGCGGTCATCGCGCCGGTTGCCAGCTCCTGGGGCGCAACCAGGGTACGAGCGGCGATATCCGCCAGCAGTAGCACCAGAGCGCCAACCGGAGCGGCCAGCGGTAGCGCCAGGCGAATATCTTCGCTAATCAGCCGGCGCACCGCGTGGGGGACCACCAGCCCGACAAAGCCGATCGGCCCGGCCACCGCCACCGCCGAGCCGCACAATAGCGCAATGGCGGTCAGCCCCAGCAGGCGGGTCTGAACAATCTTTACCCCCAGCCCCAGCGCGACCTTATCGCCCAGCGCCAGCACGTTAAGACGCGGCGCGATGACCAGCGCGATCGTCACTCCCGCCAGCGCCGGGAGCAGCGCAGCGCGCAGCGTTTGCCAGTTCAGCCCGGCAAGATCGCCCGCCAGCCAGGTGCGCATCGCCAGCAACGTTTGTTCATCGAGGATCAGAATCGCCGCGGTGACCGCCGAGGCAAAGGCCGACAGCGCCACCCCGCACAGGGTAATGCGCAGCGGCGTAACGCCGCCGCGCCCGGACGACGACAGCAGCATCACGCCGCCAAACAGCAGCGCCGCGCCGCAGGCGGCGGTGAGCGGTCTGGCTAACGCCACGCCGCCGAGGCTGATTCCCAGCGCCGATGTCGCCACTACCGCCAGCGAAGCGCCGGCGTTAAGGCCGAGAATATGCGGCTCGCCCAGCGGGTTGCGGATCACGGTTTGCAGCAGCAGCCCCGCCACGCCGAGCGCCGCGCCGGTGAGCAGCGCCGCCGCGAGACGTACCAGGCGTAAATCGACAATAATTCGGTGGTCAAAATTGCGCGGATCGTAATGGAGCAGCGCCTGCAGCACCGTTTGCGGCGCAATCCAGCGCGCGCCAAGTCCGAGATGTACCAGCGAGCCGCCCAGCAGCAGCAGGCTCAGCAGTACCAGCGCCAGCCGGGGGCGGGATTGTCGGCGCGGCAGCAGCAGCGCGGAGGCGCTCATAACGCTTTCTCCTCACGGGCGCGGAACGGCATAAAAAAGGGCTTACCGGTCTGCGGGTTGAGCGACATCTGCACGTCCACGTCAAAAACGGTTTTGATCAGCTCCGGCGTGCAGATTTCCTGTTCATTAATCACCCCGGCGATCGCGCCTTTTTTAAGAAACACCAGCAGGTCGGCGTAGTTCACCGCGAAGTTCAGGTCGTGCAGGACGGTGACCACCGTGCGGCCGTGATCGCGGGTTAAGGTTTGCAGCAGTTCAAGGATGTCGACCTGATAGCGCAGATCGAGCCAGGTGGTGGGCTCATCCAGCAGAATCGTCGCCGTTTGCTGGGCGAGAGCCATCGCGATCCAGCAGCGCTGGCGCTGGCCGCCGGAGAGGCTATCAACCGTCAGGTGGGCAAACTCTGCGGTACCGGTGAGCCGCAGCGCCTCTTCTACCGCCCGTTCATCGGCCTCGGACCATTGTCGCATCATCCCCTGCCAGGGGTAGCGCCCGCGCGAAACCAGTTCAAAAACCGTCAGCCCTTCCGGGGTCAGCGGCGATTGCGGCAGAATGCCCAGCCGACGGGAAACCTCCCGGGTCGGCAGCTGATGAATCACCTCGCCGTCCAGGCGTACGCAGCCCCCCAGCGGCTTGAGCATCCGGGCGATAGTCGACAGCAGCGTCGATTTCCCCGAGCCGTTGGCGCCGGCCAGTACCGTCATTTTCCCGTGGGGGATGGTCAGATGAATATTGTCGACAATTAGCGTCTGGCCATATCCGGCCGACAGGGAATCAAGGACGATCCCCTGCTCTGCAGGCAACACCCGCTGTGGCATAACTCGCTCCTGCGCCGCAACGGCGTGGCGCCAGGCCCGCTCGTTCCGCACTCAAACAAAAATAAATCTCATTCTCTTTTGATCATGCGGTGGATGAATGTAGTAGTCAATACCCTATGACGGCGCCGGCCGCGCGGGTTTACTACCAAAACCTGCACAACATAAAACGACTTTAATAATCAATTAAAACAATAATGTATGAAATTTTCACCCAGCCCATTCCTCGCTAATCGATTGATTATTTGTTTCGTCAGTTTTTTATCTTACATAACGTTTACTACTACATGCCTTCATGATTGAATGATTCTCAATTACATATCTGGCGCACGTTGCGGCGTAAAAAACAGCCAGGTTTATTTTTCAGGGCAATGATTTTATTGGCTTTACCTCTCCGCAAAGGCGAGGTTCGTTCACGAGACACAAAAATGATTCCACTCAATGTCCCTTATTCGGCATTAAAAGGGCGTGCGCTTTTTTCACTGATTTTTTTCACCTCACCGGGATTATTGGCAGCGGTTAATAGCGCCGATAAAACAAAGAAAACCGCTGACGAGACCATAACGGTCGTGGCCGACGGCACTCGGCAACGCGCTACCCAGGGATATCAGCCGGTCAATACCTCGACCGCCACGCTGACTACCATGCCGATGCTGGATATTCCGCAGGTGGTCAATACCGTCAGCGAGCAGGTGCTCGAGGATCAGCATGCGACGAACCTCGACGAAGCGCTGTATAACGTCGCCAACGTGGTACAAACCAATACCCTCGGCGGGACCCAGGACGCCTTCACCCGCCGCGGCTTCGGCGCTAACCGCGATGGTTCAATCATGACCAACGGCCTGCGCACCGTGCTGCCGCGCAGCTTCACCGCCGCCACCGAACGCGTCGAAGTGCTCAAAGGCCCGGCCTCAACGCTGTACGGTATTCTCGACCCCGGCGGATTAATCAACGTGGTGACCAAACGCCCGGAGCGCAGCTTCGGCGGCTCCGTCTCCGCCACCTCCACCAGCTTTGGCGGCGGTACCGGCCAGTTTGACGTCACCGGCCCCATCGACGGGACTCAGCTGGCGTATCGGGTAATTGGCGAATATCAGCATGAAGATTACTGGCGTAATTTCGGCAAAGAGAAGAGCAGCTTTATTAACCCCTCCCTGACCTGGTTCGGCGAGCGGGCGACGGTGAACGTCTCATATTCGCACCGTGACTACAGTACCCCATTCGATCGCGGCACCATCTTCGATCTGAACACCGGCCATGCGGTGAACGTCGATCGCAAAACGCGTTTTGATGAACCGTTTAATATTACCGACGGTTATTCCGATCTCGCGCAGCTGAATGCCGAATACCGTCTCAGCGACGCCTGGACCGCCCGCTTCGACTACAGCTACAGCCAGGATCATTACAACGACGATCAGGCCAGGGTAATGGCCTACGACTCGGCGACCGGCAACCTGACCCGCCGCGTCGATGCCACCCACGGTTCCACCCAGAAAATGCACACTACGCGGGCGGATTTACAGGGCAACGTGGTCATTGGCGGTTTCTACAACGAGATCCTCACCGGCCTGGCCTACGAGAATTACGATCTGCTGCGCACCGATATGATCCGCTGTAAGAACGTCAAGGGTTTCAATATCTATAATCCGGTCTACGGCACTGTTGGCAAATGCTCCAGCGTTTCGGCATCCGACAGCGACCAGCGTATTCAGCAGGAGAGCTACGCGGGCTACCTCCAGGACGCGCTCTATCTTACCGATAAGTGGATTGCCGTCGCCGGGGTGCGCTATCAGTATTACACCCAGTACGCCGGCAAGGGCCGCCCGTTTAACGTCAATACCGACAGCAGCGACCAGAAATGGACGCCGAAAGCGGGCCTGGTGTATAAGCTGACGCCGTCCGTCTCGCTGTTCGGTAACGTGGCGCAGTCGTTTATGCCGCAGTCCTCTATCGCCAGCTATATTGGCAATCTGCCGCCGGAAGAGTCGACGTCTTACGAGCTGGGCGCGAAGTTCGATCTGTTCAACGGCGTCACCGCCAATATCGCGCTGTTTGATATTGATAAGCGCAACGTCCTCTACACGGAATCCGTGGGCGATGAGACGGTGGCAAAAACCGCCGGTAAAGTGCGCTCCCGCGGCGTCGAAGTGGACGTGGCCGGGTCGCTGACCGATAACCTGAGCGTTATCGCCAGCTACGGCTATACCGATGCGAAGGTCACCGACGATCCGGATTACAAAGGCAAACCGCTGCCGAACGTGCCGAAACACACCGGTTCGCTGTTCCTGAGCTACGACATTCACAATGTCTACGACAGCAATACGCTGACGGTGGGCGGCGGCGGTCGCGCGGTGAGCAAACGTTCCGGCACCAACGGTGCGGATTATTATCTGCAGGGCTATGCGGTGGCGGATGTGTTTGCGGCCTATAAGATGAAGCTGCAATATCCGGTGACCCTGCAGGTTAACGTGAAGAACCTGTTCGATAAGACCTATTACACCTCCTCCATCGGCACCAATAACCTCGGCAACCAGATCGGCGATCCGCGGGAAGTACAGTTTACGGTGAAGATGGATTTTTAAGCCTCATCCCTGTCCCGGATCGCGGCGTGCGGCGCCTTCTCCGGGCTAGCACACTGTAGCCCGGGGGCGGCGCGGCCCCCGGGAATCTCCGCCAAACGGTCAGAATCAGCACGCCCCGGATAACGCCTTGCCTTACCAGTCCTCACCCTGGCCAAGAATGCGCAAAATATCCTGCCGATGCTGCAGCAGCAGCGGATTGTCGCGATGGCGAGGATACGTCAGCGGAAGCGCAAACTCGGCGATAATCCGCCCCGGTCGCGGCGACATGATTAACACCCGATCGCACAGCAGCAGCGCCTCTTCGATGTCGTGGGTAACCAGCAGGCTGGTATAGCCCTGCTGTTGCCACAGGGCGATCAGCTCCCGCTGCATGCTGATGCGGGTAAGGGAATCCAGCTTGCCCAGCGGCTCGTCGAGCAGCAGCAGACGCGGCTCATTCAGCAGCGCCCGCGCCAGCGCCGCACGCTGCGCCATCCCGCCGGAAAGCTGGCGCGGCCACGCTTCGCTAAACGCCTGCAGCCCCATTCGCGAAATCAGCGCATCGGCCTTTGGCTCAAGCCCCTTTTTCCCCTGCGCCTGCGGTCCCAGCAGCACATTTTGCCGCACCGTCAGCCACGGATAAAGGGTCGGATCCTGAAACACCAGTATCCTTTCGGGCCCCGGTCCGCCCATCGCCGCCTCATCAATCTGAATTTGCCCGGCCTGCTGCGGCTCCAGTCCCGCCAGCAGCCGCAGCAAAGTGGATTTACCGCAGCCCGAAGGACCGAGCAGCGCGACGCTCTCTCCGGGCCGCAGCTGCAGGCTGATATTCTCCAGCACCGGCACCGTCTGTTTGCCAAGGCTAAAAGCGTGATGCAGATGACTTATCGACACCGCCGCGCCGGTCGATGCCGCCTGAGAAGTGGCGTTCGCAGTTACCATTGCATCCCTCCCCGCTGCCAGCTCAGCAGCCGGTCGCGGACCATAAACAGCCCGCTAATCAGGCCGGAGCAGAGCAGCGCCATCACCAGCAGCGCCGCGTACATATTGGGATAGGCCGCCCAGCCCTGCGCCCACTGGAGATAAAAACCGATACCGGATTTCACGCCGACCATTTCGGCGACGATCAGCACCGAAAACGATGCGCCAAGCCCCATAAACAGGCCGACAAAAACGTTCGGCAACGCGGCGGGGATCGCCACGCGCAGGATCAGGAAACGCTGGCTGGCGCCCAGGGTTCGCGCCACGTCATACCACGCCTTATCGATGCCGATAACCCCGGACCAGGTCAGCACGGTCACCGGGAACCAGGTGCTGAGCGCGATCAGAAACACGCTGGCGCCGAAGCTGGAGGGGAAGATAAACAGGCACAGCGGCAGCAGCGCGGTGGACGGCACCGGCCCCAGCAGACGCAACACCGGATGCACCCAGTAGCCGATCCGCTGGGACCAGCCGATCGCCAGCCCGCTGATAAAACCGCAGCTGGTGCCCAGCAGCACCCCGAGCCCGAGCAGCCCCAGCGAATGCAGAAGGCTATCAAGCAGGCGCGGCCAGTCATCGTGCAGCACCTCAATCAGCGCCTGCGGCGGCGCGAAAAACGGCACCGGCAAAAACGCCGTCTTGGCCGTCAGTCCCTCCCACAGCGCAAAAAGCAGCGGCAGCAGCGCCAGCCACTTTCCGGCATGCTGCAGGCGAGTCCCCCGCTGCCGCCAGTAGCGGTAGCTCAGCGCCAGCAGCAACAGTCCGCCGCCAAGGGTGAACTGCGCCAGCGCCCACCCTTCGCTAAACGGCCAGCGCCGCCCGGCATCGGGCCAGGCCAGGGTAAACAGGCCGCCCAGCAGCCATAGCGCGGCGGCAAGCCAGCCTTCCTTCCACAGCGGCCTGCCGCTTACCGGGCGCGTCAGCACCCGTTCAGGCGAAAACGTTGACATAAATGCTCTCCGCAAACTGATGGGGATCGGTTCCCGGTTTAATGACCTGCACCCGCTGAAGATCCACGGCGTACTGGGTCAGCTCTTTGACAAACGCCTCGCCCACCGCATGATGGCCGTGCCCCTGGCCGTGGAGAATGCCGCTGACCTCCGCCTCATTGGTATTCAGCGCATGGGCGAGGAAGGATTGCGCCACGCTCTCCGGATGCGCGGCGGCATAGCTGTGCGCCTCAAGAATCGCCTGGGTGAGCGCGGCGGCGGCCGGTTTATGATCGCGCGCCAGGCTACCGCTGACCCCCAGTACGCAGCAGCTCAGGTTGGCATAATCGCCGGTCATATTGCTGGCGATAAGCTGATATTTACCGGTGTCCAGCAGACGATAGCTGAAAGGTTCGCTGCCGCTGATGGCGGCAATTTCGCGTTTATCCAGCGCCACGCTGAGTAAATCTGCCGGATAGACTTTCCACTGCACATCGCTTATCGGATCGATGCCGTGGCGCTTAAGCAAGATGGCGAAGAAGTTTTTATCCGGCCCGGCCATATCGGTGACGCCGATGGTTTGCCCCTTCAGGCTCTCCAGGCCGCCGAACGGCGAGTTTTTCGCCGTCAGCAGGTTCAGGCAACCGCCGTGGGTTCCGGCGGTGAGCTTCACGTCGAAGCCCTGCTCCAGCGCCTTCAGCCAGCGCAGCGCCATCCCGACGCCGGCGTCGGCCTTGCCGGTGGCAATCGCCTCCAGCAGCACGTCCGTCGAGTTGCCGAAGTTAACGAACTCCACGTCGAGATTGTATTTACTGAAGATCTTCTGCTGCTCCGCGACGGCAACCGGCGCCAGGCACACCGCGCTTTTGTTAATCGCCAGCTTGATTTTGTACGGCTGCGCCAGGCGCAGGGCCGGGTGTTCCTCACCGCTCGCCATGGCCGCCATATCGTGAGCCCAAAGGGGCAGAGAGGCCCCGGCCAGCGCAAGGCTGCCGGTCAAGCGTAAGAAACGACGGCGAGATGTCATCATGGCGACACCTCCGCATGGGCCTGCGCGGCAGGCACGCTAAAGCCGTTATCAAACGTCGGCGTCACGTCCAGCTTTGCGCGGATCAGCCCGTTGGCGAGGTAAAAGTCCGCCGTCGACTGCTGCTGAGCGACCGTCTTCGCGTCCAGACGCAGCCACTGCGACTGGCGATTGGCAAACTGCGCGCGGGCGATATCCGCCGGGAAACGAATAATTTCCCCCAGCGTTTTACCGTAGCTATCGAGATTGGCGTAGGCCCAGCGCTCGGCGCCGGCCAGGCGATTTAGGTAATCCTGCAGCGCCGCACGCTTCTGCGGATCCTTAAGGGCATCATCGGTTGCCGCCAGGAAAGTGTTACCCGGCAGCAGCCCTTTGCCGCTGACCAGAATCTGCCCCTCGGCGGTCTTCACCAGCTGCGTGGTATAGGGCTCCCAGGTCGCCCAGGCGTCCACCGAACCGTTGAGCAGCGCCACTTTGGCGTCCACCGGACCGAGAAATACCCACTGCACCTCTTTCGGCGAAATTCCCGCCTGCTCCAGTGCTTTCAGCGCCACAAAGTGGCCAATCGACCCTTTACCGGTAGCGATGCGTTTGCCTTTTAAATCCGCGGCGCTTTTCAACGCGCTGCCGGGCGAGACCAGCACCGCGGTGCCGGCCGGGTTGCTTTTATCGACGGCGATGGCTTTAACCGGCGCGCCGTTAGCCAGCGCGAACAGCAGCGGCGCATCGCCGATGATTCCCGCATCCACCGCCCCGGCGTTAAGCGCTTCCGCCAGCGGCGCGGCGGCCGGAAACTCGGCCCATTTAATCTCGTAAGGGAGATCCTGCAGGGCGTTGGCTGCCTCCAGCTGCGAACGCATGCCGCCTTTTTGATCGGCGATTCGCAGGGTGATTCGCTCCTGAGCCGCCGCATAGCCGCTCAGGGCCAGCAGCATAACCACCCCGGCTAAACCGGTAACATTAAGTCTGCGCATATGAATTATCCTTATTTTTGAAAAGCGTGTTTGCCGGCCGCCAGCCACGCGCTGTCGCTCTGCGGGGTATGTACCCGCCCGCACAGCACGTTGCGATAGTGGCGTTCCAGAGGATTTTGCCGACTCAGGCCATGGTTGCCGGTCAGCTCCAGCGCCAGGTTCACCGCCTGAATGGCGTTGTCGGTAATCGTGACTTTCGCGAGATTCGCCTCAATGGCGGAAAAGCCCAGCTGCGCGGCCTTTTCCAGCAGAGTGCGATTGACCAGTAGCCAGCCGTCAATCTGGCCGACTTTTTCCTGCACCCGCGGCAGGCTGGAAAGGGGTTGCCCAAGGCTGCCCGGAATACGCGTACCCAGCCACGTTACCAGCCAGTCGCGGGCCGCCCGCGCGATGCTGTCGTAAATCGCCGCCAGCAGCGCCGTATGGCGGTTGGCAAACAGACGAAACTGTTCCGCATCCGGCACGGGAGGCGCATCGGCAGGCCACACGTCCACCGCGTGCTCTGCGGCCACCCGGACGTTGTTCAGCACCACTTCGTGGCTGCCGGTTGCCCGCATTCCGGCGTGATCCCAGCTGTTCACCACGGTAATGCCCTCACTGTCGCGGGGCACCAGCCAGGTGCCGACCAGCGGCGGAGCGTCGTCGCTGCGGCCCCAGATGGCCAGCCAGCTCAGCCCCTCAATACCGGTGGTATAGATTTTATGGCCGTTAATCTGCCACCCTTCCGCGCGGCGGGTCGCCACGGTTTGCGGCAGGCCGCCGCGCGCCGGGGAGCCCAGTTCCGGCTCCACGCGCAGGCTGTTGATCAAGCCTCCCCGCTCGACGGCATCGTGAAAAACCCGCTGGCGCAGCGGCTCGGACCAGTTCTCGTTTTCCGCCAGCCGCAGATGGTGCAGGTACTGCATGCAGACGATCAGCGCCGTCGCCGGTTCGCCCCAGGCGATGGCCGCAATGGCCTGCTGAAGCTCGGCTAAGCCGGCACCTGCCCCGCCGTACTGCTGCGGCACGGCGAGGCTTAAAAAACCGCGCTGGCGCAGACGGTCGATATTGTCGCGGGGAAAGTCGCCGCTGGCGTCGAGACTGGCCGCCTGCTCCGCCATCAGCTGGCGAACCTCCCTCAACCGCCGCGCCCAGTCATCGCTTGTCTGACCGATCACGAGGCGCGCTCCGCCACGGCGCGCAGGGCGGCTTTTTCGCGGGCGATCGGCAGCAGCGCTTTACCGTACTCCTGAGCATCGTTGAGCGGATCGAACCCGCGGATCAGGAAGTTGCGCACGCCGAGGTCGTAGTAATCGAGCAGCGCGTCGGCGACCTGTTCCGGGGTGCCCACCAGCGCGGTGGAGTTGTGGCCGCCGCCTACCAGCTGCGCGATCCCGGTCCACAGGCGTTTATCCACCACCTTGCCCTGCGCCGCCGTCGCCCGCAGACGCTGCGCCCCGACGCTGTCGGGCTTGGCTTTGAAACCGCCTCCGCTCTGCGCCGCCCGCTCGGTGGCGACGTGCAGGATATGCTCGGCTTTCTCCCAGGCCTCGGCTTCGGTCGCGGCGATAATCGGCCGGAACGAGACGCTGAAGTCGATTTCGCGCTGATGTTTCGCCGCCTCGGCCCGCACGCGCTGGATGGTTTCCGCGGTTTGCGCCAGCGACTCTCCCCACAGGGCGAAGACGTTGGCGTGCTTGCCGGCCACGGCAATGGCCGCTTCCGACGAACCGCCGAAATAGAGAGGGATATGCGGTTTTTGCAGCGGGCGAATGGCCGACCACGCCTGTTCCGCCTGATAAAAGTCATTGGCGATATCCACCGGCTGTTCGGCGGTCCACACCTTGCGGACGGTCTCAAGGAAGGCATCGGTACGCGCATAGCGCTGGTCGTGATCGAGGTAATCACCGTCGCGGCGCTGCTCGGCGTCATTGCCGCCGCTGATGATATGTACCGCCAGACGGCCGCCCAGCAGGTGTTCAAGGGTAGCGAACTTACGCGCGGCGAGGGTCGGCGAGACAAAACCGGGACGATGAGCCAACAGGAAGCCGATCTTTTGCGTCGACAGGCCCGCCAGCGCGGTCACCAGGAATCCGTCGGGTTGATCGGACCAGTGGCCCACCAGCAGGCGGTCAAACCCGGCGGCCTCGTGGGTTTGCGCGAAACGCACGATGTAATCGCGGTCAAAAATCGGGCCGACCGGGGCGATGGTTTCCGACGACAGGCGGTGGCCGATCATGCCGAGAAATTGAATGCTCATGCAGAACTCCTTGTAGCAGGATAATGAGTGGGCCGCCGCGGCGGCGCGTTTTCATTACCCTATACACGGGCTCTTAATGAACAAAATGCATTTTTATCATATCTTAATATGCGAGATAAGCATTTATAAAAATTATATATACGTTTCAGCCAGATACGTTTAGCTGCTGAACGACTTTGCCGGCGAAAAAAGTCAGCGGCTGGCTCAGATTAGCCAGATTCTGCGCGTGAACCAGCCACAGATGCACCTCGGGCTGGAAATCCGCCAGCGTCAATACCGTCACCTCATCGCGCCACGGGCTGGCGGCCAGCGCGGCGCGCGGCACCAGGCCAAGCCCCAGCCCCTGCGCCACGAGGCTGATTTGCAGCTGGGCGCCCGCGGTCTCGACATTCAGCGCCAGACGCAGCCCCTGGGACTGCAGCTCGCGGATCAGCCCGGCCCGCAGGCCGCAGCCGTCGGGATTGAGCACCCAGCCTTTTTCCGCGCAGTCGCGCAGCGCCCCGGCGTGAAGACGCCAGCTTTTAGCCGCAATCACCACAATATCCAGCGGGCACAGCAGGCGCCCGCCGTAGCCCTCAGCAAAGCGTTGCTGTTCCGGCCCCATCGCCAGCACGCCGTCCAGCTCGACGCTTTCAAGGCGCTTTTGCAGCAGCCCGCTCCAGCCGCAGGTCACCTGCGGTCACAGGGCGGGAAACTGCTGGCGCAGCGCGGTCAGCGCCGGCTGCAGGGCAATTTCCGCCACGCTCTGCGGGACCCCGAGACGCAGGATACCGTGCGGCTCGGCCTCGGGGTCGAGCAGGCCGTACAGCTTTTTGGTCTCCCGCTTGATGCTCAGGCACTGCTCGTAAACCCGGTGCCCGGCGGCGGTCAGGGTGAGCGGCCGGGTCTGACGCTCCAGCAGCGTTACGTTGAGGGTTTGCTCAAGACGCTGCAGACGACGGGTAATCGCCGATTGGGTAATACCGAGATATTCCGCGGCCTGGTTAAGCGAGGAGAACTGCACGGTGGCCAGCAGTGCGTCAATGTCGTCGATGCGCATAGCGTCCTTAATGTGATTTTTGCATATTAATATATGCGGAAATTGCATTTTAATTATATTAACGCCTTTGCTAGCGTAAAGACCAGTCCCGACAACAGGAAGCGACCATGACCGCACCGCGAGTGGAAAAATTACGCCAGTTTATTCAAGACCTTGATGCCCTGCATCGCGAATTTGTCGATGAACAGCCCCTGCTCGACGCCGTGGCCCTGCGCCTGGCCGCGCTGGTGAAAAAGGATGACTGGCTGCCGGAGGAGTACACCCTGCCGCATCCCCACCACTATCAGCAGTATCTGCTGCATGCCGATTCCGGACAGCGTTTTTCCATTGTCAGCTTCGTCTGGGGGCCGGGGCAATCGACGCCGATTCACGATCATCGGGTGTGGGGCGCCATCGGCATGCTGCGGGGCGCGGAGGAGAATCAGCGCTACCGCCTGGACGAGCGCGGCCAGCCGGTGCTCAGCGGCGTTGCTGAACGCCTTTCCCCTGGCGAAGTGGAAAAAGTCTCTTCCCGCGACGGCGATATTCACCGGGTGAGCAACGCCCTCGCGGATAGCGTCTCGATCAGTATTCACGTTTACGGCGGCAATATCGGCGGCGTCAGGCGAGCGGTTTATACCCCGGAAGGCCTCGTCAAACCTTTTGTCTCCGGCTACTCCAACCGCCACTTACCCAATATCTGGGATCTCTCAAAGGATAATTAATATGCCCACCTGTTCTTATCGCCCGGCCGCCCAGCTGCACCAGGCGCTGCTGGACGGCGCCGAGCTGGCGCTGATCGACGTTCGCGAAGAGGCCGACTTTGCCCGCAGCCATCCGCTGTTTGCCGCTAATCTGCCGCTCAGCAAGCTGGAGCTGGATATTTTTCGGCGCGTGCCGCGCCTGACGACGCCGATTACCGTCTATGACGGCGGCGAAGGTCTGGCGGAGCGGGCCGTCGAGCGCCTGCAGAGCTGGGGCTACGAAGATGTCGCCCTGCTGGAAGGCGGCCTGCCGGGGTGGCAGCGCAGCGGCGGAGAGCTGTTCCAGGATGTGAATTCGCCGAGCAAAGCGTTCGGCGAGCTGGTGGAGAGCGAGCGGCATACCCCCTCGCTGAGCGCCGGGGAAGTGCAGGCGCTGCTCGATGGTCAACAGGAGGTGGTTGTCGTCGACGCGCGCCGTTTCGATGAGTATCACACCATGAATATTCCCGGCAGCATCAGCGTGCCCGGCGGGGAGCTGGCGCTGCGCATTGAGGGCCTGATTCCGTCATCGCAGGCGACGGTGATCGTCAACTGCGCGGGGCGCACGCGCAGTATTATCGGCACGCAGTCGCTGCGCAATGCCGGTTTGCCCAATCCGGTCTACGCGCTGCGCAACGGCACCATCGGCTGGACCTTAGCCGGGTTTGACCTTGAGCGCGGCCAGCAGCGGCGTTATGACGCCGATTTTCGCGCCCCAGCCGAACGCGCGGCGGCGGTGAGGCAGCTGGCGGAGCGCGCCGGCGTCGCCTTTATAGACAGCCCAACCCTTCAGCGCTGGCTGCGGCAGCCCGCCCGCACCACTTACCTGTTCGACGTCCGCAGCCCGGAGGAGTACGCCGCAGGCCATCTGCCGCTGAGCGTTAGCGCGCCCGGCGGGCAGCTGGTGCAGGAAACCGACCATTTCGCCAGCGTGCGCGGGGCGCGCATTGTGCTGATTGCCGATGACGAGATACGAGCGCCGATAACGGCGTCCTGGCTGGCGCAGATGGGGTGGGAAGTGGCGGTATTACGCGATGCGCGCGCGGAAGATTTTAGCGAGCGCGGTACCCCCGCAGGCCGCGTACCGCCGGGTCCGCAGGCGGAGGAGATTGCCCCGCATCAGCTGGCGGCACAGCTGAGGGAGCCGGGAACCGTGGTGCTGGACTTTACCACCAGCGCCAACTACGTCGCCCGGCATATTCCCGGCGCTTACTGGCTGGTACGTTCACAGCTGCGCCAGGCGCTGGAGGTGCTGCCTTCCGCCAAGCGTTACGTTGTCACCTGCGGCAGCAGCCTGCTGGCCCGCTACGCGGTGCCTGAGGTTGCAGCGTTAACCGGTAAACCGGTGCAGCTGCTGAGCGGCGGCACGCTGGCGTGGATTGACGCCGGGCTGGCGCTGGAGCATGGCGAGACGCATCTGGCGACACCGCGCAGCGATCGCTATCAGCGCCCGTATGAAGGTACCGATAACTCACCCGCGGCAATGCAGGCCTACCTCGACTGGGAGTTCGGCCTGGTTGAACAGCTGAAGCGGGATGGCACGCACGGGTTTAAAGTATTGTGATGTCCCCCGCTCGCGCTGCGCTTAGCGGGGCTACGGGCTCACCGCCGTCTGCCATACCGTCGCCCGGACAGATGCGCAGCATCGCCTCCGGGGAATTATGACGCACTGCGCTCTGCTCCCGGGGGCGGCGCAAGCGCCTGCCCGGGCTACAGGTCCACCGCCGTCTGCCATCCGGTAGCCCGGACAGATGCGCAGCATCGCCTCCGGGAAATTATGCCGCACTGCGCTTTGCTCCCGGGGGCGGCGCAAAGCGCCTGCCCGGGCTACAGGTCCACCGCCGTCTGCGAACCCGTCGCCCGGGGAAGGGCCGCAATCAGATCTCCGGGGTATTTTTAAAGCCCATCAGCATCAGCATCGGCTCCTGCTGTGAGCCCGCCGGGTCGAAATGATAGCGATTGCCCTGACGGTCGCCGCCGATATACCACGAGATCTCGGTTTTGCCTTCCGCCAGCGCCTTGCGCACCGCTTTATCGACATCCACCATCCGGTATTCGCGTTTGGAATTGAGGTACAGCGACGCCTCCGAGCTGTAGTTGCAGGGCGGGCGATGATTCCAGGTCACGCTGTTCGCGCTCCAGTCGTTGCTCGCCGGATAGAAAAAGATCTGATCCGCGCCGTTGGTTTCCACTTTTCCGCCGTAGATCCGCAGCTGATATTTAAACAGCGAGGCGTCCTGATCCTGCGGCAGCGGCGGGATAGGGAATTTCACCAGCGTCATGGTTTCCGGATTGTGCGTGCGCCCGCCGTTTTGCCAGTTATCGCTGACCACCAGGTTTTCCGGCGCGGGATGGGCAACCGTCGGCGCGGTGCTGTCCACCAGCGCATTCTCCTTCACCGTCGTGAAGCGATACGGCACCGCGCTGCCGCAGTCGATTCCCTTGTTCATGCAGCGCTCGGTCATATAGTGCGCCCCTTCCACCGTCCAGCCGTTCATAAAATCCGCGTGCGCCGTATAGATACTGCCCCAGCGCTCTTCGCGCTTCTCACCGTCCATGATCGGATCCAGGGAGAGCTGAATCTTCGCGGTATCCAGGGATGTAATCTGCGGCAGAACGTAGGCCACATTCATATTCACCGTCGGGATTTTCACCGGATAGTCGCTCGGACAGGCGCCGTTGACGTCGTATGCCGCGTTACTGTGTCCATGAGCCGGTTTGAGGTTGACCCCATCCCAGCAGTTGGGGAACTGAATACCGATATTAAACTGTACCGCATCGCCACCTTTACGCAGCCCACAGACTTCCCCGGCCTGGTTGCTGTAGCCTTTGCCGTTAGCGCACAAAAAGGTGATGCGCGAGCTGGGCGCCGAACCGTGGTGATCGCCCGCCAGCAGTTCGAGACCCGCCGGGAACGGGTGCAGCGGATACTGTTCCACTTTGGTGGTCTGATAGTAGGTTTTTTGATACGCCGGCGTCACCACCTGACCATCCGGCAGCTTCATCGACGGCACCCAGTAGGCGGAACCGTCGGCCTTGTTATCGCAGGTGGTTTCCGGCTGGTCGCGCAGCGTCTGATAGGTGGAAACCGCATCGGTATGGGTATTACCAAAAAAATCATGCCACATGGCCTGATTCGGTTTGCCGAACATCATGATGGCGTCATCGCCCAACGTATGGTGATAAGCGCAGACCACGTGGGCCTGCGGGCCGGCATGAGCGGAAAACGCGCCGGCAACCAGCAGCGGCGCGAGAGTTAAAGTGAACGCGTTCAATTTCATTTTGCAATCCTCCTTGTTTGAAGGAGTGCAGAGATAGCAAACGCCCGCCGATGTTACACATCATCAAACATCATTTCGTCTCATCGGCCCGCCCCATCAGGCTCGCGCATGATCCATGAGTACTGAAATGACTTCGGCGCCGGGAAATGCGTGCGCCGACGAAACGACCCCAGCCGCTGCGGCGTGCAGTAGGTGCAGCTCCCCAGCCACTCCATGTTTTCCTCCGGCACGCCCGCGCTGCGCAGCAGGAGGTGGGCAAAGGCCCGCAGATCGAACCACGCATTGTCGCCCGCGGTCGCTTTCGCCTGCTCCCCCTCCGACGCCGCCTGATGGGACAGGAAGAGCTGCTCCCGATGGCGTTTTGCCAGCTCGCCGGCGGGCATCGCCAGCAGCGCCTGGTAGAAGTCGCCGGTGACTTCATAGCAGCAGGGGTGAATATGCGGCCCGCTCACCACCACCAGATCTTGCGGGTCGACGTGATAACGCTGAAACAGCGCAAGGCTATTTTCGATAATCCCGCTGGCCGCGCCGCGCCAGCCTGCGTGCACGCTGCAGACATAGCGCCCATCGCGCGACGCCATCAGCAGCGGCAGACAGTCGGCGGTCACCACGCCCATCTTTTGCCCGCTGACGGCGGTAAACATCGCATCGGCGTGGGGGCGCTCCGCCTGCGGCGCCCGATACTCATGTACGATATTGCTGTGAACCAGTTTAACCGGCGCCATTTCGCTATAGGGAAAGGCGGCGGTTTCATGAACGTCGAGAAAGGCGTAGCGGATACCGGGGATATCGCTCAGTAAGCGGGATGTAAAAGACATGATGCTCGGAAGAATCAATGGATGATGATTTAACCTATGCCAAAGTAGAGAGATGCGCAAGGCGGATTCCCGGGCTACCAGTCCGGTAGCCCGGGCAAGGCGCGGCTTTACCGCGCCGCCCCCGGGAATCAGCGAAAATGCTCAGGCCAGCGCCGTGCGCTTTTGTCGGCTCATCAGCCAGAACACCGCCGCGCCCGCCAGCAGAATGCCGGGAGCGGACGCGGCCATCACCCCGACGGTGCCGGTGCCCAGCGCCAGCATTTTGCCCGCCAGCAGCGGACCGCTCATCGCGCCGAGACGGCCAATCGCCACCGCCGTCCCTACGCCGGTGGCGCGGATTTCGGTGCGATAGAACAGCGGAGCCAGCGCGTAAAGCACGCTCTGGCCGCCGGTGGCAAACAGTCCGGCGACAAAGCCGGAGAAGAGCATTGCGGTCAGCGAGGACGCGGTCCCCAGCGCCAGCAGCGACGCCAGCATGCCGGTATAGATCAGCAGCGACATCCACAGCGGGCTGAGCTTATCCATCAGCGCCCCCAGCAGCAGCGTGCCGCAGGCGGCGCCGAACTGCAGGACAAACATCACCCCCGCCGCCTCGCTGGGGCTGAACCCCTGGCCGACTAACAGCATCGGCAGCCAGTTGATCAGCATATAGACCACCAGCAGCGTGAAAAAATAGCACAGCCACAGCAGCAGCGTGGCGGTAGCGTTGCCCGGCGCGAGGAGCGTGCGCAGCGGCACGCCCCGCGCGCTGCGCTGAAACACCGGCGATTCCGGCAGCCAGCGCAGCAGCAGCGGCACCAGCAGCAGCGGAACGATACCGCCGATCCAGAACACCGTTTGCCAGGCCGCGGCAAGGCCGAAAAAGCCCAGCGCCGCCGCCAGCGCCGCGCCGATGGGGACGCCGCAGTACATCAGGCTGACCGCCCTTCCGCGAAAGCGGGGGCCGGCGGCCTCGGAGGTTAAGGCAATCAGATTCGGCAGCGCCGCGCCCAGGCCGACGCCGGTCAGCAGCCGGGCCAGCAGCAGCGTGGGATAATTCCACGCCAGCGCGGTAGCGATTGAGAACAGGCCAAAGAGCAGCACCGAGCCCAGCAGAATTCGCTTGCGGCCATAGCGATCCGCCAGCATGCCGCCCACCAGCGCGCCGGGCAGCAGGCCGAGGATCCCGGCGCTGAAAATCCAGCCCATCTGCATTTTATCCAGCGCGAACGCCTGCGCCATGCCTACGGCGGCGATGCCTGCCGCCTGCAGATCCAGCCCTTCCATCAGGGCCACCATAAAACAGAGCCCGACGGTTAACATCAGGCGCGAATTGCTTGCAGTCGTTGTTTGGGTCATAGGGTACCTTTGCGATATCCGGACAAGCGGAGCAGGTGAATGGCGGCTGATACGTTGCCAGCCGCGCGTTGCTTTTATTTGCTGCGGTTAAGCAGATCCAGCGCGACGTCGACGATCATATCCTCCTGACCGCCCACCATCCGCCGCTTGCCGAGCTCGACGAGGATATCCACCGCGCTCAGGCCGTAGCGCCCGGCGGCCGCTTCGCTGTGGCGCAGAAAGCTGGAGTAAACCCCGGCATAGCCCAGCGCCAGCGTTTCGCGGTCAACCCGCACCGGGCGATCCTGCAGCGGGCGCACCAGCTCATCGGCGGCGTTCATCAGAGCATACAGATCGGTACCGTGATTCCAGCCGAGCTTATCGGCGGCGGCGATAAACACCTCCAGCGGCGCGTTGCCCGCCCCGGCCCCCATCCCCGCCAGGCTGGCATCGATACGGTCGCAGCCCTCTTCCACCGCGGCGATGGAGTTGGCCACGCCGAGACTGAGGTTATGGTGCGCGTGCATCCCGGTGGCGGTTTCCGGCTTCAGCACCGCCTTGAGGGCGCGGAAGCGATCGCGAATATCGTTCATGTTCATCGCCCCGCCGGAATCCACCACGTAAATACAGGTGGCGCCGTAGGATTCCATCTTCAGCGCCTGCTGCGCCAGCTGTTCCGGGGAGGTCATATGGCTCATCATCAGGAAGCCGACGGTGTCCATGCCCAGCTCGCGGGCGAAGGCGATATGCTGCGCGGAAACATCCGCCTCGGTGCAGTGGGTCGCCACGCGCACCACCCGCGCCCCGGCCTGATACGCGTTTTTCAGGTCGTGCAGAGTGCCAATGCCGGGTAGCAATAAAGTGGCGATCTTCGCCTGGCTGACCGACTCCGCCGCCGCCTCAATCCACTGCAGGTCGCTGTACGCGCCGAAGCCGTAGTTAAAGCTGGAACCCTGCAGACCGTCGCCGTGGGCCACCTCTATCGAATCGACGCCCGCGCAATCCAGCGCCCGGGCAATCTGGCGCACATTGTCGAGCGAGTATTGATGACGAATCGCGTGCATCCCGTCGCGCAGGGTCACGTCTGAAATATAGAGTTTTTTGCCGTTCATGCTGCTTCTCCCGCCGCGTCGTTCATCGCCTGGGCCATTTTTTCCGCCGTCGCCAGCGCCGCCGACGTCATAATATCGAGGTTACCCGCGTAGGCTGGCAGATAGTGCGCCGCCCCTTCGACCTCGAGATAAACCGCCGTTTTCAGGCCGGAGAAGCGGCCGACGCCCGGCAGGTTTACCGGTTTATCTTCCGGGATGACCTCAAACTGTACCTGCTGCTTCAGGCGATATCCCGGCACGTAGGCCTGCACCGCCGCCGCCATCTCGGCGATCGAAGCGGCAATCGCCTGCTGCGATGCCGCTTCGCTCAGGACATAAACGGTGTCGCGCATCATCAGCGGCGGCTCCGCCGGATTCAGCACGATAATCGCTTTGCCTTTCGCCGCGCCGCCCACTTTCTCAATGGCCTGCGAGGTGGTTTCGGTAAATTCATCAATGTTGGCGCGCGTCCCCAGCCCGGCGGATTTGCTGGCAATTGAGGCGACGATCTCCGCATAGTGCACTTTTGCCACCCGAGAGACCGCCGCCACCATCGGGATGGTGGCCTGGCCGCCGCAGGTCACCATATTGACGTTGCCTTCGGCCAGATTGGCCTCGAGATTGACCACCGGCACGCAGTACGGGCCGATGGCCGCCGGGGTCAGGTCGATCACCCGGATCCCCGGCCTGGCTTCCCGCAGCGCGGCGTCGTTTTTCACGTGCGCTCCGGCGCTGGTGGCGTCAAAAACCACATCGATATCGGCGAATTCCGCCATCTGCATCAGGCCGCCAACGCCCTCGTGCGTGGTGGCGACGCCCATGCGCCGGGCGCGGGCCAGGCCGTCGGACTCGGGGTCGATGCCGACCATCACCGCCATCTCCAGGTGCTGCCCGTGGCGCAGAATTTTGATCATTAAATCGGTGCCGATATTGCCGGAGCCGATAATGGCGACTTTACGTTTACTCATCACTCTCTTCCTCTTTGGCGACAAAGGTCGCCGCCACTGAACCTAAACCGTCGATATGGGCGGCAAAACGATCGCCGGCGGTAATCGCCACCATCGGGCCTAACGCCCCGGTCAGCACGATATCCCCCGCCCGCAGCGGCTCGCCGAGGCTGGCCATTTTGCGCGCCAGCCACACCGCCGCGTTCAGCGGATGGCCAAGACATTCGCTGCCGCGCCCGCTGGAGACCTCTTCCTCGTTACGGGTCATGCGCATCGCGCAGTTTTTCAGATCCAGCCCATCCGGGCGCCGCGCCGGGCTACCCAGCACGTAAACGCCGCAGGAGGCGTTATCGGCGACCGTATCGACAAAGCCAATCGACCAGTCGCGAATACGGCTGCCGACCACCTCCAGCGCGGGAAGCACCCAGTCGATGGCGGCGTACAGTTCATCAAAGGTGGTATCGGCATGCGGCAGATCGCGTTTCAGCACCAGGGCGACTTCGGCCTCCACTTTCGGCTGCAGCACCCGGGAGAACGGCACATCGGCGTTATCGCCGTAGCACATGTCGGCAAACAGGGTGCCGAAGTCCGGCTGGTCAACGCCCAGCTGCTGCTGCACTTTAGGATGGGTCAGCCCCACCTTGCGTCCCGCCACCCGGCGGCCGTTCGCCACGTGGTGCTGCACGTTCATCCGCTGGATGGCGTAGGCCGCTTCCGCGTTGTCAACGCCGAGCGCATCGCGCAGCGGTTCAATCGCCTGGCCGCGGCTTTCCGCCTCACGCAGACGCTGCGCCAGTTGTTCAAGAGATAAGGTTGTCATCAGCACTCCTCAGGTACGCGCCAGAAAATCGAGCACCAGCTGGTTAAAGCTCTCCGCGTGCTCCCACTGCGCCCAGTGGCCGCAGTCGCGATAGATATGCAGTTCGGAACCGTTAATACCCGCCAGCAGGCGCAGCCCGGCGTCCATCGGTACAAAGCGATCGTTACGCCCCCAGACGATCAGGGTCTGCGCGCGGATTTCGCCGAGACGCGGGCTAAAATCCGGGAACTGCTTCGGGTTGGCTTCCAGGCTTTGGACGAAATTATCCAGATGCTCCCGGCGCGACAGCATATTATTGAGGCGCGCTTCAAATAGCGCGTCGGTCAAATCGCGGGTATCGAAGACAAAGATGTTCATCATCTTTTTCAGGTTTTCGATGGTCGGCTCACGGTACAGGCCGTTCAGCAGCTTGATGCCTTCCGTCGGCATCGGCGTAAACAGGCTCATGCCGCCGGTTCCGCCGCCCATCAGCACCAGTTTGCCGACGCGCTCCGGCCAGCTGAGGGTAAAGGCCACCGCGCTGTGTCCGCCCATCGAATTGCCCAGCAGATGCACTTTGCTGATATCCAGCTGGTCAATCACGCTTTTCAGCACCCTGGCGTTCAGGTCGGAACGGGAGCCGCGGTTGACGATAGAATCGCTTTTTCCCCAGCCGGGGCAGTCCAGCAGAATGACCCGGTAGCCCGCCTCGACCAGCGGGTCGATATTGCGGCTAAAGTTGGCCCAGCCGGTAGCCCCGGGGCCAGAGCCGTGCAGCAGGACCACGGTTTCGTCGCCCTCGCCGCAGTCATTAAAATGGATGCGTAATGTTTCTCCGCCCTCTTCCACGTTGAGGAAACGGCTGGTGGCGACTTCGGTTTGCGGTTGGTAGCTCATCATATTCTCCCGTTAATTCAGTTCTGCGCGGCGGCGCTCAGCGAGCCAAATCCGGCAATCCACTCGGGGATTGGTCGGTAATAGCGGCCTTCGCAGCGCCAGCGGCCAAATGCGGATAGCGCGGCAAAGGCGGCCACCCAGGTTTTAATTTCGTGCGTCGATTTCCCGGCCATTGCCGACAGCTCTTCGTTACTGACGGCATCCAGCTCCGCCAGCCGCCCCTGCTCAAGAAGGCTCATAAAGCGGGTATCCCAGACGGGGTTGAGCGGATAGAGCGAGTTCTGGTCCTCGATAAACTGCTTCGCCGCGCTAATGACCCGCTGCTGGCGCAGTTCACGCTCGTCCGGAGGCAGCTGCCTGCCGCTGCCCAGCAGCCGGTCGCGCATATGGGCATCGGCCTTCGCCAGCTCCGGTACCGGCGGCTGATGCGACAGGCCGCCGGAGCCAAGGATTAATACCCGTTTATTGAGGGTGGTCAGGAAGCGGCCAATGGCTTCGCCCAGCATGCGGGTGCGCTGAAAGCCCGGCAGCGGCGACGCCACGCCGTTAATAAACACCGGCAGAACCGGCAGGGTATCCAGCCCGCCGAGCAGGAACTCCAGCGGTTGCGCAAAGCCGTGATCCACCTGCATGCAGTAGGAGACCGCCAGATCGATGCCCTCTTTCATCACCGCGTGGGCGCAGGCCTCCGCCAGCGCCGTCGGCACCGGCAGAACGCCGCTGGCGCTGCTGAAGTCGCCGATAGCGGTCGCCCCGATGCCTAAACAGAACGGCGGCATCACATCGTAGAAAAAGCCGTTGTAGTGATCGGGAGCAAACAGCACCACCAGCTCCGGGTCGAAGGCGGCAATGCGCGCCCGCGCGTCGGCGATGGTGCCGTTCACTTCGTCCAGTACCGCCTGTTCCGGGTCAACGTAGCCCACCAGCGGGGTATGGGAGAGGCAATGAAGATACGCGTTCATATCAGGCCACCTGTTCAATCGTTGTTGCCGCCTGCGCGGAAGCCAGCTGCATCTTGCTCGCCAGCGCGTCGAGCTTTTTGCTCAGGGTTTGCGGGATGGCCACGGTGGCGACGAAGCGGTCCGGACGCACCACGGCAATGGCGGTATCGTGCTGCGCGAACCAGCTTTTCAGGCGGTTTTGCGTATCGCCGATGCGGATAACGCCGGGCACGTTGTCCTGATCGCAATGAATCTGCACCTCCGGCACCACCTGGATAAAGCGCACCCCGACCGCGCGCCAGCGGGCTATTTGTTCATCGTTGAGCCCCCACTGCGGATTACAACCCCAGGCGATAATGGCGAATCTGGCGCCAATCACCTCATCGAGCAGCGTCACCTGCCCGTTTTCCAGCGTCACCTTCGGCTGGATAAACATTTTGCCGACCGGGGACGTTTTGCTTTCGCCTTCCGCCAGCAGCGCGCCGTCGCGATACTGCGGCATTGGCTTGAAACGCATTTCAAGGAAGTAGCGTTTAACCGGCGGCAGATAGTTGAGCAGCCACGAAACGCCGTCGCGCACCGCGCCGTGCCAGCGTTTCGGCGGCGCCAGGACGTTGCCGGCGGTGACCGACAGGTCGATCATCGCTTTGGCGTGATCGCGCCGCTCCTGCTGGTAGCTGTCCAGCAGCGCCTCTCCGGCTTTGCCGTTCACCACCAGCGCCAGCTTCCAGGCCAGGTTAAAGGCGTCACGCATACCGCTGTTGTAGCCCTGCCCCTGCCACACCGGCATGATGTGCGCCGCGTCGCCCGCCAGCAGTACGCGATCGACGCGAAAGCGTTCGGCGATGCGCGCGTTGTGGGTGTAGACGCGCTGGCGAATCAGCTCGACGTTATCCGGGTCCGGCAGCACCTTGCTCAATAGCTGGCGCATCTTGTGCGGCTCGCTGAGCTGGGCTTCGGTTTCACCGGGCATGACCATAAATTCGAAACGCCGTACCCCGTGCGGCAGCGCGGCGGAGACGTACGGGCGCACCGGGTCGCAGCACAGGTAGACGTGCGGCGTCGCCAGCGGATCGTTGGCGATATCAATAACAATCCATTGATTCGGCGCGGTTTTGCCTTCGAAGGGAATATTCAGCGCGCGACGAATGAAGCTGGCTCCGCCGTCGCAGGCCACCAGCCAGTCGGCGCGCACGGTTTCCCGCTCGCCGTCGCTGCCTTTGACGTTCAGGGTGACACCGTCACTATTCTGGCTAAAGGCCTCTACTTCGCGGGAAAACAGGCAGCGCACGTGGGGGAAACGGCTGAGGCCGTCGTACAGCACCGCGTCCACCTGCGGCTGAATAAACGCATTGCGGCGCGACCAGCCAAACTCGTCGGTCATCGGCTGAATATCGGCAAAGCAGCGCCCTTTCGGGGTGAGAAAGCGCATCGCGTGCCACGGCGTAGTATGCGGCAGCACGTTGTCGACCAGCCCCACCGCCTGCATCGCCCGCAGCGCCTCATCGTCGATACCGATGGCGCGGGGATAATCGATCAGCGACTCGAGCTTCTCAATCAGCACGACGCTGACGCCCATCTGCCCGAGGTAGTTGGCGATGGTCAGGCCAACCGGACCGGCGCCGGCAATAGCGACCTGCGCGCTGTGCTGTACCGCGGGTTGGATATCAGGATTGGATGTTGTCATTTTCAAAACCTCACGCTTCGGACAAATTGCCGTCACCGCACAACCTTCAGCAGGGCAATTTGTTAATTAAAT
The DNA here is from genome assembly GCF_033843325.1 of Klebsiella sp. JN_Kp126. Lineage (NCBI taxonomy): Bacteria > Pseudomonadati > Pseudomonadota > Gammaproteobacteria > Enterobacterales > Enterobacteriaceae > Klebsiella > Klebsiella sp. JN_Kp126. The sequence goes on along the minus strand of NZ_JAWXQV010000049.1, from coordinate 160,662 downwards.
GTGAATTTATTTTTATTGTGAGGTCAGTATAGGGTCGGTAATTTGCGCTACAATCAAAACATTACCGGATGTGCACCAGGTGCACATGATTGTTTATAATGATTTTTATTGAGGACGCATGAACGAAAACGCTTCGGCAGATTACAAAACGGTGCGCGGATTGAGCCGCGGATTATTGTTATTAAATTTGTTAAATAAATTCGACGGAGGCGCGACGGTCGGCACCCTGGCCGAGTTTAGCGGCCTGCATCGCACGACCGTCAGGCGGCTGCTGGAAACGCTACAGGACGAGGGTTACGTGCGCCGCAGCCGCTCCGATGACAGCTTTCGCCTGACGATTAAAGTGCGTCAGTTAAGTGAGGGATTTCGTGACGAACATTGGATTTCTGCCCTCGCCACGCCGCTGCTTGGCGAACTGCTGCGCGAGGTTTTATGGCCGACCGACATCACCACCCTGGACGTCGATGCGATGGTGGTGCGCGAAACCACCCACCGCTTCAGCCGCCTCTCCTTCCACCGGGCGATGGTCGGCCGCCGCCTGCCGCTGCTGCTGACCGCTTCGGGATTAACCTGGCTGGCCTTCGCGCCGGAACACGAACGAAGCCCGATTGTTGAGATGCTGGCCGCCCGACCGGAAGCGGAGTATCAGCTGGCGCGCGAGCCGGAAAAACTGGCCGCCATCCTCGCACGCACCCGGCAAAACGGCTACGGCGAAAACTTTCGCGGCTGGCAGCAGGAGGAGAAAATCGCTTCCATTGCCGTCCCCATTCGCCGCCAGCAGCGGGTTATCGGCTGCCTGAACCTGGTCTATATGGCTAAAGCCATGACCATTGACCAGGCGGCGCAAAAGTACCTCGCCCCGCTGCAGAAGGTCGCTACCCGCATAGAAGAACGGATGTCCGATGAAGAGGTGTTTTACCAATAACCTTGTCCATAGGGGTAAATCGCCCGCCAGCCATTGCGCCCGGCTTCGTTATATATTTTAATATACAGCGATTCTTCCTTTGCCGCTGAGCCCATCATGTCCAGACATCCGCGCGTTTTCTTTGCTATGGCGCTGTTAAGCGCCAGCCTGTTCACCGGTCAGGCCTTTGCCGACCGCAACCTCACCGACCAGCTGGGTCGTGAAGTCACCCTCCCCGACCACGTCACCCGCGCCGTGGTGCTCCAGCATCAGACCTTAAACCTGCTGGTGCAGCTTAACGCCGCTGACGACGTTGTCGGCGTCATGAGCAGCTGGAAAAAGCAGCTTGGCCCGCAGTTTGCGCGCTTTATGCCGGCTATTGAGACACTACCGATGCCGGGCGATCTGACGCAGGTCAATATCGAGAGCCTGCTGGCGCTGCATCCCCAGGTGGTGTTCGTTGCCAACTACGCGCCGCCGGCGATGATCCAGCAGATCCAGGGCGCCGGGATCCCGGTGGTGGCGGTCTCTCTGCGCCAGGATGCCGCGGGTGAGAAAAACAAAATGAACCCGACGATGGCCGATGAAGAGCAGGCCTATAACGAGGGGCTGAAACAGGGGATCCGCCTGATTGGCGAAGTGGTCGGGCGTCAGGCTCAGGCCGAAGCGCTGATTCAATACACCTTCAGCGCGCGCAGGCTGGCTAACGCGCCGGTTGCCGATATTCCGCAAAACGAGCGGGTGCGGGTATATATGGCCAATCCGGACCTCAACACCTACGGCTCGGGCAAATATACCGGCCTGATGATGAAGCACGCCGGGGCGCTGAACGTTGCCGCCGCCAGCGTAAAGGGCGCGCGCCAGGTCTCGCTGGAGCAGGTGCTGCAGTGGGATCCGCAGGTGATTTTCGTGCAGGACCGCTACCCGGAGGTGGTCAAACAGATACAAAACGACCCGCAGTGGCAGAGCATTGACGCGGTCAAAAATCACCACGTGTGGCTGATGCCGGAATACGCCAAGGCCTGGGGCTACCCGATGCCGGAGGCGCTGGCGATCGGCGAGCTGTGGATGGCGAAAAAACTCTACCCCTCACGCTACAACAGCGTCGATGTCGAGGCGAAGGCGCGGGAGTACTATCAGCGTTTCTACCGCGTGAAGTGGACGCCGGATGCGTAGTCATCGTCATCCGGCCCTGCTGCAATGTACCCTCGCGCTGGTGACGATCGTGATTGCAATCGCTTCACTCTGCCTCGGGCAGTATCCGTTAAGCCTGGCGGAAGTTTTTCGCCAGCTGGCGCATCTTTCTCCCCTCGACGGCGTCGCCGGCCAGGTGGTGTGGTCGGTGCGGCTGCCGAGGATCGTGATGGCGCTGCTGGCCGGCGGCGCGCTGGGGCTGTGCGGGGCCACCTTACAGGGCGTGTTCCAGAATCCGCTGGTGGACCCGCATATCATCGGCGTCACCTCCGGTTCCGCCTTCGGCGGGACGCTGGCGATTCTGCTGGGGCTGAACGCCGCGCTGATGATGGCCTCGACCTTTCTCTTCGGCCTTGCCGCGCTGATGCTGGTCTATCTGATAGCCGCGCTGCAGGGGCGCGAAAGCACCCTGGTGCTGATCCTCTCAGGCATTATCCTCAGCGGCTTTTTTGCCGCCCTGGTGAGCCTGATGCAGTACCTGGCCGATAGCGAAGAGACGCTGCCGAATATTGTTTTCTGGCTACTCGGCAGCTTCGCCACCGCCAGCTGGCACAAAGTCCTGCTGATGGCGCTACCGGTAGCCTGCGCCGCGATGGTGCTGTTTAAGCTCCGCTGGCGGATTAACCTGCTGGCGCTGGAGGAGAAAGATGCCCGCGGTCTCGGGGTTGCGGTGACCGGGCTGCGTCGCGGGGTACTGGTGTGCTGCGCGGTGCTGGTCGCCGCTCAGGTGGCGGTCAGCGGCAGCATCGCGTGGGTCGGGCTGGTGATCCCGCATCTGGCGCGGCTGCTGGCCGGCGCCGACCACCGGCGTCTTCTCCCTACCGCCTTCTGGCTCGGCGGCGGTTTTATGATCGTCGTCGATGACCTCGCCCGCACGCTGATCCAGGCCGAAATCCCCATTGGAATCATCACCGCGCTGCTTGGCGCGCCGCTGTTCACCTGGCTGCTGGTGCAGTCGCGACGCACAGGCGCGCGCTGATGACCCTTTCCCTACAGTTAAGCAACCTGCTCTACGGCCATAGCCGACCGCTTTTCGCCCCGCTGAACCTGCAGTGCCGTTCCGGCGATATCTGGGCGGTGCTCGGCGCTAACGGCCGCGGCAAAAGCACTCTGCTCGATACCCTGACCGGGGTACTGACGCCGATCGGCGGTGGGTTTACCTGCACGGGCGGTCTCGCCATCGTGCCGCAGCATTTTCGCCCGGCTTTTGGCTGGCAGGTGCGCGACGTGGTGCTGATGGGACGGGCGCGCCACGTTAATCTGTTCGCTCAGCCAACAGCGGAAGACGAACGTGAGGTGCAGAAGGCGCTGGCGCAGCTGGGGATCGCGGTGCTGGCCGACAAGGCGTTTTGCGCGCTGTCCGGTGGCCAGCAGCAGCTGGTGCTTATCGCCAGGGCGCTGGTGGGCGCCAGCCAGAATATCCTGCTGGATGAACCCTGCTCGGCGCTGGATCTGGCCAACCAGCAGCTGGTGCTGCAGCTCATCAGCGACCTGGCCCATCGCCAGAAGCGGACGGTGCTGTTTACCACGCACGATCCGACCCACGCCCTGCAGGTGGCGAACCAGACTTTGCTGCTGCTGCCCGACGGTGAATGGCTGGCGGGAGAATCAGCCGCCGTGCTGACGGAAGCGAATCTTCAGCGCGCGTATGGTTTAGCGGTACGCAAAGTCCATCCCCCCGGGTCGGCGCTGCCGCTGCTGGCTCCGCAGTTTACGATTCGTCGTTGATAGGCAAAAAACCGGCGTCTTTCAGTAAGCGCTGCCCCTCCGCGCCGAGGATAAAGCGGCACAGCCGCTGCGCCCCGGCGCTCTGTTCAATCTGCGCCAGCAGGTAGTCGCAGCGAACATTCCACGCCGGCGGAATAAGCTGCGTGCGCAGATCGCTGCACGCCGCCATCTGCGCGGCATAGTGCGCATAGCCGATAAACAGGTCGGTTAAGTTTTCACGGATCAGCCACGCCCCGGCGATTTCTCCCGCCGGCACCGGCAGCGAGTCGCGGCCGCCTACCAGCGGCCGCGCGCGCGCCATGATGGCGGCACCGACGCCGGGACAGCGCTCTTCAATGTGGGAGAAAAGCTGCCAGGTGTAGTCGCCTGAAGGGTCGCAGCCCGGCGTTGAGGTTGCCAGGCGTAAGTCCGGGTCGCTGAGCAGCGCCAGCCACTCCCGCGTCTCGGTTGTTGCGCCGCGGCGGGCGGTCAGCATCAGCTGATTCCGGGCGAACAGATAGCACGCCCCGGCCAGCCCGGCCTGACGCAGCGCCTGCGGATGTTGGCTATTGGCCGAGGCGAACACCGAGCACGGCTCTCCGCCCTCAATGCGCTCGCGCAGCAGCCCTGCCGGACCAAAATGGACCTCGACCGGGATGCCGGTCTGTTGCTGAAAGCGCGCCAGCAGCGGAATGAAAGCGCTTTTCAGGCTTCCCGCCGCCAGCAGCGTTAGGGAGGGAGTCATAAGAACCATCGCTATATAGTCATAAATACAGCGCTATAATAACGCAGGTTCAGGCCATTTCAGTAGCGAATTTCCGCCAGTTCGCGCAGCTGTTCCGGCGTTGCCACCGGCAGGTTAAAGAACCGCAGATAGGCCGGGATCATTTCAAACAGCATGTCGGTGCCGCGCTGAATGGGGCAGCCCGCCGCCTGCGCCGCCTGCAGTAGCGGAGTGAACTCCTGGGCCATAACCACTTCACCGACAAAGGTGCCCGGCGTCAGGCGCTGCGGGTCCAGCGGCAGCGGATCGCCCTCTTTCATCCCCAGCGGCGTGGCGTTAACCACCAGATCGTGCCCCTGCGGATCGCGCTGCATCAGCGTAATGTCCAGCCGAGGATAGTGCTCAAGCAGACGCCTGGCCAGCGCTTCCGCCGTCTGCGAACAGATATCGTACAGCGTCAGGGCGCTGACGCCCGCCGCCGCCAGCGATGCGGCAATGGCCGAGCCGACGCCGCCGCTGCCCACCACCAGCGCCCGCGCCCCTCGCGTCTGGAAACCTTTACGCGTGATACCGAGGACAAAGCCTTCGCCATCAAACATATCGCCGCTCAGCGTGCCGTCGGCTTCGGGACGGATCGCGTTACAGGCGCCCGCTATCGCCGCCGTTGGGCTAAGATGCTGCACCAGCCCGCAGGTGGCGATTTTGTGCGGCATGGTGACCAGCGCGCCAATAATATTGGTCATCTTAAACAGCATCGGCACAAAGGCGGCGTAATCCTCAGGCTTGACGCCCATCGGCACCACTTTGGCGTCAACCTGCTGATGAACCAACCACGGGTTGTAAATCATCGGCGCTTTAAACTTCGCGGTCGGATAGCCAAGATGCGCTATCAGCCGCGTATTTCCACTAATCACCATTCCCTGCTCCTTTAACAACGACTGCATCACGTTACTGCGAAAGTTCGATACGCTTGACATCGCCCAGGATAAAGACATAAGCCGCCACGCCCAGCAGCGCTGCACCGCCGATATAAATCAGCGCGTAAAAGAAGTTGCCGGAGGCGGCAACAATGAAACCGATAATCAGCGGCGTCAGGATCCCGGCGAGGTTAGCGCAGAAGTTAAACAGGCCGCCGGTCAGACCGCCAAGGCCTTTCGGCGCGATGTCGGAGATCAACGTCCAGCCCAGCCCGACCATCCCCTGACCAAAAAAGGCGAACGACATCACCAGAATTACCGCCAGATCGCTGGTCAGCCAGTTGGCGGAGATAATGGTGCTCGCCATCAGTAGACCGGCAATGATCGGTAGCTTACGCCCGAGGTTCGCCGAGCCGGTGGCCTTCAGCAGCTTATCGGAGACCCAGCCGCCGAACATCACGCCGCCCGCCGCCGCCAGAAACGGCATGATGGCGAAGAAGCCGACCTTAATCCACGGCATATGGCGCTCAGTGGCCAGATAGGTTGGAAACCAGGTCAGGAAGAAGACCAGCACCGTATTACCGGCAAACTGCCCGATGCTGGCGCCGAGAATCTGCCGTTTCGCCAGCAGCTGGCGGATCAGCGGCCAGCTAAAGGCGGTATGCTGCTCTGCGCCGGTGGACATTCCGCCGCCGTTGACGATGTGCTCGCGCTCCAGCTGATTGAGGTGTTTATCCTCATGCGGCTCGCGATAGCAGCGCCACCACACCAGCGCGAACATCACGCCGGCGGCGCCGACGCTAATAAACAGCGCGCGCCAGCCAAAGCTGCCCATTATCCAGAACAGCAGCGGCGCAAAACAGGCCAGCCCGAGATATTCGCCGACGGTATAGACCGCCGTCGCCTTGGCGCGCTCCTGCTGCGGGAACCAGGCGCTCACCACCCGGCTGTTCACCGGGAAACAGGGGGCTTCGCTGACGCCGAGGCCAAAACGGCACAGCAGCAGGGTTTTCAGGCCGACCGCCAGGCCGTGGAACAGGGTGAATAGCGACCACAGGGTCAGCGCCAGAAAATAGGTGACTTTATTACCGAAGCGGTCAAGGAAGATGCCGCCGGGGATCTGCGCCAGCGCGTAGGTCCAGGCAAAGGCGGAGAATACGATGCCCATCATCGCGGCATCAATGCCCAGCTCTGCGGTCAGCTGCGGCGCGGCAATCCCCAGCACCGTGCGGTCGAGATAGTTGATCATGGTGCCGACCGCCAGCAGCGCAAGGATACCGATACGCCGCCGGGAAGGCCGCGCGCCGGACGCGGCGGCGGCCGTCGTGTGATTATGGCTATAAGAGTTCATAGTCGTTTCCTGTCATAGGGTACAGCCGGATGTTGTTATTGTGTTTGCGACGTTGGGTTGTGAACCATTTGCTACATTACTAGGTGTACTGCATTGCTGACAAGCGTACAGCTGCATTTACAGCACCATAAAGTGCGTAACCGTTGCGCCGCTCGGTCAGTTCAAAGAAAAAGCGTCCGGCAGAAAACGGGCGGGTATATAGGTGCAGGAATTCACCGCCGCTTCCGTCACGATCGTAAAGAATTTGATGATTCTTCAGCAGGTTGACCGGAACATCCTCGCCAAAACGGGCCAACAGATCTTCATAGTAGTTCGCCGGGATCGGCAGCGCGTTGACCGCAACCGGAGCCAGGCTGGCGAGCGTGGAGGGTAAATCGTGGCAGGCAAACGCCGCGTGCTGTAAACCTGCTCCCTGATAACAGGCTACCGAACGGGCAATTTGCGTGGCGCGGCTTTACGAAATATTGAGCGCGAGACGAATGTCGCCCTGCGGACTGCGCACCGCCAGGCTACGCACCAGCCCGTAAGGATCGGGCAGGGTCTGCTCATGTTCGAGCGTAAAGCCGAATACGGTGCGGAAAAAGATGATCCAGTTATCGCGGCTGTCCGCTTCCATGCCGAGTGCCAGGTGATCGATACCCCGATAATCGTCGCGCGGCGTGACGTCCGTGCGCAGATGAAAATCGCGGGTGTAGATATCGTCCCCCATCTCAATCAGATAAATAAGGCTGCCGTCCGGGGCGCAAACCGCCGGGATGGGGCTTTCGTTCGGCCCGGCATCGCCCTGCCAGGTGGCGTAGCCTAAGGCGCGGGCGCGTTCCACGATCGCCGCGCTCTGGCTGACGCGCAGCGCCATGGCGCAGAGGGAAACCCCGTGACGCTGGTGAAAATGATCGGCCCAGCTATGCGGCTGGGCGTTAACCACCACCCTCGCCCCGCCGTTGCGCCAGAGGGCGACGCGTTTTGAGCGATGCGTCCCCTCTTCGGCAAAGCCGAGCTGCGTCAGCCTGTGTCCGAGTTCGCCCGCCTGCGCCGGCGTGGCGGCAAACTCGATAAACTCAAGCCCGGCGTAGAGGGGCTGTTCAGCGGGGGAAAACAGCGGCGCCCGGCTTTCCGGCAGCCGCTGACGGACCTGCTCTTCCAGCCACAGCAGCGAGCGATAGCCATCTTTCGCCGTCGCGCCGTTGGGCGATGCGCGGAAGCTGTCGTTAAAGATCTCCAGCGACCAGGGGCCGCAGTAGCCGCGGCGGGTAAGATCGCAGGCAAACTCCACCAGCGGCAGCTGCCCCTGGCCGGGAAAACAGCGGAAGTGACGGCTCCATTCGAGGATATCCATTTTCATCAGCGGCGCGTCGGCCATCTGTACAAAGGTGATTTTTTCCAGCGGCACATCCGCCAGCTGCGCCAGCGTATCGCCGCGCGCCAGCACGTGGAAACTGTCGAGCACGATGCCCAGCGCCGGACTATCGACGCTTTTGACCCGCGCCCACGCCTGATGCCAGCGGTTGACGTGGGTGCCCCAGGCCAGCGCCTCGTAGCCAATCGTGATGCGTTCCCGCTCCGCCAGCGCAGCAAGGGCGCGTAAGTCGGCGACCTGCAGCTCGACGTCGGCGGAACAGTCCGGCTGAACGTTGCTGCACAGCAGCAGGGTGTCGCAGCCCAGCTCGTGCATAAGCGCAAATTTGCGCCTGGCGCGTTCCATGTTGGCGGCGAACTGGGCGCGGCTGGCGCCTTCAAAATCACGAAATGGTTGAAAAAGCGTGATTTTTAGCCCTAAATCTGCCGCCAGGTGGCGGATATCGGCCGGCGTACCGGTATAATAGAGCAGATCGTTTTCGAAGATTTCGACGCCCTGATAGCCCGCCGCTGCGATGGCATGGAGCTTTTCGGGTAAGGTACCGGAGATCGAGACGGTGGCGATGGAACGCAACATAGAGTCCTCGGGTCATTAGCTGACTTAGTGACCTGAATATGTATCATTTGGTTCAAATGCGCCATGATTGGTTGCAAAATTGTGATCAATATGTGTATTTTTTGCATCTCAAGAAAAGGAGCCGTTATGTCCGTCGTTGCTCATGATGAAGCGCAGTCTCTGAAAGAGCGGATCTTCGCCGCCGCCATTACCGTTTTCGCCGAGCATGGACTGTCGGGCGCGCGGATGGAGCAAATCGCCACCGAAGCGCAGACTACCAAACGCATGGTGGTCTACTACTTCAAGACCAAAGAGCTGCTTTATCAGGCCGTGCTGCAGCACGTCTACGCGAGGATCCGCGAAACCGAGCAGCAGCTCGGGCTGGAAAACGTACCGCCGGTAGAGGCGCTGGTGCAGCTGGTGAAGTGGAGCGTGCGCTATCACGCCACGCACGCTGACTATATGCGGGTGATCTGTATGGAAAACATGCAGCGCGGGAAATGGCTGAAAAGTTCAGGTCAGCTGAAACCGCTGAACCGCACCGCCCTGTCGATCCTGGAAGATATTCTTCAGCGCGGGCAGCAGCAAGGGGTGTTTCAGGCAGGGCTGGAAGCGCGCGATGTGCATCGATTGATCAGCAGCTTTAGCTTCTACCAGGTATCAAACTTTTATACGTTCAGCAGCCTCTACCTGGACGATCCGATGCCGGCTATTGATGATGAAGCGATGGTCGCCCACCACTGCGATATTGCCGTCAAGGCGGTTATTCGCTTTGTGATTTCCTGAAGCGCGCGGGAAGCGCCCGGCGGCGGCTAGTTTCCGGAAAGCGCATGGACCACCTTCTCCATCGCTTCCTGCGTCAGCGCGGAACGTTTGATTTTCGGGTTCGCCAGGGCGGTACGCACCACGCCGGCGATAACGATATGCTTTGGTTCCTGACCCAGGTCGCGCATCTCCAGCACGACTTTGCCCACTACGCGGCACATTTCCTGATACAGCGCCTCATCTTTGGCTGTGTTTCCCATTCTATTTCACTCTCAATTTTTCATTATCAATCAAATCATTATTGATATATTTCCTGAGTAAATCAAACCAGCTCCGCGTTTGCGCCTCAGAGACTGCTTTTCCCTGGCAAACTTGTGAATAAACCCGCGTTTCCGCCCTCTTTATCTTGTCAGGTGATGAAAAAATGTGTTGCGCATAAGCGTAGGATTAGTTTGCATTTTGTTAAGTATATAACTATAGAAATGAAACATGGTTTTCATTTTCTTTTTTGGATTTGGCAACGTATAATGCCCAACAAATTCTTATTGAATGGTTTCAGCGCATTGGATTGCATGACTAAACGCATAACACGTTGCCTCTTTTCATGGGCTGAACCGCCAGCACACATTCTTCTGCACGCTCTTTTGTTGTCACCTATCCTTAGAGCGTGGCATAGCAACTTTCGTAATACAGGTTTAACTCTGCGGCAGTGCGCCCACGGAGTCAGATTCCCCATCCCTATCCTTCACAACTTAAAGATTAAACTGTCATGAAAAAGACCAAAATTGTTTGCACCATCGGTCCGAAAACCGAATCCGAAGAGATGTTGACCAAAATGCTGGACGCTGGCATGAACGTTATGCGTCTGAACTTCTCTCACGGTGATTACGCGGAACACGGTCAGCGCATCCAGAACCTGCGCAATGTGATGAGTAAAACCGGTAAGAAAGCGGCAATCCTTCTGGATACCAAAGGTCCGGAAATCCGTACCATTAAGCTGGAAGGCGGCAACGACGTTTCTCTGAAAGCGGGCCAGACCTTTACCTTCACCACCGACAAATCCGTTGTCGGTAATAACGAAATCGTTGCGGTGACCTATGAAGGTTTCACCAGCGACCTGAGCGTCGGCAACACCGTACTGGTTGACGATGGTCTGATCGGTATGGAAGTCACCGCTATCGAAGGCAACAAAGTTGTTTGTAAAGTACTGAACAACGGCGACCTTGGCGAGAACAAAGGCGTTAACCTGCCGGGCGTGTCTATCGCTCTGCCAGCGCTGGCCGAAAAAGACAAGCAGGACCTGATCTTCGGTTGCGAACAGGGCGTTGACTTTGTTGCGGCCTCCTTTATCCGTAAGCGTTCTGACGTCGTTGAAATCCGTGAACACCTGAAAGCCCACGGCGGCGAGAAGATCCAGATCATCTCCAAAATTGAAAACCAGGAAGGCCTGAACAACTTCGACGAGATCCTCGAAGCCTCTGACGGCATCATGGTTGCGCGTGGCGACCTGGGCGTTGAAATCCCGGTTGAAGAAGTGATCTTCGCGCAGAAGATGATGATCGAAAAATGTATCCGCGCGCGTAAAGTCGTTATCACCGCGACTCAGATGCTGGATTCTATGATCAAAAACCCGCGTCCGACCCGTGCGGAAGCAGGCGACGTGGCTAACGCCATCCTCGACGGCACCGACGCAGTTATGCTGTCCGGCGAATCCGCAAAAGGTAAATACCCGCTGGAAGCGGTCACCATCATGGCGACCATCTGCGAGCGTACCGACCGCGTGATGACCAGCCGTCTTGAATACAACAACGACAACCGTAAGCTGCGCATCACCGAAGCGGTTTGCCGCGGTGCGGTTGAAACGGCTGAAAAACTGGAAGCGCCGCTGATCGTTGTGGCAACCCAGGGCGGTAAATCCGCGCGCGCCGTACGTAAATACTTCCCGGATGCCACCATCCTGGCGCTGACCACCAATGAAACGACCGCGCGTCAGCTGGTGCTGAGCAAAGGCGTTGTGGCGCAGCTGGTTGAAGATATCTCTTCTACCGATGCCTTCTATATCCAGGGTAAAGAGCTGGCGCTGCAGAGCGGCCTGGCGCGTAAAGGCGACGTGGTTGTTATGGTCTCCGGCGCGTTGGTCCCGAGCGGAACCACCAATACCGCTTCCGTGCACGTGCTGTAATAATTTACAGGTTAATTAGTATTTCCTTTAAAAGCGCCTCTTCGGGGCGCTTTTTTTTATTCTGGCACTAGCCGCTATTAATAAAAATGCAAATCGGAATTTACTATTTAATGCGAGATTATCTAAGATGAATCCGATGGAAGCGCGCTGTTTTCACTCGCCTTTTTAAAGTTACGTGATGATTTCGATGCTTCTTTGAGCGAACGATCAAAAATAAGTGCATTCAGGTAAAAAAATATTCTCATCACAAAAAAGTTTGTGTAATACTTGTAACGCTACATGGAGATTAACTCAATCTAGAGGGTATTAATAATGAATCGTACTAAACTGGTACTGGGCGCGGTAATCCTGGGTTCTACTCTGCTGGCTGGTTGCTCCAGCAATGCTAAAATCGATCAGCTGTCTTCTGACGTTCAGACTCTGAACGCTAAAGTTGACCAGCTGAGCAACGACGTGAACGCAATGCGTTCCGACGTTCAGGCTGCTAAAGATGACGCAGCTCGCGCTAACCAGCGTCTGGACAACGCAGCTACTAAATACCGCAAGTAATAGTATCTGTGTAATAAAAATGGCGCACATTGTGCGCCATTTTTTTTGCCTTACCTTTTCCCGCCTACTGCACCCTTTTCGCTTCATCTACCGGCGTATTATTCTGTACCGACAGGCTCGACGCGGTGCTTCCGCTAGCCGATACCACCACCGGATATCCTGCCCGCCGGGTCAGCGCGCGTTTAAGCTGCGCCTCATCAACCGCTTTATCCCCCGAGAATTGATGAAACTCCGCCGGAAGCGTATAGGCCATGGTCTGCGCATTGCTGGCCTCATCCGGCGTCAACGGGCGATGAACTTCAACATAGCGCTTACCGTCCGGCTCCACGGCGAACTTGACCGGCTGGTTGATAATCCGTACCGGCGTCCCGCTTTTCACCTGATTGAATAAAGACTGGATATCCGCCGCGTTCATGCGCATACAGCCGGAGCTGACGCGCAGACCCACGCTGTCCGGCGCGCTGGTGCCATGAATCAGATATTCACCGTTACCGTACGCCAGACGGAGCGCATAGCGGCCTAGCGGGTTATTCGGCCCTGCGGGCACGACCGGCGGCAGTTTAATCCCCTTCTCCAGCGAACGGGCGCGGATGCCCGCCGTCGGCGTCCAGGTGGGGTTCGGGATTTTCTGCCCTATGCGGGTCGTCATTTCCGGCGTCTCCAGCCCCTGCTGACCAATCCCCAGGGGATAGACCTGCACCTGATTGACGCCCGGCGGGAAGTAGTACAGACGCAGCTCGGCCAGGTTGACGACGATGCCCTCACGCGGCACGTCCGGCAGCAGCATCTGCGAAGGTATCAGCACCTGAGTACCCGGTTTAGGCTGCACCGGCGCAATGGTATCGTTCGCTTCAAGGATCAGCATCGCCGCCGTATCAAAACGACGGGCAATCGCCTGCAGGTTGCGGTCACCCTCCTGTACCGTCCAGAACTGGTTCTCACCAATCAGACGACTGTTGGCAGGAGGAAGGGGATAATCAACGGCCCAGGCGGCGTGGGACGCGCTGAGGGCGCTCAGAAGGGCAATGGTGATAAGAGAAGCGCGTTTCATACTGAGATTCCTTCTTTCGCTGATAAAACGCCAGGCCTGTTATGCACGACGGGAGGCGAGCCTCCCGTCGTGCATAACAGAATGAAATCTACTGTTTTATTCTAGCTAAGATTTGCTGCTTTCGCGCGAATTGCGCGGATCATGGCTTCCAGTCCTTGCGACCGCGAGGGGGTAAGGTGCTGCGTCAGGGCCATTTTTTCAAACCACGGACGCACGTCAAACGCGGTGATATCTTTGGCCGTCATCTGGTCATAGAGGATAAACACCACCGCGATAAGGCCTTTGACGATGGCCGCATCGCTGTCGCCGCGAAGCGCAATCGCGCCGCTCTGCTCCTGCGTCATCACGATCCACACCTGGCTCTGGCAGCCCTGAATGATGTTCTGCGCGGTGTGTTCCTCCGGGCTCAGCGGCGCCAGGCGCTGACCCAGTTCAATAATATAGAGATACTTCTCTTCCCAGTTCGCACAACGGCTAAAGTTGCGCAGCAGTTTGTCTCTGTCCGGTAACGCCGCCATAGTTGCTTCCTTTAGCTTAATAATTTGTGGATCCGCTGTAGCCCCGCTACCAGTCGGTCCACCTCCTCCGTCGTATTGTACATCGCCAGCGATGCCCGACACATGGCCGGCACGCCGTAGAACGCCATCAGCGGCATGGCGCAGTGGTGCCCGGTCCGCACCGCAATACCGTAGTTATCGAGGAAGCTGCCGACATCATAAGCATGATGTTTGCCGAGATTAAAGGCGATCGCTCCCAGGCGATCTTGCGGGCCGTAAAGGGTTAAATCCGCCACGCTCTCCAGCGCCTGCAGCGCGTAGCGCATCAGGGTCTGTTCATATTCCGCGATGTGCGTCAGCCCCAGCGCGCTGACGTAATCCAGCGCCGCGCCCAGCCCGATGATGCCGCCGGTATTCGGCGTTCCCGCCTCGAAGCGCCACGGCGCTTTTGCCCAGGTCGTGCCTTCCGTCAGGCTGACCGTGGCGATCATCGACCCGCCCCCTTCCCACGGCGCCATCTCCTGCAAAATGTCCTGCTTGACGTAGAGCACGCCGATGCCGGTGGGACCGTACAGCTTGTGGGCGGAGAAGGCGTAAAAGTCGCACTCCAGCGCCTGCACGTCCACCGGATGGTGCATCACCGCCTGCGCGCCGTCCACCAGCACTTTGGCGCCGTGCTGATGGGCCAACGCCGTCAGAGCGGCGATGGGATTTTCGGTTCCCAGCACGTTCGATACCTGGGTAATGGCCAGCAGGCGGGTGCGCTCGTCAAACAGGCCGGGGATCGCATCCAGCTGCAGCGTACCGTCCTGATTCAGCGGGATCACCCGCAGCTGCGCCCCCACTCTGGCGCACAGCATCTGCCACGGCACGATATTGGCGTGATGCTCCATCGCGCTGACGATGATGTTGTCGCCCGCGCCGACGTTGGCGTTTCCCCAGCTGTTCGCTACGAGGTTAATGCCTTCCGTGGTGCCGCGAACAAACACCAGTTCCTCCGCCGAGCGGGCGTTGAGGAACGTCGCCGCCCGCTGGCGCACCTGCTCCATTCTCGCCGTAGCTTCCGCGCTGAGGGTATGAATGCCGCGATGCACCGCCGCATAGCCGTGGCGGTAAAATTCCGCCTCGGCGTTAATCACCGCTTCCGGCTTCTGCGCGCTGGCGGCGCTGTCGAGGTAGGCCAGCGGCTGGCCATTAACCTCGCGATTGAGAAGCGGGAAATCCGCGCGCACGCGTTCCACAGAAAATGTCATGCCTTACCTCCCGGCAAACGCTGGCCAATACGCGCCAGTATCTGCTGCCTGAGCGCCTCATCGTCGATCGCTTCCGTGAGCTCCGCGGCAAAGGCGTAAAGAATCATCTGCTGCGCCGCCTGCTGCGTAATGCCGCGCGAGCGCAGATAAAACAGCTGTTCGTCATCAATACGCCCGATGGTCGCCCCGTGGCTGCACTTCACGTCGTCAGCGTAAATCTCCAGCTGCGGTTTGGTATCCACTTCGGATAAGCGGCCCAGCAGCAGGTTGTTGTTGGTCATCTGGCCGTCGGTTTTGATCGCATGCTGCGCGACGTTAATCAGGCCATTAAACACCGCCCGCCCTTTATCGTTGACGATGGTTTTATGCAGCTGGCGGCTGTTACAGTACCCGACCTGATGATCGAGCCAGGTGCGACTGTCGCAGACTTCGCCGTTGACCGGCATCGCCAGCGAGTTAATCCGCAGGGTGCTGTTTTCCCCCTTCAACTGCGTGCTGGTGTGGTGGCGCAGCACCGAGCTACCGAGCAGAAAACTGCTGCTAAAAGCGGAGGCGTCGCGCCCGAGCGCCAGGTCGTTATGGGCAAAGTGGTAGCTTTGCGCGTTCTCAAACGCCAGCTTGATATGCTGCAGGTGGGCGTTATCCGCCACGGTCATCGTCAGCCTTGCGCCGGTAAAGTGGCGCTCATCGTTAAGGCTCAGATAGTGTTCGATGATGGTCGCCTGCGCGCCGCTCTCCAGCGCCAGATGGTGGCGATAGTGGGCGGTGTTCATTTCATCGCTCGCCAGCCCGCGCGTCAGGTGCATAATCAGCAGCGGTTTATCCGGGCGCTGGTTGCGCCTGACCCGAATATGGGTAACGGTGGTCGCCAGGCTTTCGGTCAAATGCAGAAACACTTCGGGCTGAACGGCGTCAGGCAGCTGCTGACGCTCGTTATCCACCTGCACTTCATAGCCGCTGGCGGCCAGATCGTCGCTCAGGCTCGCGCTAAACTGACCGTCGACAAACACCAGCCGCCATGCCTCTACCGTTAGCGCCAGTTCGTCGCGCCGGGCCGCCGTCAGCGTCTGCGGCTGAGCGGCGACAAAGGTCTGATTCAGTAGCGCGTCCAGCGGGGTATATTTCCAGTTTTCGTGTTTACGCGTTGGCAACCCCAGGCGCAGCAGCTGTTGCAGGTGCTGATGCGCCTGCGGGCTGCGCTGCCCGCTTTGGGACTCAAACAGATGGTGCCACTGCTGCAGCGCGTTACTGCTGTTCGGTAAGCCAGCCATAGCCCTGCTCCTCCAGTTGTTTGACCAGAGTAAAATCGCCGGATTTGACGATTCGCCCCTGGTACAGCACGTGGACGTAATCCGGCTTGATATAATCGAGAATGCGCTGATAGTGGGTGACGATAATAAAAGAGCGCTTGCCGTCGCGCAGGGAGTTGACGCCGTCAGAGACAATCTTCAGCGCGTCGATATCCAGCCCGGAATCGGACTCGTCCAGGATGCACAGCTCCGGTTCCAGCACCGCCATCTGCAGGATATCGTTGCGCTTTTTCTCGCCGCCGGAGAAGCCGACGTTAACCGAGCGGGTCAGCAGATCCTCCGGCATCTTCAGCAGCTTTATTTTGTCTTCCATCAGGTCCTGGAAGTCAAAACGGTCAAGCTGCTCCTGGCCACGATAGCTGCGCACGGCGTTGAGCGCGGTTTGCAGGAAAAACTGATTGCTGACGCCGGGTATTTCCACCGGATACTGGAAGGCCATGAAGATGCCTTCACCGGCGCGATCTTCAGGGGAGAGTTCCAGTAAATCTTTGCCTTTAAACGCCACGCTGCCGCCGGTCACTTCATAGTCTTCACGCCCGGCCAGCGTAGCGGAGAGCGTACTTTTCCCGGAGCCGTTCGGGCCCATAATGGCGTGCACTTCGCCGGGGCGAACCTCCAGATCCAGCCCGCGCAGAATCGCTTTGTCTTCAACGGCGACCTGCAAATTTTTTATACTTAACATCTTATTTCCTTTGTTATCAGCCGACGCTGTGTTCAAAGCTAATCGCCAGTAATTTTTGCGCTTCTACGGCAAACTCCAGCGGCAGCTCTGAGAAGACGTCTTTACAGAAACCGTTGACGATCATCGAAATCGCATCGTCTTCGCTGATTCCGCGCTGCAGGCAGTAGAACAGCTGATCTTCGCCGATACGGGAGGTGGTCGCTTCGTGCTCCAGCTGCGCGCTGTTGTTGCGGCATTCCACGTACGGGAAGGTATGCGCCCCGCTGTCCGGGCCAATCAGCATGGAGTCACACTGGGTGAAGTTGCGCGCGTTGGTCGCCGTCGGCATGATTTTGACCAGACCGCGATAGCTGTTCTGGCTGTGGCCGGCGGAAATGCCCTTCGAGATAATCGTCGAACGGGTGTTTTTGCCGATATGGATCATCTTGGTGCCGGTGTCCGCCTGCTGATGGCCGCTGGTCAGCGCCACCGAGAAGAACTCGCCGATGGAGTTATCCCCGCGCAGAATGCAGCTCGGATACTTCCAGGTGATCGCCGAGCCGGTTTCCGACTGGGTCCACGACATTTTGCTGTTCTCGCCTTCGCACAGGGCGCGCTTGGTGACGAAGTTGAGGATCCCGCCGGTATTGTTGTCGCCGGGGAACCAGTTTTGCACCGTGGAGTACTTCACCTCGGCGTCTTTATGAATAATCACCTCGACCACCGCCGCGTGCAGCTGGTAGCTATCGCGTACCGGCGCCGAACAGCCTTCGATATAGCTCACGTAGCTGCCTTCGTCGGCCACCAGAATGGTGCGTTCGAACTGGCCGGTTTTTTCCGCGTTGATGCGGAAATAGGTCGACAGCTCCATCGGGCAGCGTACGCCTTTGGGCACATAGATAAAGGTGCCGTCGGACGCCACCGCCGCGTTGAGGGCGGCAAAGAAGTTGTCGTTGCCCGGCACCACGGTGCCGAGGTATTTCTTCACCAGTTCCGGGTGATCGTGGATCGCTTCGCCGAAGGAACAGAAAATAATCCCCTGTTCCGCCAGCTTTTCGCGATAGGTGGTCGCCACCGAAACCGAGTCAAAAATGGCGTCGACGGCCACTTCCCGTCCTTCCCGCACCGGCACGCCGAGAAGGTTAAACGCCTCTTCGACTTCGCTGGTCAGAAACGCGCTGGACCCCGTTTGCTGCAGCGCGCCGGGCTCAGAGGCGCAGGCGTCATCGCAGTTGCCGCAGGAGGGGGCTGAATAATAGCTGTAATCCTGATAGTTCAGCTTGTCGTAGTGCGCCTTCAGCCAGTGCGGCTCTTCCATCGCCTGCCAGGCCTTAAACGCGTTCAGACGAAACTCCAGCATCCATTCTGGCTCATTGCGGCGCGCAGAAATCGCCCTGACCACCTCTTCATTTATGCCTTTCGCCAGCTCATCGGTCCGTAGCTGAGTGAAAAAGCCCTCTTTATAGTTGAGTGGCCCGCCGCTCCAGGTTTTGACATCGTCAGTTGCTTCAGTATTACGAGACATAGTTACTCCGCCTGAACGCCAAAACTTTCGCCGCAGCCGCATTCGTGCTGGGCTTTAGGGTTATGAAATTTGAAGATTTGATTTAAGCCTTCGCGAACGTAATCAAGCTCGGTGCCATCGATAAACGGCATCGCCTGCAGCGGCGCCCACAGCTTCGCGCCATCGCGCTCAAATAACAGATCGTCTTTCGCCGGTTCAGCAATTAGCTCGAGAACGTAGCCAAAACCGGCGCAGCCGCTGGTTTTAACGCCAAGCCGCAGCCCCTGCATATCCGGCTGTTTGCGGACCAGATCGCGAATATGGGCGGCGGCGGCTGGGGTCATGACCAGCCCACGCCAGCTAAAATCTTCGGGATTGAAAGTTCCTGCATGTGAATTCATCGCTCTACCTCATAGGTTGACGCCATCGGGCCATATCGCTATGTTAGTGATAATGATTATCACTTCAACCCATCCAGAGAAGGGGTATTTCCCCATTCAGTGCTTTTTATAAGCATAGACCCTGACAGAAGAGATATCGGAGATGGAATAAATTGTTCAATGCATTGATTAATAATGCATTTCAGTGACAGAAAGACAGAAATTGCAGGAAAGTTAAAATATGCATCGGAAATACCTATTTTTGAGATAGCGAATTTGCGTTGCACAGAACCCGCCGTGAAGGGCAAAAGAGTCACAATCACGTACTGCGGGTAAAAAGGAGAAATGGCGGACGTTATTTTTCCCGGTCATGAGGCAAAAAGACCGCGATAACCACGAAAATCAAAAGGGCAGCGCCATGGCGGCGATCAAGGCGCTACCGCGTATCGCTAAACGGATGCCCGTTTAATTGTACTGCAGCGTCATGACCACAACGGCACTCACGCTTCCGGGCGTCGCACCGCCTGACACCGATTTTACCGAGGCCTGCATAGCCAGGGTTGCGGTTCTGTCAGCCGCGATATTGTGGGTGATGCTCGAACCCGTTCCCTTTAGCGCGCCGCTGCCCGCTTCACTCATCGCTACCGCCACGTTGGTTGCCGTACCGCTATTCAGATAATAGTCAGGACCGGCAAGCGGATCGGGAGTGCCGGTGAAGGAGGCCGTTACGCTGCGCGTTCCCGCCGGACAGTTGGTAAACAGCAAATTAAAGGCCACAGGGTCGGAGGATGACCCGGGCGTGGCCATGTTGGTTGCCTGAATATCGCCCAGATTGACATCGAGGTTGCTGTTTCCCCCATTGAATATACAGGGCGAGGCGACAATATTTCCCGTCACCCCCATCGTCACGCTGTCGGCAGAAAAAACGTTCCAGCACAGCAGCGTCAGAATAAGCAATTTTTTATGGCGTATTTTCATTTTTTCACCCGTTACTGGTACGTCAAATTAAGCGTGGCGGTCGCATTTGCCGAGCCGGACTCAACGGAAGTTAAGGTCTGATAATAACGGGCCGTCAGCGGCAGCGTTTCTTGCCCGCCCGATGACCGTTTTAATAACAGCGGGCTATTGATGGACAGCGGCGCGCCATTATATAAAAGCTGCACGCCGACGCCTTTTGCCGTCCCGGCGCTGCCCTGCCCCGTTAATGCCATTACGCTGGGGTTGGCGCTATCGGGATTTTGTACGCCGCTCAGCGAAACGGTGATATTGGTGCCGGCGCTGCAGCTTAACCCCAGATTTTGCGTATTCTGCGCGCCAGCGGGCGTGGTGCCTACCGTCGAGCCGAACGTTGAAGCGGGAATATCGCCAATGATGAAGTTCAACTGAGGCGTAGTGATACTGCAGGCCAGGGCGTTGATTGTCCCATCGGTCAGCGTTGCGGTCAGGCCATCACGGTAGACGCCGTCGCTGCCCTGGAGCGTCACCACCCCGATCGTTCCCGGCGTTAATGCGCCTGATGATACCGGCCCGGTCACCACCAGCTGTATGTTACCGCCGTACCAGTCGACATAAGAGGTCTGTGCGTTATAGGAGAATGTATTACTCGGACTTTCAAAATAAGCGTTTGATGAAAAACGAATACCAATACCGCTAATATTAGTGTTGTAAACGTGATTACCGTAGCTACTCAGCGTCGCATTATTATATCGCATGCTGAAACCCAGCATGAGTGGGTTAGTACAGCCGGAAAGGTAAGAGCCCGTATATGTCCCGCCCCCCGAAAAAATAACGGTCCCGACCGGCGCATCACGCGGTACGGTAATCGTTCCCACGGACAGAGTGGAGATCTGCGGGGTAATGGTGGTGCAGGTTCCGGCACGCGCGTTATTCCATCCGGCTATCAAGCCGAGCAAAATAACAGAGTAAATCAATCTCATGTTTAATGTTCCTGGTGGCAACTGGCGCTAACTTCTGTTATTCCAGCGTAGGTTGATTGTTTCGGCAGGCTGAAATCAGCACGGCACTGTTGACTGGACTGGCGGCCCCACGTAACGACGATCGCCCCCTGCTCGCGCATTCCGCTTAAAAAAACCTGGCCGCGATCGCCAACGATAAAGCTGCTCTTATTATCATCCGCAAGCGTCACCACCGCCCCGAACGGCACGAAGCGGTTATTGTCGGTTACGGTCATCAGGACCCTGCGCCCCACTTTGGAAAGATAATCGGCGCGCACCACCGCGCCTCGCGTCGGGGTAACCGTGTCGGTGTTTATCTCCAGCTCTACATCCTCAGGCATATTTTGCGGATCGAGCGTCAGGTCGTTTTTTCGATAGACGGAAATATTGCTGACTACCGTATATCCCCGGTAGTCCGTGCGCGCGCCGGGTTGGTTGCGAATATTCACGCCGTGTGCGCCGGGGGCTTTTATCAGGGCATTGGTTTCACCGAGCGGTTGGGAAAGCGTGATGCCATCGGCGTGGGCGATAACGCCCCCCTGCAGACCATAATTAAGCCGCTCGCTGTTTTTGTCGTAGCTATACCCCGCCGTCACTTCGCCGTACGTCCCTTTATAGTCACCGTTCATATTGCCGGTGTAACCCACGCCATCCGTACCGTAACCCTGCTGGACGTTCCAGTTCAGCGAGTTGTTCTCCAGCGCGACGCCGTTCATGCCGATATTATGCGTCGTTCCACCATTCTTGCTGGCGTTCATGCCATAGCTGGCCCACGTTTGCGGGAGGAATTTATCCAACGGTACGCTGACGTTAAACGCCAGCAGCTGGTCGTGGGCGCTGTTATTCGCGCTGTCGTTTGACGTCGCGCTGCCATTTTTGCTGTATGTCCAGGTCAGGCCGTAGCTGATATTGCGCCAGTAGTTGTTGTATCCGACGCTCCAGGAAGCCATCGACCTGGCGGAGTTCCAGTAATCTTCCCTCGCCGCGCTGAGGGTTAGCGATCCCAGTTCGCGGCTCAGCGTCTGGCTCATCGTCAGCTCCGCGCGGTTACGCCTGCGGTCCTGCAGCGCGCTGCTGTCTCCATATGAGTCCAGAACTTCCTGCATCCCGTAATAGCCGCTGGTGGAATAGCGGTATCCCGCAATGGAAAAGTTGGTCCCGGTATCGATGAAGTTTTTGCTGTATCGCGCTCGCCAGGATTGGCCGCGCGATTTATCCGTTTTATCCGGCGTTGACCAGGCCTGCGTGACATCCGTGGAGATAGCGCCTAACGCCCCCATATTTTTACCCACACCGAATGCCAACGACTGATATTTGCTTGACTCCTGCAGGCCGCCATAGAGGGTAAAGCCATGCTGCAGGCCATAAATTGCCGTTGCCTGCCCGAAAGGGGTTTTATCCACGCTGCTGTTATATGAACGATACTGCCCGCCGGTGATGGCGTATTTGAACCGGCCTTCCCGCTGCAGTACAGGCAGCGAGGCGTAGGGCAGCGTGAAGTGCTGTTCGCTGCCATCGGCTTCCTTAATCGTCACGTCGAGATCGCCTGCCCCGCCGGTAGGATACATATCCGTGATTTCAAAGGCGCCCGGCGCAACGTAGCTTTGGTAGATCTGGTAGCCGTTCTGGCGCACCACGACCTGCGCATTGGTTCGGGCGATGCCGCGTACTACGGGCGCATAGCCCTTAAGAGAATCCGGCAGCATGTCGTCATCGGATGCCAGCTGGCCGCCGCGAAACGGCATACTGTCGAACACGTCGGCAGGCGCGGAGCTGTCACCAACGGTAAGCTGGGCTTTCAGAGGAATAATAGCCCGCTGCGCGTAGGTATAAACGGTATCCCATTTATCCTGGCCGGAGGACTCCCGTGACCAGGTGGTATAGTTGCGAAAACGCCACGGCCCGATATTGATCCCCGGACGCAGGTTCGCATACTGGCTGTCGCTTCTGCCGCCCTGGCCCGTTTTCGCTCGAGTGTTCGCTCCGCTCAGGCTGTAATTGAGCAATGCCGCAGTAATCCCCTCATCCCACATTTCCGGCGGTACATAGCCCCTGGCCGGCAGGTCGATCGCCGCCTGGGGAATGCTGATAACCAGCCGCTGGGCGCCAAACTGAAAATCAGCGCTGGCTTGCGGAATAGCCTGGAGATTGGCGCAATTACTATTTTCTACCGACAGCTGGGGAAAAAGTTCGGTTTTCACTCCCCACTGTTTTAATTGTTCCACGCTCAGACAGGGCTGCAATACCTCATTACCGCCCCCGGTCTTTGCCATCGAAAAAGGAATATCCCGGGTGTCCATTAACTGGTCATCAAGAATAATATCCACATGGTATGTTCCCGGCGCCTGAGAGCCCGATTCAAAAGCCGATAAATCCGCTTTGCCCACGCCGGGATTATCCAGCTCTACCAGGGCCGTATTAAACGAATCACTGGCATACAGTTCCGGAGAGAAACCGCTCAACACTATAGCGATAAGCGTAGCCAGACGAGCAGGTCGCAACTTATTATTTTTTATTGTCATCGCTATTACCTATTTAACGCTGGGCTTGCCATTTGTTCAGGGATTACAAACTGGCTTGATGTGACGGACCGGGGCTGCCGTAGTCATTAATAACTTTAAATGTCAGGGCATTGCCGGAGGCCCCGTCCGGCAAGCGGAACCGGGTGGTCGAACCCGGCATGACGTAGGTCACCTGGGCAAGCATTTTTCCGCCCACGGTAATTTCATTGAAATTAATGACGTAAGGCGTTGGGTTATTAACCTGAAGTTCATTGCCGCTTCTTTGCCAGGTGAGTTTATTTGCCTGTTCCTCCGGCGTTGAGGCGCGAAGCGTAACGGGACGATAAATCAGCTTGATACGCGTTTTTACGGCAATTTGCAGGGAGTTCATCTGCTTTGATGCCGAGGGAATCGCTTTAATATTTATCCAGAATAAACTTTCTTTGGCCTGAGGCAGTGAACCTGTCGCGACAATTCGCTCAATATTTTTTTGTCCGCTGTCGAGGCGATACATCGGCGGTGTAATAATAAAAGGCGCTTTACCAGAACCACCTTCCTGCTCATCTATCCATGACTGAATTAAATAAGGCGTCGCATCAGGATTATTAACGCTGATTGACGCTTCTTTTTTTGCACCATCGAAAATGATCCGCGTGCCGCCAATAATTACCCCGGCAGTGGCGGTTGCCTGCACCAGCGTTAACATTGTTATCGCCAGGCCAATTGTTCTGATAAAACGCATTTAATACCTCTTAAAACAAAGGGGCCGGGCCGGCCCCCTACTGATTACTGCAGAAACTTAGTTGTAAACCACTGAGAAGTTCGCGACCGAGTTAGCTGGGCCGGCAACCACCGTCGCAGTGGTCGACACATACTGAGCATAGAAATTCAGCGTATTATCAGCGGTGCTGGTGAGCGGGTAGGAGTAACCGTTGCTGCCGTGCAGAGGCAGATCGGCTTTATCCGCCGTCATCAGATTAATCGCGACACCGGAGGCTGCGCCAGCGACCGACGAGTCAATAGCCAGCAGGCTGGAGTTACTTAAATCAGGCGTGCCATCAAAGCGGACTTTTGCATTGTTAACCGTCACCGGACAGTTCTTCAAAATAATATCGAATTTCGTCGCGGCGGTTCTCGAACCGGCTACCGGAAATTCAGTTTTATAATAATCGCCCAAAACAACCACCTGGTCCTTTGACGCGACATCGATGTCGCAGGCGGCATCCAAAATATTGCCATTAAAATTAACGGTACCCGCTGCTGAGAAAGCCTGAGTCATTGATAATGCAGAACCTGCTGCAAGTATCGCAATAACAATTTTCTTTTTCATAACGACATATCCTGTTTTACTTTATGTACATTCAGGCAAAACACTTAATGAGCGTATCTTGCCATTGCTTTAATATATTGCCGGGACCCAATGGTATATAGATCACCACTGTTTCATTTTATTAAAACCGGATTACCCCTGCCGACGCGACAAAATTTATACAACAATTTTTCGGCGCACAATCTATTTCGCGGTCTAAATGTAGACTCGAAATTAACAAAAATAAAACATTCAAATTAAGAAATTACTTAATCACACTGACCCCGGTCTACTTTTGGACTGGCGAGATAAAATCAATAAAATCAACTAATTATAACCATAATCCACCCGAGTCTATTATTAGACCCGGCGCCAATATTCCCTGAGATGCTGTTTTTTAAGATAATTCCCAACATCGATCAAAAAACGATCGCATAAGTTAGTGAGGTATCTTATGAACACGAGAATTATTCCTGAATTCGGCAACGAGCCAGCGGAAGTACTTGAGATAAAACCCTTTAAGCACATTGAGAAATTAATTGATAATGTCCTGCCGTACGCCGAGAGACGAATAGTCTCGAAAGGGGAGATCGTCCATTATTACGATAATAACGTTCGTCAGTGTTTTTTACTTATCCAGGGCAGCGTCGCTCTGCATCGTCGCGGAGACGGGATTGTTTTAAATTCTGAGTCATCGCCATTTCTTCTCGGCGTGTGTAGCCAGTTTTCCTCTGAACGACTTTACGTCAGGGTACTGGAAACATCGGAAATTGCGGCCGTTTCGCTGGAAACGTTTAATCGCGTAGTGGCGCAACAGAACTTATGGGAGCATTTTTCAAAGCTGCTGATCTATACCGCATCAAGAGTTTATGAGCACTGCGCGCAAATATCGCAAATGTCAGCCTATGACATCATCCGTTTTCAACTTGTTGAATTAATGCAAGAGCCCGAAGCTATCCGGCAAAGTATCACCGCGGCGGCCTATATCAAAAGTCGAACCTATCTTTCCCGCAGCGGCGTTATGCGCATCCTCGCAGAGCTACGAACGGGTAAATACATTACCATGGAGCGCGGAGTGCTGATTGACATCCACCACCTGCCGCGAAAGTATTGATTGCTCATGTATCTTCGGAGTGGCAAGAGATACGCGCGAGGTTATAATAAGTCCGATCTCCTTCAGGATTTTCTGACTATGCCATCTGCAAATCAACCCTTCCGCGGCTCCCCTTACGCACAGGAATTTATTTCTCATTTGCAGCCCTACTGCACGACGTACCGAACGGGCCGCGGCGAGCAGTTTGATCTTCAGGTTAACGGTCAGGGGATGTGTTATCTCCTTCTGGAGGGGACGATAGCGATATACCGAAGAAGTGACAATATGATGCTTTCCACGGCGCTCAGTCCCGCCCTTTTCGGCCTCGCTAACCTGACGGACATTTACTTTGATGACTATTTTAAAACCGTCACGCCGTGCCAGATTGGCGTACTCACAACCCGTCGCGTCGAGGAAATCATTAGAGAGAAGGCGCTATGGGGACTGCTCTCTAAACAGCTGATGTTTGTCTATAACCGCCTCTATCATAACGTTATGCCCCAGGGCACGCCAACGGCGTACGAGATGATTCGCCAGCAGCTGATCAAGCTCATGGAGGAAGAGGAGGGTTATCGCTACAGCGTGACGGCTGAAAGATATATCAGAGAGAAAACCCGGCTTTCCCGCAGCGGCGTAATGCGCATTCTGGCGGCGCTGAAAACCGGTGGTTTTATCGAAATGGAAGAGGGGAAACTCATAAAAATCAACAAACTTCCTGCTAAGTACTGATTATGCGGATTGGGCGTTCGGCCCTCTCGCGATCCGGCCTGCGCGCCGAAATGCATTCATGCAACAAATTCTATTCGTTTTCATTATAAGTATTGTCATTTCACAGAAATAAAGATTTATTCACTGCTGACTGGCTCATGTAGAATGCGCTGCTAAATTTCCTTCATCTTTTACGCAATGTCGCCCTGGCGACCGTTCGGGAACCTGTGTAGTACTGAATTATGGATATAGAAACAGATGTCATGTCGATGTGTATGGTCGTGTTGTTAATTATTAGCGTGTTGCTCGATTAACCTCTTCCCCCCCGTAAAATCAGTACGCCTCGCCGTCGCCGGACAGGCCAGTCTATTCGCTACGTATCCGATCCAAATCGAAATCGTACCGTTCCCCCGCGCGGCCTGACCTGCCAGCGTATTCCGGGATAAGCGTTCAGAGAGGGGATATTGCCCTGTCGGACATGGTGCGAATATTAAAAAGGCTGCCAACGATGGTGGCAGCCTCTTCACTTTATGGCGTTACTGATACGAAGAGCGAATTAGCTCTTGATCTTCCTGTAGATAAACAGGACAACCAGCGCACCAATCACCGCCACGACAAAGCTGCCGAAATTAAAACCATCTACACGGCCAAAGCCGAAGAAAGTACTAATCCAACCCCCGACAACTGCACCGATGACACCCAGAATTACGGTAACGATAAATCCGCCGCCGTCTTTCCCCGGCATAATCCACTTGGCTAAAATACCGGCAATAAGCCCAAAAATGATCCATGAAATGATACCCATAGCTAACTCCGTCCTCTTGTTACCTTGTAAATCTCTGGTATAGAAAGATTAGCATAAATATTAATGATGTTTCATAAAATTATATTTAGCATACATAGACTTGTCAGCACGGGGATAATGGTCTACGCCCTGAACGCGTACGGACAAATAATCAGCAAGCGGAAGTATCGCGTCGCGGATAATTAAAACCTCGGGAGAGGCAGCGATAAGCCAGGATTTTTCTTATTAAAAGTGAAACTGGAAGCGGAATAAAAAAGCAGCAAGGGGGACATTTCCCCCTTGCTAACTTAGATGACTGCGGTTGTCAGCCGCGACGAACAGCAAAGGCGCCCTTGTTCATCAGAGATGTCGATTTGCCACACCTGATGACGGGAGCCGACGTGCAGCGCGCGGCACACGCCGCGAACCCTCCCGCTGCGCACCGAACGGATATGGTTGGCATTGACCTCCAGCCCCACCACCTTCTGCTCGCCTTCGCTGCACAGATAGCCGGCCACCGAGCCTAAAGTTTCCGCTAATACCACCGACGCGCCGCCGTGCAGCAGCCCAAACGGCTGATGGGTGCGGCTATCTACCGGCATGGTGGCCTCGATGGCGTCATCGGTAAGGGCCTCGAAGCGAATATCCAGCAGGCCGACCATATTCCCGTCGCCCATGGCGTTCAGCTGTTCCAGGGTGCTCTGACGTTTCCAAATCATCCCATTATCTCCAGTAGCGCCTGCAGCGGATGGCGTACGCCGCTGCCTTCAATACGCTTCACCTGGCTACGACAGGAGTAGCCGGTGACCAGACAACGATTACGCGGCAGGCGCTGCATCGCCTGCTGCCAGGAGAGCGCGTAGATAGCCAGCGAATTGGCGTGGTTCTTCACTTCATGACCGTAGGTACCGGCCATGCCGCAGCAGCCCACGTTAACGTTTTCCAGCTTCGCGCCAAAACGCGCGAAGATATCCGCCCACTGTTTGGTGGAAGCGGGAAGCGCCGTGACCTCGGTACAGTGGCCAAACAGATACCACGACTCGCCGCCCTGCTCCTGCGCAGCGGTTGCCGACAGCGCCTGCGGCAGCCACTCATGCACCAGCATCACGCGGAAATCGCCGCGCTTGTCGCCGAGCATCTGGTTGTATTCATCGCGATAGCAGAGCACCAGCGCCGGATCGACCCCCACCATCGGCATGCCGAGCTGGGCCACCCGGTTCAGGAAATCGGCGGTTTTCTGCGCGGTGCGCGCGAATCGCGTCAGGAAGCCCTTAATATGCTGGGCTTTACCGTTTGGCGAAAACGGCAGCAGCACCGGCTGGTAGCCTAGCTTTTCGACCAGTTGAACAAAATCGGCAACCACCTGCGCATCGTAATAGCTGGTAAACGGATCCTGAACCACCAGCACCCTTTTCGCTTTCTGCTCTGCGCTCAGCGCTTCCAGCTGCTCCAGCGTGGTATTCGCCGAACGATGACCGACCATCTGCTGCTTCAGCGACGGGACGGAGAGCAGCGGGAGATCGACCATACCGATATGCTTTTCCGATAGCTTGCGCATCCACGGCTGATTAATAAAGAAGTTGAACGTCTTCGGCGCATGCGCCATCAGCGGCGCGTAGGATTCAACCGCCGCCACCAGATGATCGCGGACCGGCCGCAGGTAGCGGCTGTGGTAAAGCTGGAGGAAACGCGACCGGAACTCCGGAACGTCGATCTTAATCGGGCACTGGGTCGAGCAGGCTTTACAGGCCAGACAGCCGGACATCGCCTCCTTGACCTCATGCGAGAAATCGTACTCTCCCTTACGCGCGTGCCAGCTATTGCGGGTGCGCTCCACCAGGGTACGCAGGCTGGCGCGTTTTTCCGGCAGATCTTTTTCCAGTTGATTGGGGTCGATGCCGCGATCCGCCAGCAGGCGCAGCCATTCTCGCACCAGCGTGGCCCGCCCCTTCGGCGAGTGAATACGGTGGTTGCTGACCTTCATCGACGGACACATCGGGCTTTTAGCATCAAAGTTGAAGCACAGACCGTTGCCATTACACTCCATCGCGCCGCGCCACGAACTGCGCACGGCAATGGGGATCTGCCGATCGAAGGTCCCGCGCTTAACCGCATCCACCTTCATCATCGGCGCATCCACGCCTTCCGGCGGGCATATTTTACCGGGGTTCAGACGGTTATCCGGGTCAAACGCGGCTTTAATCTTGCGCAGCTCGCCAAACAGTTCTGCCCCAAAGAACGCCGGGCTATATTCGGCGCGGAAGCCTTTCCCGTGTTCCCCCCACAGAAGGCCGCCATACTTGGCGGTTAAGGCTACGACGTCATCGGAGATGCGCTTCATCAGCATCTCTTGCTGCGGATCGCACATATCCAGCGCCGGCCGCACGTGCAGCACGCCGGCATCCACATGGCCAAACATGCCGTAGCTCAGGCCATGACCGTCAAGCAGCGCGCGAAATTCCACAATATAGTCGGCCAGATGCTCCGGCGGCACGCAGGTATCTTCGGCGAAGGGTATCGGTTTAGCGGCTCCTTTGGCATTCCCCAGCAGGCCAACGGCTTTTTTCCGCATCGCGTAGATGCGCTCAACGCCGTCCAGATCGTGGCAAACCTGCCAGCCGATAACGCCCGCTTCGCCGCGCGCCATCAGCTCATCCAGGCGCTGGCACAGGGTTGTCACCTGGCCGTCGATCAGTTCGGCGTCATCACCGGCGAACTCAACGATATTCAGCCCCAGCATCTCTTTATCCGCAACGTCGGTAATGAGCTCGCTGACCGAATGCCAGACAATATCTTCTCGCGCCAGATTCAGCACTTTTGAGTCGACGGTTTCGACCGACAGCGCCTTCGCTTCGACCATAAACGGCGCGTTGCGCAGCGCGGAGTTAAAGGAATCGTACTTAACGTTAACCAGGCGGCGTACTTTCGGTAAGCGGGTAATATCCAGCCGCGCTTCGGTAATAAACGCCAGCGTCCCTTCTGAACCGGTCAGTATGCGGGTCAGATCGAATTCGCTCATCTCGTCATTAAAGACGTGGCGTAAATCGTAGCCCGTCAGGAAGCGGTTAAGTTTGGGGAATTTATCGATAACCAGCTGCCGCTGCGCTTTGCAGCGCTGATAGACCGTGCGGTAAATACGCCCGATCGCCGACTGTTCTGCGCCCAGCGTTTCCGCCAGCGCCGCCGGAATCGGCTGCGTATCCAGAATGTCGCCGCCGATCAGCACCGAGCGCACGCCGAGCACGTGATCGGAGGTTTTCCCGTAGACCAGCGAGCCCTGCCCGGAAGCATCGGTGTTGATCATCCCGCCAAGCGTGGCGCGGTTGCTGGTCGACAGTTCCGGCGCAAAAAAGTAGCCGTACGGTTTAAGGAACTGATTGAGCTGATCTTTAATGACCCCGGCTTCCACCCGCACCCACCCTTCTTCGGGGTTGATTTCAATAATGCGGTTCATATAGCGGGACATATCGACGATGATCCCGGCGTTGAGCGCCTGACCGTTGGTGCCGGTACCGCCCCCGCGCGGGGTAAAGATCAGTGATTTAAAACGTTCTTCCGCCGCCAGTCTTGCCAGCAGAGCGACGTCTGCCGTGGAGCGGGGGAATAAAATCGCATCCGGCAACAGTTGATATACACTGTTATCAGTCGCCATCGTTAGCCTGTCGGCGTAGCTGGTGGCGGTATCGCCGGTAAAACCTTGTTGCTCCAGTACCTGCAAAAAATTCAGCACCAGCTGAACGACACCTGGCGCTTGAGAAATCTGTGGGATCATGACGCTCGACCCTGCCTGACTATGTTGTGTTGTAAGTGATTAAACGTTTGCGTAGTGCACACAACTTTTTATCACATTTTTTTCATATGCGCCCGCCAGAATTAAGGGCAAAATCAGGCGCGCGAAGATATTGATATTATTATCAGTACATGGAATTACGCTGCGTCAGCCTTGTGACGCGACTGCAAAGGTAAAACTTTATCATGATTAACCCCAATCAGCCCCGGGACATACCGCAAGTTCTGCTGTCGGTGCTGTTTTTGTCCCTGATTATTATTTCCTGCCTGTGGGTCGTTCAGCCATTTATCCTGTCATTTGCCTGGGCCGGTACCGTGGTTATCGCCACCTGGCCGGTGCTTTTGCGCCTGCAGCGCCTGCTGTTCGGCAAGCGCGCGCTGGCAGTGCTGGTGATGACGCTGCTGCTCTTTTTACTGTTCGTTATCCCTATTGCGCTGCTGGTCAACAGCCTGGTGGATAACAGCACGCCATTAATAAAAGTGATTACCAGCGGTAACTTTACGCCGCCGGATCTGGCGTGGCTAAATAGCGTTCCGCTGATTGGCGATAAGCTGTATACCGGCTGGCACAATTTACTGGAGATGGGGGGAACGGCGATTATGGTCAAAATTCGCCCCTATCTCGGCACCACCACCACATGGTTTGTTGGCCAGGCGGCGCACATCGGCAAGCTGCTGGTCTACTGCGGACTCATGCTGCTGTTTAGCGCCCTGCTGTACTGGCGAGGCGAACAGGTTGCGTATGGGTTCCGCCACTTTGCCACCCGTCTGGCGGCCAAACGCGGCGATGCGGCGGTGATCCTCGCCGGCCAGGCGATTCGCGCCGTGGCGCTGGGGGTGGTCGTCACCGCCCTGGCCCAGGCGGTGCTTGGCGGTATTGGCCTTGCGGTCAGCGGCGTGCCTTACGCCGCGCTGCTCACCGTGGTGATGATCTTTACCTGCCTTGTGCAGCTGGGGCCTTTGCTGGTTCTGGTACCGTCAATTATCTGGCTGTACTGGAGCGGTGATACCACATGGGGCACCGTACTGCTGGTCTGGAGCTGCGTTGTCGGCACCATGGATAACTTTATCCGTCCGCTGTTGATTCGTATGGGCGCCGACCTGCCGATGATTCTGATCCTTTCCGGCGTTATCGGCGGCCTGGTGGCGTTCGGCATGATTGGGCTGTTTATCGGTCCGGTGCTGCTGGCGGTCTCCTGGCGACTGTACGATGCGTGGGTTAACGAAGCGCCGCCGCCGCCGAAGGACCCCGACCTGGTGCTTGAGGAGCTGAGCGAGCTCAATACCCGAGCCGCTCAGGATAAGTAAGTGAAAAGGCGGGGAAACCCGCCTTTTGCCCCTCTGTCCCTATCAATGTCGGGCACGACAGCCTTAAAGCTTAAGAAATCCTAATCTATCTTTCACGTCATTCCACTACCCGCTGCCTGCTAACCGCATTTGCTTCGCAGATTCTTTACCTTAATTTAACTATTGAGAGGAATCCGATCGACGCAAAAAGCCTCAGTGCCTAGTATTAGCTCACGGTTATAAATCAACGCATTGATTTATAAGCATGGAAATCCCCTGAGTGAAACAACGAATTGCTGTGTGTAGTCTTTGCCCATCTCCCACGATGGGCTTTTTTTTGTCCGCTTTCTGTTCCCCAAAAACAAAAAATCCCCGCCACTGCTGAGCTGACGGGGAGTATCCAGTTGCCTGTTTTAGCGAGAACTTACTTATTCAGCTCCGCCAGGCCGAGCCAGGTTTGCACGACCGTGTCCGGGTTCAGGGAAAGGCTATCGATCCCCTCTTCCATCAGCCAGGCGGCAAAATCTTCATGGTCAGACGGACCCTGTCCGCAGATACCGACGTACTTGCCCTGCTTCTTCGCCGCGCGGATGGCCATCGACAGCAGCGCTTTCACCGCGTCGTTACGCTCATCGAACAGCTCGGAGACCACGCCGGAGTCGCGATCCAGCCCCAGCGCCAGCTGCGTCATGTCGTTAGAACCAATAGAGAAGCCGTCGAAGTATTCGAGGAACTGTTCAGCCAGCAGCGCATTCGATGGGATTTCACACATCATAATCAGCTTCAGGCCGTTTTCGCCGCGCTTGAGGCCCTGGCGTTCCAGCTCTTCAACCACCGCTTTTGCCTGCGCGACGGTCCGGACAAACGGCACCATGATTTCGACGTTGGTCAGGCCCATGTCGTTACGCACCCGCTTAACCGCTTCACACTCCAGCGCGAAGCAGTCGCGGAAGCTTTCTGACACATAGCGGCCGGCCCCGCGGAAGCCCAGCATCGGGTTCTCTTCTTCCGGCTCATAACGTTCGCCGCCGACCAGGTTGGCGTATTCGTTAGACTTAAAGTCGGAAAGACGCACAATCACCCGTTTCGGGAAAAATGCCGCGCCAAGGGTGGAGATCCCTTCGGTCAGGCGACCGACGTAGAACTCTTTCGGCGAGTCGTAGCCTTTCATCAGCTCGCGGATTTCATTCTGCAGCCCCGGCTCCTGATCGTCGAACTCCAGCAGCGCGCGCGGGTGGACGCCAATCATACGGTTGATAATGAACTCCAGACGCGCCAGGCCCACGCCTTCGTTCGGCAGGCAGGCAAAGTCGAAGGCGCGGTCCGGGTTACCGACGTTCATCATGATCTTCAGCGGCAGATCCGGCATATCGCCAACGGTGGAGCTCTTGACGCTGAAGTCGAGGATTTCGGCATACACGTAGCCGGTATCGCCCTCGGCGCAGGAGACGGTCACGTTCTGGTTTTCCTGGATGCGATCGGTGGCGTTACCGCAGCCCACTACCGCCGGGATCCCCAGCTCACGCGCGATAATCGCCGCATGACAGGTACGCCCGCCGCGGTTGGTGACGATCGCCGCCGCCTTTTTCATGATCGGCTCCCAGTCCGGGTCGGTCATGTCGGTCACCAGCACGTCGCCGGGCTCGATGCGGTTCATTTCGCTGATATCGTGAATGACCTTCACCGGACCCGCGCCGATACGATGGCCGATCGCGCGCCCTTCCGAAATAATCTGTCCTTGCGCATGGAGGGTATAGCGCTCCATCACCTGGCCGCGGGAACGGACGGTCTCCGGACGTGCCTGCACGATAAACAGCTTACCGGTATGGCCGTCTTTCGCCCATTCGATATCCATCGGACGGTTGTAGTGCTTCTCGATTTGAACCGCTTGCTGCGCCAGCTCCTGCACTTCCGCATCGGTTAACGAGAAGACGTCGCGCTGCGCCTGCGGCACGTCTTCGATACGCACCTGCTTGCCGTGCTCCTGGGTAGGGGCGTAAACCATGCGGATCTTTTTCGACCCCATGGTGCGGCGTACGATTGCCGGCCGGCCCGCTTCCAGCGTGGGTTTATGGACGTAGAACTCATCGGGGTTCACCGCCCCCTGCACCACCATCTCGCCGAGCCCCCAGGCGGAGGTGATAAACACCACCTGATCAAAACCGGATTCGGTATCGATGGAGAACATCACGCCGGACGAGGCCAGATCGGAGCGCACCATCCTCTGCACCCCGGCGGAGAGCGCCACCCCGCGGTGATCGTATCCCTGATGCACGCGGTAGGAAATGGCGCGATCGTTAAACAGCGAAGCAAACACGTGCTTCACCGCGACGAGCACGGCGTCAAAGCCCTGCACGTTAAGGAATGTCTCCTGCTGACCGGCGAAGGAGGCGTCCGGCATATCTTCCGCCGTCGCGGAGGAGCGCACGGCAAAGGAGGCCTCAGCGTCATCGGCGGACAGCTGGGTATAGGCATCGCGAATCGCATTTTCCAGTTCGCTCTGGAACGGCGTATCAATGATCCACTGACGGATCTGTGCGCCCGCTTTCGCTAATGCGGAAACGTCGTCAATGTCGGTTTCATCCAGCAGTTCATAAATGCGCTGGTTAACACCGCTTTGGTCCAAAAACTGATTAAAGGCATCAGCGGTGGTGGCAAACCCGTTCGGTACGGACACGCCCATACCCGACAGATTTGTAATCATTTCACCAAGGGAGGCATTTTTGCCCCCAACCCTGTCTACATCATTCATGCCGAGTTGGTTATACCAAAGCACCAGCGGTGACGAGCCATTGTTGGACATCGAGACAATCCTTTTGTGATTTAATACCAGTGATAAATAATTCACGATCGACTACGAGATTTATCCTGACATATTTATCCAGCTGAAAGAAACGGTGAATCGTTCAAGCAAATTATTTTTTCGTTTTTAGGATTCTTTGCCAGATATAGCTAAGCTAATGATTCTTCAGAAATCTGATGAAATTTGATACAAAAGATACGCAGTTGCGAAAAATGAACTCACCTTTTCATTAAAAATAAAAATAGCGTTTCATTTTTTAAATATGAGACAAAGCCTGGAGCGTTATGCTTAAATTTAATATCAGCTTTCAGACAATTAAACTCATTATACCGGATGGTCAAAATGGAAAGTGCTGTAGATCGCCACGTATTTTATATTTCCGACGGTACCGCTATTACAGCGGAAGTTCTGGGTCATGCGGTCATGTCGCAATTCCCGGTCGCCACCAGCAGCGTAACCCTGCCGTTTGTCGAAAATATTAGCCGCGCGCGCGCCGTGAAGGAGCAAATTGACGCGATTTTCCAGCAGACCGGCATTCGACCGCTGGTGTTCTACTCCATCGTGCTGCCGGAAATTCGCGACATCATCCTACAAAGCGAAGGCTTTTGTCAGGATATCGTCCAGGCGCTGGTGGCCCCCCTGCAGCAGGAGCTGCGCCTCGATCCGACGCCAATCGCTCACCGCACCCACGGCCTGACGCCCGGTAACCTGAACAAATACGACGCGCGTATCGCCGCTATCGACTACACCCTTGCCCACGATGACGGAATTTCTCTGCGTAATCTCGATCAGGCCCAGGTGATCCTCCTCGGCGTTTCGCGCTGCGGGAAAACCCCCACCAGCCTGTATCTGGCGATGCAGTACGGTATCCGCGCCGCCAACTACCCGTTTATCGCCGATGATATGGACAATCTGATTCTTCCGGCTTCGCTTAAGCCGCTACAGCACAAACTCTTCGGCTTAACGATCAATCCGGAGCGCCTGGCGGCCATCCGCGAAGAGCGGCGGGAAAACAGCCGCTATGCTTCCATGCGCCAGTGCCGGATGGAAGTGACCGAAGTCGAGGCGCTTTACCGCAAAAACAAGATACCTTGCCTGAACAGTACCAACTATTCCGTGGAAGAGATCGCTACCAAAATCATGGATATTATGGGGTTAAGCCGCAGAATGTACTAACACACTAGTACATTATTAAAAATTTGTTTATGCTATCACCTGAGCCCTATACAGGATCATGCCCTGCTCTTGCAATAAGCGGGGATTGGTTTATCGTGATGCGCATCACTTCCCGGCATTTTCGCCGCGGAAGAAACAGATTTTGAGACCCCAATGAATAAAACAGACGAATTGCGTACCGCGCGCATTGAAAGCCTGGTAACGCCTGCGGAACTGGCTCAGCGGCATCCAGTGTCTGCCGACGTTGCCGCACACGTTTCCGCCTCACGCCGCCGAATCGAGAAAATCCTCAACGGTGAAGATCGCCGCCTGCTGGTGGTGATCGGCCCCTGTTCCATTCACGATATTGATGCGGCGATGGAGTATGCGCGCCGCCTGCAGGGTATGCGCGAACGTTACCAGCCGCAGCTGGAAATCGTGATGCGTACCTATTTTGAGAAGCCGCGTACGGTGGTTGGCTGGAAGGGGCTGATCTCCGACCCCGACCTGAACGGCAGCTATCGGGTGAATCACGGCCTTGAGCTGGCGCGTAGCCTGCTGCTGCAGGTCAATGAACTGGGCGTGCCGACCGCCACCGAGTTTCTCGATATGGTGACCGGGCAGTTTATTGCCGACCTGATAAGCTGGGGCGCTATCGGCGCGCGTACGACCGAGAGCCAGATCCACCGCGAAATGGCCTCGGCGCTCTCGTGCCCGGTAGGCTTTAAGAACGGTACCGATGGCAATACCTGTATCGCCGTTGATGCGATCCGCGCTTCCCGCGCCAGCCATATGTTCCTGTCGCCGGATAAGCAGGGACAGATGACCATCTACCAGACCAGCGGCAATCCGTACGGCCATATCATTATGCGCGGCGGTAAAAAGCCGAATTACCACGCCGCCGATATCGCCGCCGCCGGGGAAGCGCTGGCGGAGTTCGACCTGCCGGAACAGCTGGTGGTGGATTTTAGCCACGGCAATTGCCAGAAACAGCACCGCCGTCAGCTGGACGTTTGCGCCGATATCTGCCAGCAGATCCGCGCCGGCTCGACCGCCATCGCCGGGATCATGGCCGAGAGTTTCCTTCAGGAAGGCACGCAGAAGGTCGTCGCGGGCCAGCCGCTGACCTGGGGACAATCGATTACCGATCCCTGCCTGAGCTGGGACGATAGCGAACGGCTGCTGGATGAATTAGCCGCCGCCACCGCCACCCGCCTGTAGTTCCCCTCCCCACCGTACGCGCGGTGGGGAGCGATTTTCCGCCATCGACCGGCCCGACACCTGCTAAATCTGGTATTCCGCTAAATAAAGCTTGCGTGAAAAACAACATTATTGATAATGATTATCATTGTTGCCTTGATTTTTATTTTTAGTGCTATGACGCGTATGGATAACACTGCCACTGCAGAAAAAACAACAGACAATGCCCCGTATCCGGTTCCGACGGACAAAGAGATAAGCAGCCGGACATTATTAGGCAGCGAGGGACGGGTGGTGATTGAACATCGCGGTCAGCGCTACCTGCTGCGTCAGACCCATTCGGGTAAGCTGATCCTGACCAAATAATTATCCCCGCCGATAAAGGCAGGGATAACGATCGCTAGCTGGAACAGCTTACTTCCAGACGCCTTCCCCAGTCCGGTGGACGCTGAATATACTCATCCGTCCGATCGGCAAAGGGGTGAGAGAGTGCGCTATGCAGGCGCTCCAGCTCGCTCATATCCCCCTGCTCCGCCTGTTCAATGGCCCGCTGGGCCAGCCAGTTACGCAGCACGATCGCCGGGTTCACGCTGCGCATCCGCGCCTGCCTTTGCGCATCGTCAACCTGTTCATCACGCAGGCGCGCGCGATAAGCGGTAAACCAGCTATCGAACGTCTCGCGGTCGATAAACTCATCGCGTAGCGGCGAGGCGGCGCTCTCCTGCTCGCTGGCGCTGAGCATCCGGAAGGTCCGCGTATAGTCGCTGCCCTCGCGTTCCATCAGCGCAAACAGGCCGTCCAGCAGCTCGTTATCCCCTTTTTGCTGGGTAAACAATCCGAGCTTGTCGCGCATGCGGCGGCCATACGCCGTCAGCAGCGCTTGCTGGTAACTATCCAGCGCGCCGTTCAGCGCCTCAGCGCTGATAAACGGCGAGAGCGTCTGCGCCAGCCGTTGCAGGTTCCATAGCCCTACCGCCGGCTGATTATCAAAGCTGTAGCGCCCCTGATAATCGGAGTGGTTACAGATAAAGCCAGGCTGGAAATCATCAAGGAAACCGTACGGACCGTAGTCCATCGTCAGGCCGAGAATCGACATATTGTCGGTATTCATCACCCCGTGGGCAAAGCCCACCGTTTGCCAGCAGGCAATCATCTCCGCGGTTCGGGTGACAACGTCACTGAACCACAGAAGGTACTTATCCGCTTCATTTTGCAGATGCGGCCAGTGGTGACGAATCACGTAATCCGCCAGCTGCTGCACTTTCAGAGGCTCGCGACGGTAGTAAAAATGCTCAAAATGGCCGAAACGAACGTGGCTTTCCGCCAGCCGCATCAGCATTGCCCCGCGCTCGACGGTTTCGCGGTATACCGGCGTATCGCTGGCCACTATCGCCAGCGCGCGGGTGGTTGGAATTCCCAACGCATGCATCGCTTCCGAGGCCAGCGCCTCGCGGATCGTCGAGCGCAGCACCGCCCGCCCGTCGCCCATTCGCGAATAGGGAGTGAGCCCGGCGCCTTTAAGGTGCCAGTCAAAGCGACGACCATCAGCGAGCTGCTGTTCGCCGAGCAGAATACCGCGCCCGTCGCCGAGCTGCCCGGCCCAGGCGCCGAACTGGTGGCCGCTGTAAACCTGCGCCAGCGGCGACATTCCCGGCAGCAGCGTTTCGCCGCCCCATACGCCAGCGCCCTTCTGCGGGCTGAATAACGACGCGTCAACGCCCAGCGTTCGCGCCAGCGGAGCGTTGTGCCAGACAAGCCGCGCATTCTCCAGCGGCGTAGGGGCTAAAGCGGTGTAAAAATCCGGCAGTTCATCACGCCAGTGGGTAGTAAAAGACAGGGTCATGGTTCCTCCTGTCTTCAGTGTAGTGCTTTCAACAAATTATTAACACGGAGGATTGGATGGGTTATTGCGATAAAAGACAAGACGGGCGTTGTGGCGCTGCCCGGTAAGGCGTTACCGCCGCCGGGCAAGAAAACGCCACGCTACGCTTTGACGTATCGAGGCTAGATCCTTCGCGCCTGCCAGAATTTTTTATGCCAGTAGACATTATCCAGCGACGATCGCGTCACGCCCTGGCTGGTGGAGGCGTGGATAAACTGGTTATCCGTGTCGTAAATACCGACGTGCAGACCGCTCTCTCCGGAACCGGTCTTGAAGAAGACCAGATCGCCGGGCAGCAGTTCGCTCTTATCGATTTTCGTGCCGATCTCCGCCTGCTCACGCGTTTCACGCGGCAGCTGCAACGCGAACTTATCGCGGAAGGTCATCAGCACAAACCCGGAGCAATCAACGCCGCGCGGCGACATGCCGCCGTAGCGATACGGCGCTCCCCGCCAGTTCCTTAGCTGCTCATTCAGGTTAGCAACAACGGTAATCGAATCAGCAAGCCGTGGATTGGGCGGCGGCGCCCGGTGGCTGCTACAACCCGCCAGAAATAACGCAACACACAAAACGAGCCAAAAACGCATCTCAGACGAATCCTCTGTTCCCTATCCTGATAGCAGGATAATTTACCTTGTTTATCAATTCGCTGGCAAGCTGACTGCGTGCTACTGTGACGCAACGAGCATAAGATGACCCGCCACCTCGACCCGCTGGAAGTCCATGGCATACGCGGCGGTTAAATTCTCTTCGCTTAATACCTCGGCGGTGCTGCCGCAGGCGATCGTCTCCCCCCGGCAGATAAGCCAGGAGCGATGGGCGTGTCGGAGGGTATGATTCAGGTCATGGCTGCTCATCACGACGGCAATCCCCGAGGCGCAGAGTTCGCTTAACAGTCGGTCGAGCGCGGCCTGCTGCGCCACGTCCAGGCTGTTCATCGGTTCATCCAGCAATAGCAACTGTCCGGACGCGTTAGCCTGACGATGAATCTGCAGTATTACCGCCGCCAGGCGCACGCGCTGCCACTCCCCGCCGGAGATGTGATTCACCTGGCGCCCAAGCTTGTCGCCTAAGCCCAGCTTCTCCGCGATGGTCGTCAGTAGCCCGTTGTGCGCGTCGTCCTGGAGATGCAGCGACAGATAATGCCAAACCGGCATGGCGAAAGGCGGCATCTGGTGTTGGCTTAAATAGGCCCGATGACGTGCCAGCTCCGGCGCCAGCCAGTCATTCAGCGGGCGTCCATTCAGTTTTACCTGACCCGGGCCGGTAGAGAGCCCCGCCATACGCGCCAGCAGCGTGCTTTTCCCCGCCCCGTTTGGCCCCACCAGATGAACGATCTCTCCCGGCCGGATATCGGCTGAAAACGGCGCCAGGCGCCCCGCCTCTTCTACATCCTGTAGCTGCATCAAAAACGGCATTATTTGGCTAAAGCTCCTTTAATAGCGGCCACCAGCTGAGGATCATCCGGCGTCATATCCGGTGAGAAACGGCCGATGACCTGACCATCG
Source organism: Klebsiella sp. JN_Kp126 (assembly GCF_033843325.1). Taxonomy (NCBI): domain Bacteria; kingdom Pseudomonadati; phylum Pseudomonadota; class Gammaproteobacteria; order Enterobacterales; family Enterobacteriaceae; genus Klebsiella; species Klebsiella sp. JN_Kp126. The sequence continues at coordinate 119,827 of NZ_JAWXQV010000049.1, read as the reverse complement.
CGGCCGATGAGGAATTTTTCAAAATTCCACAGAATATCATCCACGTACAGCGGCGCTCTGCCTTTGCTGGCCATGCGCTCATAAAAACCGCTGCCTTCCGGGGCGATAGCCTGCGGGGCGGCCTCAACCAGCTTCTGGTACAGAGGCGCGCGATGTTCGCCGTTGACGTCAATTTTGCTGAACATCGGGAAAGTCACGCCGTAAGTCGTGCTACAGAACGTTTTAATCTCTTCTTCGCTACCCGGCTCCTGACCCAGAAACTGGTTGCACGGAAAGCCCAGTACGCTAAAACCTTCGCTTTCTAAATCTTTTTGCAGCGCTTCCAGCTGCTCATACTGCGGCGTCAGGCCGCATTTTGACGCGACGTTGACAATCAACAGGACTTTGCCTGCCCACGGGGTGAGCGTTGTTTTCTCACCATCAATGGTGGTGACTTCAGTATTGAGAATATCGTGTTGCATAGCCTTCCCTCAGTGAATATACCGGTTACTGCTTCAGGTGATCCCTATCTACTGTAGCGGATTCAGACTGGGTCATTCTACTTTGAATCCCCCGGGAGTGTCTCTTGATGTAACAGGCAGCACAACATGAATTCATCTCAACACCGGGAGCCCGCAATTCAGTGTACAGTGGTGGATGGATGTAATAGCATTTCGTTAATTGTTAATTTAAGAGAGTTTTATTGATGAAGAAGATGTTTAGCGCGGTGTTAATCGCGGCCTCCGTTACGCTGCTTTCGGCCTGCTCGCCGGATGAAGATAATAAGATTAAAGTCGCCATTAATACCGGGCCGGATGAGGCTATCTGGAAAGTCGTAGAACAGGTGGCCAAAGAGAAATACAACCTCGACGTCGAGGTAATCTCATTTAATGATTACGTTCTGCCGAACGAAGCCCTGAACAATAAAGACGTCGATGCTAACGCCTTCCAGACGCTGCCTTACCTTGAGGCACAATCAAAAGAGCGCGGCTATAAGTTTGCCATTGTCGGTAAAACCTTCGTCTTCCCGATCGCCGCCTACTCGAAGAAAATCAAAAATATCAGCGAACTGCCTTACGGCGCGACGATTTCCATCTCTAACGAAACCACAACCCTGGGCCGCAGCCTGCTGCTGCTGCAGGCGCAAGGTTTAATCAAGCTGAAAGAGGGTACAGGCTACCTGCCGACGACGCTGGATATTATCGACAATCCTAAGCAGCTGAAAATCGTGGAAGTCGACACGCCGCAGCTGACCCGTACGCTTGATGACCCGAACGTCGCCCTGTCGATCATCAACACCAACTTCTCCGCTCAGGCCGGTCTCTCGGCTGCCCGCGATGGGCTATTTATGGAAGGCCCGGACTCGCCGTACGTCAACGCCATCGTTGCGCGCGAAGATAATAAAGACAGCAAAAAAGTCCAGGAACTGAAAGAGGCCTTCCAGACTCAGCAGGTTGCCGACAAGGCAGCGGAAGTCTACAAAGGCGATGCGATTAAGGGCTGGTAATAGTATCAACCGATTACGGCCGCCCCTCACTGCGGGCGGCCTGATTTCAGCAATAACCAGATAAACACCGGCGCGCCCAAGGTGGCGGTGACCACGCCAATCGGCAATTCCGCCGCCGAAAGCGCCAGACGCGCGATAATATCCGCGCCCAGCAGCGCGCTGGCCCCCGCTAACAAACAGGCCGGAAGCAGCGCGCGGTGATCGCTTAAACCACATAAGCGCAGGATATGCGGGATAACCAGACCAATAAAGCCGATCGCGCCGGCCAGCGCCACGCTGACGCCCACCAGCCAGCCGGTGGCCACCACCAGCACTTTACGCCATAGCCACAGCGGCAGCCCCAGCTGGCGTGCGGAAACCTCCCCCAGCGCTAACAGATTAAGAGGCTGCGATTGCAGGCACACCCAGGCCAGCACAGGCAGCAGGGCCAGCATCAGCCACAGCTGCTGCCAGTCCACGCCGCCAAAGCCGCCCATCATCCAGTACATCAGCTGGCGGAGATCGAAAGAGGTTGAGAAGTAGACCGCCCAGGTCATCAGCGCGCTGCATATGATACCGAGCGCCACGCCCGCCAGCAGCAGACGGCTGGTCGAGAGATGCCGCCTGGCAAAACGCAGCAAAATAAAGGTAATGACCAGCGCGCCAGCGATGGCGCACAGCCCCAGCGCCCAGCCCGGAAGCAGCCCTTTTCCCAGCAACACGGCGGCTATCAGGCCAACCCCAGCGCCGTTTGATACCCCCAGCAGCCCGGGCTCCGCCAGCGGGTTTTCAAACAGCGCCTGCATAATCGCGCCGGACAGGGCCAGCGCCGCGCCCACCAGCAGGACGGCCAGGGTGCGCGGCAAACGAATCTGCCAGATAAACAGCTCGCCTTTGGCGCTAAACCATTCACCGGGGCCAATCCACTGGTCGCCCGCGCACAGGCTGATGGTCGACGTAACCAGCAGCAGCAACGTTAATACCGCAAGCCAGCGCCGGTTGCGGCGCCGTTGAGTTTGAGCAAAGGTCAGCATAGATTTCTGAGTTGAGAAAAAGGATGTGATTGATTTTACGGTATTCGGCCAGGAAAAGAAAAAAGGCCGCATAGCGGCCTTTTTGATTAGTCAGTCCAGATCATTTCTCTCTGGGTGAAGCGTTTTCGACACGGCTTTTTAACTTCTGTCCGGGTCTGAAGGTCACCACACGCCGGGCTGTAATAGGAATATCCTCTCCCGTTTTCGGGTTACGGCCCGGGCGTTGGTTCTTATCTCGCAAATCGAAGTTGCCGAACCCGGAGAGTTTTACCTGCTCTCCGTTTTCCAGAGCGCGACGGACTTCTTCGAAAAACAACTCTACCAGCTCTTTGGCATCCCGCTTGCTAAGCCCAAGCTTATCAAACAGATATTCTGACATTTCAGCTTTTGTAAGCGCCATAGGTTCAATCCCTCAATGATGCCTGGAATCGCTCTTTCAATGCCTCTACACATTTGGCGACGGTAGCGGCAATCTCCTCTTCTTCGAGTGTACGGCTGGTATCCTGGAGGATAAGGCTGATAGCGAGGCTTTTGAAACCTTCCGCTACGCCCTTGCCGCGGTACACGTCAAATAAGTTTACGCCAACTACCTGATTTACGCCAACTTTCTTACACTCGGCTAAAACATCGGCTGCGGGAACGTTTTCTGCCACAACGACAGCGATGTCGCGACGGTTCGCCGGGAAGCGAGAAACTTCACGCGCCTGAGGCACCACGCGGTCTGCAAGCTTGTTCCACTCCAGCTCGAACACCAACGTGCGGCCGTTCAGATCCAGTTTACGTTCCAGCTCGGGATGAACAACCCCAATAAAACCAATACGTTCACCTTTCAGATAAATCGCCGCCGACTGGCCCGGATGAAGCGCATTATTGGCTTCGATGCGGAATTCGATGTCGGACAGTTTACCCGTGAGGTCGAGAACGGACTCCAGATCGCCTTTTAAATCATAGAAATCGACGGTTTCTTTTGCCAGGTTCCAGTGTTCTTCATAGCGGTTACCGCAGATGACGCCAGCCAGCATCACGTCCTGGCGAATACCCAGCGGGGCCTGCGTATCGGGAACAAAGCGTAAGCCGCTCTCAAAGATGCGGACGCGGCTCTGCTGGCGATTCTGGTTGTAGACCACCGTCCCGAGCAGACCGGTCCACAATGACAGACGCATCGCCGACATTTCGCTGGAGATCGGGCTCGGCAGAATCAGCGCTTCTTCACCGGCGTGGATCCACTGCTGTACTTTCGGGTCAACAAAGCTGTAGGTAATCACTTCCTGATAGCCTTTGTCGTTGAGCAGCGTTTTCACGCGCTTAAGCGACAGATCCGCTTCGCGGTGGCTGCCCATGATCAGGCCCGCTTGCACCGGTTCGTCAGGAATATTGTTATAGCCATAGACGCGGGCAACCTCTTCGACCAGGTCTTCTTCGATCTCCATGTCGAAACGCCAGCTCGGCGCCACGGCATGCCACTCATCCTGGCCTTCGGTAACTTCACAGCCCAGACGACACAGAATGTCGCTAACCTGCTCATCTTCAATGTGATGGCCAATCAGACGATCCAGTTTGCTGCGGCGAAGGCGGATGGTCGCAGGCTTCGGCAGAGTCGCTTCATTGGTCACGTCAATAATCGGGCCCGCTTCACCGCCGCAAATATCCATCAGCAGGCGGGTTGCGCGCTCCATTGCCTGATACTGCAGCGCGGAGTCCACGCCGCGCTCGTAGCGGTGGGAAGCATCGGTATGCAGACCATGGCGGCGGGCGCGACCGGTAATGGACAGCGGGCTGAAGAACGCGCATTCCAGCAGAACGTTTTGCGTTTCATCGTTTACGCCGGAGTGCTCGCCGCCGAAAATTCCGCCCATAGCCAGGGCTTTCTGGTGGTCAGCAATAACCAGAGTATCGGTATCCAGCTTAGCCTCGGAGCCGTCGAGCAGGACCAGGGTTTCGCCTTCATGCGCCATACGCACGATAATTCCGCCTTCAATGCGGTCTTTATCGAAGGCGTGCATCGGCTGGCCGAGCTCGAGCAGAACGTAGTTGGTCACGTCAACCACGGCATCGATGGAGCGAATGCCGCAGCGGCGCAGCTTCTCTTTCATCCATAACGGCGTCGGCGCTTTGACATTAATGCCTTTTACCACACGGCCCAGGTAGCGCGGGCATGCTTCCGGCGCATCGACCTGAATTGGCAGAACGTCGTCGATGGTCGCGGCAACCGGGGCCATTTCCGGGACATTCAATGGCGCCTTGTTGAGCACGGCGACATCGCGGGCAATGCCGATAATACCCAGGCAGTCGGCACGGTTCGGCGTGACGCTGATTTCGATAGTGTTATCGTCGAGCTTCAGGTATTCGCGGATATCGGTACCCAGCGGCGCGTCGGCGGGCAGTTCAATAATACCGCTGTGATCGTCGGAGATCCCCAGCTCGGAGAAGGAGCACAGCATGCCTTCCGACGGCTCGCCGCGCAGCTTTGCCGCTTTAATTTTAAAATCGCCCGGCAGTACGGCACCGATGGTTGCAACGGCAACCTTCAGGCCCTGACGGCAGTTTGGCGCGCCGCAGACGATGTCCAGCAGGCGTTCGCCGCCGACGTTAATTTTTGTGACGCGCAGTTTGTCAGCATTAGGGTGCTGAGCGCACTCAACCACTTCCCCAACGACAACGCCGTTGAAGCTGCCCGCAACCGGCTCAACGCCGTCAACCTCAAGGCCGGCCATCGTTATCTGGTCCGACAGCGCTTCGCTATCGATAGCTGGGTTAACCCACTCGCGTAACCACAGTTCACTGAATTTCATTGTTCTGTCCTGCCCTTATTTAAACTGTTTGAGGAAACGCAGATCGTTTTCGAAGAACGCGCGTAAGTCGGTCACGCCGTAGCGCAGCATGGTCAGACGCTCCATACCCATGCCGAAGGCAAAGCCGGAATAGATTTCCGGATCGATACCCACGTTACGCAGTACGTTTGGATGCACCATCCCGCAGCCGAGCACTTCCAGCCATTTCCCGTTTTTCCCCATAACGTCGACTTCGGCCGACGGCTCGGTGAACGGGAAATAGGACGGACGAAAACGAATCTGCAGATCTTCTTCAAAGAAGTTACGCAGGAAATCGTGCAGCGTTCCCTTCAGGTTGGTAAAGCTGATGTTGGTATCAACGATCAGGCCTTCCATCTGATGGAACATTGGGGTATGGGTCTGATCGTAGTCGTTACGATAGACGCGGCCTGGCGCAATAATGCGGATCGGCGGCTGCTGGTTAGCCATGGTGCGGATCTGCACGCCTGAGGTTTGCGTACGCAGCAGGCGCGTGGCATCAAACCAGAAAGTGTCGTGGTCAGCGCGTGCCGGATGGTGGCCAGGAATATTCAGCGCATCGAAGTTGTGGTAGTCATCTTCGATTTCCGGGCCAGTCGCGACGGTAAAGCCGAGCTCACCGAAGAAACTTTCAATACGATCGATGGTACGGGTCACCGGATGCAGGCCACCGTTCTCAATACGACGCCCCGGCAGAGAGACATCGATGGTCTCCGAGGCCAGGCGCGCGTTAAGAGCGGCGCTTTCAAGATCTGACTTACGCGCGTTAAGCGCCTGCTGGACCTGCTCTTTCGCTTCGTTGATAACCGCGCCGGCTGCCGGGCGCTCTTCAGCAGGCAGCTCACGCAGGGTCGTCATCTGAAGGGTCAGGAGCCCTTTTTTACCCAGGTATTCCACGCGGACGTTGTCCAGCGCAGCAACATCTGATGCCTCGTTAATGGCTGCCTTCGCACTGGCAACCAGCTCTGCGAGATGTGACATGGTTTTCCTCATTATGTCGGTGCAGACACCGGTTATGGTTATTATTTTGCTTTCACTATTTCGAGCCGCAGACGGCGGGTCATTCGCCATTTGCCCGAATGACCCGGTCAATCCACACGTCTGGAGCTTGAAATAGAACAAGCCAGTTCAGATACAAAAAAAGCCTCCACAGTGGGAGGCTTTTTGGCGCTGTTTTCCGTTTCTTCTTTCACGCGCTAGCCTCCTGAGTTCAGGTGCTAAAGTAAAAAAAGAAGCGGAAAATAGCAGCATTCATGCTTGCATTACCTTGTCTGGTAAAAAACGTAAGATCGATATTGAAAAGCTTACGCGGATAAAAGTCAATGTATTGATAGTCTTGAAACGAAAAGAGGGAGACAAGCTCCCTCTTTCAACTGGCTTATGCCAGAGCTGCTTTCGCTTTTTCGACCAGCGCGGTGAACGCTAATTTGTCGAATACGGCGATGTCAGCCAGGATCTTACGGTCGATTTCAACAGAGGCTTTTTTCAGGCCGTTGATGAATTTGCTGTAAGAAATACCGTTCTGACGTGCTGCTGCGTTGATACGCGCAATCCACAGTTGACGGAACTGACGCTTTTTCTGACGACGGTCACGATAAGCGTACTGACCAGCTTTGATAACAGCCTGGAAGGCAACGCGGTATACGCGAGAACGCGCACCGTAGTAGCCTTTAGCTTGTTTCAAAATTTTCTTGTGACGTGCACGGGCAACTACACCACGTTTTACGCGAGCCATATGTGCTCTCCTGTATCTATTCTAATTAAAAAGTTAAAAGGGTTAACGACTTATGCGTACGGCAGGCACGCGATGACCAGGCCCAGATCGCCTTTAGAAACCATGGCTTTCGGACGCAGGTGACGTTTACGCTTGGTAGCTTTTTTGGTCAGAATGTGACGCAGGTTAGCGTGCTTGTGCTTAAAACCACCTTTACCGGTTTTTTTGAAGCGCTTAGCAGCACCGCGTACGGTCTTAATTTTTGGCATTTTAATAACTTCCACTTCGCATTGTTAATAAACGAAACATAGGCGAACAACGGCTGCGGAACCCGCAGGCTCCACAGACATTGCTACTTGAAGGCCTTACTGTTTCTTCTTAGGAGCGAGCACCATGATCATCTGGCGGCCTTCGATCTTCGTTGGGAAGGATTCGACTACTGCCAGTTCACTCAGATCGTCACGGACGCGGGTAAGCACTTCCATACCGATCTGTTGGTGGGCCATCTCACGGCCGCGAAAACGCAGCGTGATCTTGGCCTTATCGCCATCTTCCAGAAAGCGAATCAGGCTGCGGAGTTTTACCTGATAATCGCCATCGTCGGTGCCAGGACGGAACTTAATTTCCTTAACCTGGATAACTTTTTGCTTTTTCTTCTGTTCCTTAGAAGACTTGCTCTTTTCATAAAGGAACTTGCCGTAGTCCATGATACGACAAACTGGCGGTTCGGCGTTAGGGCTGATTTCAACTAAATCTACTCCAGCTTCTTCAGCTTTTTCGATCGCTTCTCTCAGACTCACAATACCCAAAGCTTCGCCTTCCAGACCAGTTAAGCGAACTTCCAGGGCGCGAATCTCGCCATTAATACGATTCGGACGTGCCGTTTGAACTCGTTTTCCGCCTTTAATACCTTATTCCTCCAGTTGTTTTAGACTGCGGCTGCGAATCTCTTGTTGCAGCTTCTCGATAACTTCATTTACGTCCAGGCTGCCCAAGTCTTTGCCACGACGGGTACGCACGGCAACTTTGCCGGCTTCTACCTCTTTGTCGCCACAGACCAACATGTAAGGGACACGACGTAAAGTGTGCTCGCGGATTTTAAAGCCTATCTTCTCATTTCTCAAGTCTGCTTTTACGCGAATGCCCGCATTTTGTAGTTTACGCGTCAATTCGTTAACGTATTCAGCCTGAGAATCAGTAATATTCATGACCACAACCTGCACCGGCGCCAGCCAGCTCGGGAAGAAGCCCGCAAACTCTTCGGTCAGGATGCCAATAAAGCGCTCCAGCGAACCAAGAATCGCGCGGTGAATCATTACCGGTACCTGTCGTTCGTTATTTTCACCCACATAAGAGGCGCTTAAACGCTGCGGCAGGGAGAAGTCCAGCTGTACAGTACCGCACTGCCATGCACGATCGAGGCAGTCATACAGGGTAAATTCAATTTTCGGACCGTAGAACGCGCCTTCACCCAGCTGATACTCAAACGGGATGTTGTTCTCTTCCAGCGCCACGGCCAGATCCGCTTCAGCACGATCCCATGTCTCATCGCTACCGATGCGTTTTTCCGGGCGAGTCGACAGTTTGACGACGATTTTCTCGAAGCCAAAGGTGCTGTACATATCGTAGACCATGCGAATACAGGCGTTTACTTCATCGCGAACCTGATCTTCAGTACAGAAGATATGGGCGTCGTCCTGAGTAAAGCCACGTACGCGCATCAGGCCATGCAGCGCGCCTGACGGCTCATTACGATGGCAGCTACCGAATTCAGCCATACGCAGCGGCAGATCGCGGTAGGATTTCAGCCCCTGGTTGAAGATCTGCACGTGGCCCGGGCAGTTCATCGGCTTGATGCAGTATTCACGGTTCTCGGAAGAGGTGGTGAACATCGCATCTTTATAGTTGTCCCAGTGGCCGGTTTTTTCCCACAGCACGCGGTCCATCATAAACGGGCCTTTAACTTCCTGATACTGGTACTCTTTCAGCTTAGAACGCACAAAAGTTTCCAGTTCGCGGAAGATAGTCCAGCCGTCGTTATGCCAGAACACCATGCCCGGCGCCTCTTCCTGCATATGATACAGGTCGAGCTGCTTACCGATTTTACGGTGATCGCGCTTAGCGGCTTCTTCCAGACGCTGCAGATAGGCATTTAAGGCTTTTTTATCTGCCCATGCGGTTCCGTAGATGCGCTGCAGCATTTTATTGTTGCTATCGCCGCGCCAGTAGGCGCCAGCGGTCTTCATCAGTTTGAAATGATGACAGAAACGCATATTCGGCACGTGCGGCCCACGGCACATGTCGACATACTCTTCATGATGATACAAACCGGGTTTGTCATCATGCGCAATGTTTTCATCAAGAATGGAGACTTTATAGCTCTCGCCGCGCTTCACGAAGGTTTCACGCGCTTCGTGCCAGCTGACTTTCTTCTTAATGACGTCGTAGTTTTTCTCGGCGAGCTCGTGCATACGTTTTTCGAGCGCGTCGATATCTTCCTGGGTCAGGGTATGGTCCAGATCGACATCATAGTAGAAACCGTTGTCGACAACCGGGCCGATCGCCATCTTGGTATTTGGCCACAGCTGTTTAATCGCGTGCCCCAAAAGGTGCGCACAGGAGTGACGAATAATCTCAAGTCCATCTTCATCTTTCGCGGTGATGATAGAGAGCGTCGCGTCGTTTTCAATTAAGTCGCAGGCGTCAACCAGTTCGCCGTTGACGCGGCCGGCGATGGTGGCTTTCGCCAGACCGGGGCCAATATCCAGAGCGACGTCCATCGGGCTCACAGCGTGATCAAAATGGCGTTGGCTGCCATCAGGAAGCGTAATTACAGGCATTTCATGTCCTTATTTGCAGTGGTGCCCCACACGAAAGAGCACATACAAAACAATATAATCATAATTATCAACACGTTCAGGCCCAGTTCCCGCTTCACTCTGCGAAAATATGTGCACGCTCGTTCACCGACGCGTACCCACCTGCAGCCGCCTGTTGATAACACCGACGGTTAGTTTACACATCATTAGTGCGTGATAAAAGTCACATGAGACTAAATGGTTATTGCTGATGGAAAAAAAAGGTCGCGGCGCAACAAACCCAGCGTAATTGCTGCGGAACCGTGCGGCAAAAGAGCGCGGCAGGACGATATGACGCATAAAGAATATTTATGCTTTCACATCAATTATGCATGTTTAACACAAAGTGCGGAAAGCAAAACCGGTACGGCATTACCCGGTTTGCTGCTTCACGAAATAATTAAAGGATGATATTCAAGTACAATGAAATATCAGGACCATTCGCCGGCGACAAGTTTATGAACATCAAAAGCATCATTCATTGACTGCCCGGTAGACTGTGAGCCCGGCGCTATGTTGGAGCCTGCTTCGACATCGGTAGCTTTGGCAATGCCAACTTGGGTATGCTCGTTATTACCCGGCTGCGGTGCGGGAGCGGCGGCAAATGCGCCAAAAGACAGCGTGCACAGCATCACGGCCGCGAGTGCGATTTTGCTATTTCTCATGATAGTCATTCTCTTATTTGTTTCAGATAAATAGAACGGCGTCGTTATCGCCGCCTGTGTGCAACAGTATAGATCCAGATCACATTTTTGTCCGACCCAATATTTATCTTTTCGTGTCAAATTAACTGCATATTTGTCAGCAAAATAGCAATTGTGGGGAAATTATGAAGACGATTTCTTTTTATAAAAAACAAAACGAGAGACCAAAAATAATAATGCCACTTATTGCCAAATTTAAAACAATCAGGCCAGAATATCTGGCCTGAAATATTACATTTTATAACCGAGCGATAGCGTGGTACGGCGATCGGTGTGTTCCGGCGCCGATGACGGCGGCTCAGAGTTCCACGTCAGGTTATAGGCGACCTTGAGGGCAAAGTGAGCATTAATGGCAACGTTCAGCGCGCTTTCGGAGTTCAGCGTCGTATCTTCAGCGCCGAATACCGAAACACCTTGCGTAAATTTGGCGTTATCGGTCATCTGCCAGGCGTAAGTGCCGGAAGCATAGCCCAACGGCTGAGTATCAGTATCGCCGTCGGTATACTCGTCGTAGCGTACGCCAGGACCAAATTCAAAACGCAGGCTGTGTACCGGTCCGTTCATAATCTGTCGACCATAACCTGCGGTAAACACATCCCGCTGCTGATAACCATTGTAACGATCCGTCAGCCAGCTGGCCTGGCCAAATATATAGTTCTGGTCAGTCAGGTTGTAACGACTACGTCCCCCCACCGCGTACCTTTCCGAAGAGCGCTGATCGTTTGACGACGTATTGCTGGCATTCCCCCACAGCGACCATGCGGTGGTATTGCCATACCAGGTCAACGTGGAGTCGGCGGTCATTGAGGAACTTTTCGTATTGCCGGACTGCGCCAGATAACCGGCGTTAACAGTACCTTCGAAAGGTTTTTTAGCAGAAGATGGGTCATCCATGACAGTAAAAACGGAATCATCGGCCATTGCGCACGCAGACGCAAAAAGCCCTCCCGCGAGCAACGCCGCTGCGGGTACTGTCTTCAAAAGCTTCATTTAATTTTAAGTCCGTACAACCTATAAGGAGACCTGGATGGTCCCGGGAGCTTTCGCGAGGATCGCGGATAGCCGGTCCTAAGAAAGGGAGTAAATTATAAAAAAGCACGATTAACTTAGCAATCAATTACTCTTTCATTTTTTGTATAAGACGCTTCTCAAAACAATTTTTATTTCATAAAGATAAAAAGAGGTTGCGTTGTATAAGTGGCGCGTCGCTTCCCCTTCCCTCCTTTAAGTGCCATGCTTAAAACCAGAGCAGCTAAATTCGTATTATGGAGGAAACTGGATGACCAAAATCTATACGCTCACGTTAGCCCCCTCGCTCGATAGCGCAACCCAGACCCCGCAAATTTACCCGGAAGGCAAACTGCGCTGTAGCGCTCCCGTGTTTGAACCCGGCGGCGGCGGAATTAACGTTGCGCGAGCCATCACTTTTCTTGGCGGCAGCGCCACAGCCATCTTTCCCGTCGGCGGGGCGACAGGCGAACACCTGACGGCGCTGCTGACGGATGAACATGTTCCCGTCGATACGGTAGAGACCCATGACTGGACGCGGCAGAATCTTCACGTGCATGTGAACGCCAGCGGCGAGCAATATCGTTTCGTGATGCCGGGCGCAGCGTTAACTAAGGAGGAGCTCCAGCTCCTTGAGGAAAAAGTCCTCGCCATCGCCCCGGGTTCCCTGCTGGTGATTAGCGGAAGTCTCCCGCCCGGCATCAGCGTCGATAACCTGACGCAGCTGGTCAAAAACGCTCAGCAGCATGGATTGCGCTGTATTGTTGATAGTTCCGGTGACGCGCTCGCCGCAGCGCTTGATGTCGGCAATATCGAGCTGGTTAAGCCGAACCAGAAAGAGCTTAGCGCGCTGGTACAGCGGGATCTGAGCCAGCCTGATGATGTGCGTCTTGCGGCGCAGGAGCTCATTCGGTCGGGCAAAGTCCAGCGCGTCGTCGTCTCCCTCGGCGCCCAGGGTGCGCTCGGCGTTGATGCCCAGGGTAGCGTTCAGGTAGTACCGCCGCCGATGAAAAGCCAGAGCACCGTCGGCGCCGGTGACAGTATGGTCGGCGCAATGACCTTAAGGCTGGCGGAAAACGCCTCGCTTGAAGATATGGTTCGCTTTGGCGTTGCGGCGGGTAGTGCGGCAACCATCAATCAGGGCACCCGCCTTTGCTCGCTGGATAATACGCAAAAAATCTACAACTATCTGCGCGGTTGATAACGCCTTCGCTCCCTCTGGGAAGACAGAGGGAGTCGCCAAATCAGCATGATGGTCTATGCTAAAAATGCCATGGATAACAACGGGGTGAAAAATGAGTAGCGAAATTATTGCCTGGGTCGTCACGGTTCGTTTTCACGAAGAGACGTTAACCGAAATTAACGAACTCAGTAATCACCTCACCCGCGCCGGATTTACCCTCGTCTTAAACGATGATGAAGGGAACGTCCACGAGCTCGGCACCAACACCTTCGGCCTGCTTTCTATGCAGAATGCCGAGGAAGTCAACGCCTTAAGCGCAGGTTTAGCCGAAACCGCGCTGGGAAGACCCGTCGATGTCACCGTGGTCACATTCAGCGAGTGGTTAAAAGCTCAATAAGTGCGATTGACGCAACGGAAAACGTCCAGTTGTGCGTCAGTTCGAGTTTTACGCCGGGTTTATGCGCTAACCTTATGAAATGTTGGAAAACATGGGGAGAGACGGCATGTGGCAAGCTATCACCAATTTGTTACGCGATTTGCATACCGAAGCAGCTGAAATCGAACTGCGAAACGAACTACCCGGTGGAGAGATACACGCTGCCTGGCATTTACGCTATGGCGGGCGAGATTACTTCGTAAAATGCGACGAACGCGAGCTTTTACCCATCTTCACGGCCGAGGCAGACCAGCTTGAACTACTGTCGCGCAGTAAAACGGTGAACGTACCGCAGGTTTTTGCCGTGGGCAGCGATCGAGATTACAGCTTTCTGGTGATGGAATACCTCCCTCCTCGCCCGCTGGATGCGCACAACGCTTTCCTGTTAGGCCAGCAAATTGCCCATTTACATCAGTGGAGCGACCAACCTCAGTTTGGTCTGGATTTTGACAACGACCTCTCCACCACCCCCCAGCCGAACGCCTGGCAGCGTCGCTGGTCAACTTTCTTTGCCGAACAGCGCATCGGCTGGCAGCTGGAACTCGCCGCCGAGAAAGGCCTGCATTTTGGTGATATCGATCATCTTGTTGATATTGTTCAGCAACGGCTGAGTAGTCATCAGCCGCAGCCGTCGCTGCTTCACGGTGACTTATGGTCCGGTAACTGCGCGCTCGGGCCAAACGGGCCCTATATTTTCGACCCCGCCTGCTACTGGGGCGATCGCGAATGCGATTTGGCGATGCTCCCGCTGCATCCGGAACAGCCGCCGCAAATCTATGACGGCTATCAGTCCGTATCGCCGCTGCCGTCCGGCTTTATCGAGCGGCAACCCATCTACCAGCTCTATACGCTGCTGAATCGGGCGATTCTGTTTGGCGGACAGCATCTGGTGACGGCGCAGAAAGCGCTTGATGAGGTGTTCATGGATAAGGCCCCTTAAGGGGCCTTGTTTTTGAGGATTAGCTAATTTGTACGCCTTTCAGACGGAACTGAATGGTCATGGTAATGCCGGTTCCCGGTTTACCCGGTTCATAGCGCCATTTACGTAAAGCGTTTTTCACTTCACGCTCAAACATATTGGCAGGCTGGGCGGAGAGGATCTGCACGTTGTCCACGCGCCCGTCCGGCGTGACGTCAAACTTAACCCGCACGTTTCCTTCAATACGCAGCGCCTGGGCACGAGCCGGATAGCTCGGCTCTCCGCGGCTTAGCGCCCGCGGCCCGGAAGGCGCCGTCACGGTGGGTTTAGCGGTCGCGGTTGAGGTGCTCGGCGCGGTGCGCGCCGGCGCCGTATTTGTATTTTCAAACGGCGAGGCCGGGCGCGTTTCCGCCGGTTTTACATCACGCTTCGGTTGTTCGACCTTTTTTTCCGGCTTCGGTTTAGGCTTTGGCTTCGGTTTTGGCTTTGGTTTATGGATAACAACCGGCGCCTCTTTTGGCGGTTCAGGCATCACTTCCGGTTCCGGTTCTGGCTCCGGTTCAACAACGGGCTCAACGACCGGCTGAGCCGCCTGAGGCGGTTCCAGATCTGCCGGGGCCACCATAGTGATTTCAATGGGCTGTGAGGGTGCCGGCCGTTCAATAACCTGATGTACCGAAGTATAGAGCAACCCCGCGATAACACTGCCGTGGATAACCACAGACAGTAGCGTAGGCCACGGAAAGCGGCGAGGTAAATCAAAGGTCATTGCGCTCATAGTCGTTTCTGTTGAAAAATGATGCCCCGATTTTAAATGCAAATAGCAATCATATTCAACTAGGGTTGTTGGCTTGTATCAAAATTTGCCCTGTTTTCTGACAAAAAGCCCCCGGGACGTGGCATTCTGGGGATCGTGATCATCTTTGCATTGCAGTCAACGACGGTTTCACTTAACGTGATTCGCCAATTTATTGATAAGGAGCCATGCCGTGCTTTACGTTATCTACGCTGAAGATATCGCCGACTCTCTGGAAAAACGGACATCGGTACGTCCCGCCCATCTGGCGCGTTTGCAATTATTACATGATGAAGGTCGTTTACTGACCGCCGGCCCAATGCCTGCCGTAGACAGTAATGAACCCGGCGCGGCGGGCTTCACCGGCTCAACGGTCATTGCGGAATTTGAATCGCTGGAAGCGGCGCAATCATGGGCCAATGACGATCCCTATATCGCCGCAGGGGTTTATCAGAAAGTCTCGGTGAAACCGTATAAAAAGGTGTTTTAGCCTATAAAATGCTTAAGCAATAAGAACGCGTTAAAAATTTAATCTATGGCGATCGTTCATTAGAGGACGTTTCTAAGTACGCGAGTACGGAATGGTCGCCATCCTTATGTCTCTCCACTTCCCCGGTTCTGCATTCCGATCTCTTTAGGTCGCGCCCTGATGATAGCCATTTGCCGGCAGTGCATCAGCACCGCCGACTTTCTATGGTTAATTACCTGTTGGACTTCAGCGTTCCCTTAAGACCATGCGGTTCTGAGCGAAGATACTGCGGCGGAACGCTCACCTGAGCGCCCAGCGCTGCCGCGGCATGCCATGGCCAGTGCGGATTGTAGAGCACGGCGCGGGCAATGGCGATGAGGTCGGCGTCGCCATTTTGTAGCGCCTCTTCCGCCTGCTGCGCTTCCGTCACCAGACCCACACCGATTACCGGGATATTCACCTTCTCGCGGATTTCACGCGCGAACGGCAGCTGATAGCCGGGCCCCACCTGAATTGCCTGATGAGGCGACAGCCCGCCGCTGGAAACATGAATATAGTCGCAGCCAAGCGCCTCAAGCTGCTGGCTGAAGATAATCGATTGTGCGTTATCCCAGCCGCCATCCACCCAGTCTGTTGCTGAAAGTCGGACGCCCACCGCGATGTCCTGACTGACGGCCTCACGGATGGCCCGGAATATCTCGAGCGGAAAACGCAAACGGTTCTCCAGCGAGCCGCCGTATTCGTCGGTATGCTGGTTACTGAGCGGTGAAAGGAACTGGTGCAACAGGTAACCATGCGCGGCATGCAGTTCAATCAATTCAATACCCATCCGCTCAGCGCGTCTGGCGCTGTCTACGAATGACTGCTTGATGCGTTTCATGTGGTCCTGAGTAAGTTCAACCGGAGGTCGTTCACCTTCACCATAGGCCAGCGCTGATGGCGCAACCGTGTCCCATCCGCCAGAATCATGCGCCAGCTGGTGTCCCCCCAGCCAGGGGGCTGCGGAAGAGGCTTTTCGTCCGGCATGGCCCAGCTGGATACCGATGGGGATTGAAGCGTACTGGCGGATATCGTTCAGCACGGTGCGTAATGCGGCTTCCGTTTCGTCATTCCATAAGCCCAGATCAGCCGGGGTAATGCGTCCGGCGGGCTCTACAGCGCTGGCTTCGATAATCAGTAAGCCCGCGCCGGAAAAGGCCAGCTGTCCGAGATGAATACGATGCCATGCCGTCGCCTTGCCATTGTCGGCGGAGTACTGGCACATTGGCGCAATGACAATACGGTTCTCAAGTTCCAGCTTACCGATTCGCACCGGACTAAAAAGTTGACTCATAGATACCTCTCAATAATAGAAGCCTTAAGGACATTATAAGTAGCATGTGCTGATGCATGGCACTTCCCGTTTTTTGCGTTTATACGCGTTGGGCCAGTCTTATGAGGTATGGCGCGATGCGACTTCCTGCCCGCCGCTGCTGATGCAAACAATAACGCAGGAGCCTGTGAGAAACCGGGTTTCGCCGGCAGAAGAAAGAGAGATGACAGTCTAAGAATATATGCTAAGAACGAAACGCGGATAAAACAGAGGCACCGCGAGCGGTGCCTTTTGTTTCGACTCTCAACATTCAGAGAAAGTGAACAGCAGAGAGTGACGTTGCCGTTTAACCAGCTCCTTTCTGATGGAGAGGATGCGCATATTACGACGCGACTGGCCTTCCAGCCAGCGTGCTTTACGGCGACTCACCTGCCGAAGCATGCGCCAGCGCCCTACTTCCGTTCTACTACGCTTCATTGCAACTACTCTACAAGTAAAAACAGCCTGCATTATAGACCGATGAATCTGGCTAACCAACGATTTCGCTGCGTTTTTATTTGCCAGATGGATGATGATGCGTAAACTCATGTCATCAAGTCATTCAAAAGGATTTTTCATCTATGACAACCTTTTACACGGTGGTGAACTGGCTGGTTATACTCGGTTACTGGCTACTTATCGCCGGTGTAACATTACGGATATTAATGAAAAGGCGCGCGGTCCCGTCAGCGATGGCATGGCTGCTTGTCATTTATATTCTTCCCCTGGTGGGCATTATCGCCTATCTCTCTTTTGGCGAACTGCATCTGGGTAAACGCCGCGCCGAACGCGCGCGGGCCATGTGGCCCTCAACGGCCAAGTGGTTAAAGGACCTCAAAGCCTGCAAGCATATCTTTGCCGAGGAGAATAGTCCGGTCGCGGAATCCTTGTTCAAGCTCTGCGAACGTCGGCAGGGCATTGGCGGCGTCAAAGGCAATCAGCTCCAGTTGCTCACCGAATCCGATGACGTCATGCAGGCGCTCATCCGCGATATCCAGCTCGCTCGTCACAATATTGAGATGGTGTTCTATATCTGGCAGCCCGGCGGCATGGCCGATCAGGTCGCCGAATCATTGATGGCGGCGGCAAGGCGCGGCGTACACTGCCGGCTGATGCTCGACTCCGCCGGGAGCGTGGCGTTTTTCCGTAGTCCCTGGGCCGCCATGATGCGTAATGCCGGCATTGAAGTCGTCGAAGCCCTGAAGGTCAACCTGATGCGCGTCTTTCTGCGCCGTATGGACCTGCGTCAGCATCGTAAAATGGTCATGATCGATAACTATATTGCCTATACCGGCAGTATGAATCTGGTCGACCCGCGTTTCTTTAAGCAGGACTCCGGCGTTGGCCAGTGGATCGATCTGATGGCGCGAATGGAAGGTCCGGTAGCGACAGCGATGGGCATTGTCTACTCCTGCGACTGGGAGATTGAAACCGGCAAACGTATTTTGCCTCCGCCGCCGGACGCGAACATTATGCCGTTCGAAGAGGCCAGCGGGCACACGATTCACACTATCGCCTCGGGCCCGGGCTTTCCGGAAGATTTGATCCATCAGGCTCTGCTCACGGCCGCCTACGCGGCCAAAGAGCATTTGATCATGACGACCCCCTACTTTGTGCCCAGCGACGACCTTTTGCATGCCATCTGTACCGCCGCCCAGCGCGGCGTCGATGTCAGCATCATCCTGCCGCGCAAGAACGATTCTCTGCTGGTGGGCTGGGCCAGCCGCGCCTTCTTTACCGAGCTGCTGGCTGCCGGGGTAAAGATTTACCAGTTTGAAGGCGGTCTGCTGCATACTAAGAGCGTGCTGGTTGACGGCGAACTTAGCCTTGTGGGCACCGTTAACCTCGATATGCGCAGCCTGTGGCTCAACTTCGAGATTACGCTGGTGATTGACGATGCCGGATTTGGCAGCGATCTGGCCGCGGTGCAGGACGATTACATCTCCCGCTCGCGCCTGCTGGACGCCAGGCTGTGGTTAAAACGTCCGCTGTGGCAGCGGATCGCCGAGCGACTGTTTTACTTCTTCAGTCCGTTGCTGTAAAACGTGCCAATCAGATGTTTAATGGGTAGCAATCATGGATATGGATTTAAACAATCGCCTGACCGAAGACGAAACGCTTGAACAGGCTTACGACATTTTCCTCGAACTGGCCGTCGACAACCTCGATCCGGCGGATGTCATTCTGTTCAACCTGCAGTTTGAAGAACGCGGCGGCGCCGAGCTCTTCGATCCGGCGCCTGACTGGGAAGAGCACGTCGATTTTGACCTCAACCCTGACTTCTTTGCTGAAGTGGTCATTGGTCTGGCCGATGAAGATGGCGGCGAAATTAACGATATTTTTGCGCGCGTGCTGCTGTGCCGTGAAAAAGACCACAAGCTCTGTCATATCCTGTGGCGCGAATAAGCTCTTTCTTAAGCAAATAGCTTATATATAAAAGAAGAAGCCTGCCTGAGTTAACCAGGGCAGGCTTTTTTAGTTATTCAGGCAGTTCGCTGCCGCAAGCGTTGCAGTAGCGAGCGTCTTTTTCATGAACGTTATGCTGACAATGCGGACACTGGCGCTGAGTCCGGCGATTCTGAAATGCGGTGGTCATATGGCTGGTAATTAAGCCGGTGGGGATCGCAATAATCGAGTAGCCAATCAAGATAAGAATGGAGGCCAAAATTCGCCCCAGCGGCGTATGCGGCGTAATATCGCCATACCCTACCGTGGTTATCGTCACTATCGCCCAGTAAACCGACGCGTTCAGCGTAGTGAAACCGTATCGCGGCCCCTCAACCAGATACATCAGGGAGCCAAAGATCACCATGACGATGGCAATAAAAGAATAGAACAGGATCAGCTGGTGGCGAGCGCTGACGATAGCAGCCCAGAAAATATTCAACGACGGCATAAAGCGCAGCAGCTTAAGGATACGCAACGCGCGAATAGCGCGCATGGCCCGCCAGGCAAACACGTACTCAATACTGATCTCGGGCCATAGCCACATAACGTAAAGCGGTAAAATGGTGGCCAGGTCAATAATGCCCCAGAAGCTGAAAATATACTTTAGCGGATTCGGCCAGCTGATAATGCGCAGAAAATACTCAAAGGTAAAAACCGCCGTCACGACAAGTTCGAGCCAGACGAAAATATGCCATTCGTCTAAGGTCAGATGATATTGCGTTCCGAGCCCGGACTCGATAAATATCACCAGCACGCTAAGCAGGGCAAATACGCCGCAAAGTCCCTCGAAATGCCGACCGGATCGTCGGTTTTGATCGAAGAGTAAATGATACAGCCGCAGACGAGCGGCATGAATATGAAAAGCCACGTTAACCTCGCTAAAAAAAGGGCTGACTAACGTCAGCCCCTGAGATTATAACGGGTCCACCTTCAGGCAGGAAACCGCATGGCGGAAACTGCCCTCCAGCACCGGTCGCGTCTTAGCGCACTCCGGCCCGGCAATCGGGCATCTGGTGCGGAATACGCATCCCGACGGCGGGTTAATCGGCGATGGCAATTCCCCCTCCAGAAGCTGGATCGTTTTATTCTTTTCCTTATCAGGGTCCGGAACCGGCACCGCCGACATCAGCGCTTTGGTATAGGGATGCAGCGGATTATGATACACCTCATCATAGGTGCCGAGCTCCACGGCATGGCCAAGATACATCACCAGCACGCGATCGGAGATATGCTTCACGACCGCCAGATCGTGGGCGATAAAAATCAGCGACAGTCCCATTTCCCGCTGCAGCTGCTGCAGCAGATTCACTACCTGCGCCTGAATCGACACGTCCAGCGCTGACACCGGCTCATCGCAGATAATGAGCTTCGGTTCAAGAATTAGCGCGCGGGCGATACCGATACGCTGGCATTGGCCGCCGGAGAATTCATGCGGATAGCGGTTAATCAGGTTCGGCAGCAGCCCCACTTTCATCATCATCGCCTTAACGCGATCGCGAACTTCCTGACGCGGCATTTTGGGATGATAGGTGCGCAGCGGCTCGGCGATGATTTCCCCGATAGTCATGCGCGGGTTTAGCGACGCCAGCGGATCCTGAAAGATCATCTGAATATCGCTGCGTACGTCGCGCCACTCGTCGGCCTTCATCCCCAGCAAATCTCTACCTAACCAGGCGACTTTACCGTCGGTGGCCTTCACCAGACCGATGATGGCGCGCGCGAAGGTCGATTTTCCGCATCCGGACTCCCCGACCACGCCCAGCGTTTCCCCTTCATACAGACGCAGCGTTACGCCATCTACCGCTTTCAGCGTTTTCGACGGCTGCCAGAACCACTGTTTGCCGTCTTTAATATCAAAGTGTACTTTCAGATCGGCGATTTCGAGCAGGACTTTTCTTTGTTCCGTTACGGCGTTCATAGCAAATCCCCCACCGGTTGAAAGCAGGCGCGCAGGCGGCCCGGCGCAAACTCCTCCAGAGGCGGAGCGCTGTTGCAAATCTCCATCGCGTGCGGGCAACGCGGCTGGAATGGACAGCCTTTCGGCAGACGCAGCAGATTCGGCGGGTTGCCCGGAATCGTTAACAGGGCGTCGCCTTCTGCGTCCAGGCGCGGGACCGCATTGAGCAGGCCAATAGAATAAGGATGAGAGGGATGGTAGAAGACGTCGCGCGCCTGACCATATTCCATCGTGCGTCCGGCGTACATCACCAGCACCTTATCGCAGATCCCGGCGACGACGCCGAGATCGTGGGTAATCATAATGATCGCCGTATTGAACTCGCGCTTGAGCTCATTAAGCAATGTCATTATTTGCGCCTGCACGGTTACGTCCAGCGCCGTTGTCGGCTCATCGGCAATCAGCAGCTTAGGCCGGCACAGCAGCGCCATCGCAATCATGACGCGCTGGCGCATCCCGCCGGAAAACTCGTGCGGATACATTTTCATCCGTTTGCGCGCCTCGGGCATTTTGACCGCATCCAGCATTTTCACCGACTCTTCAAAGGCTTCGGCTTTGCTCAGCGCTTTATGCAGCATCAGGACTTCCATCAGCTGTTCGCCTACCCGCATATACGGATTAAGCGACGTCATCGGGTCCTGAAAAATCATTGAGATCTGCTCGGCGCGCAGCTTATTCAGCTCGCGCTCCGGGAGGTTAAGGATCTGCTTCCCGTTAAAGGTCGCTGACCCCCCGATACGGCCGTTGGCGGCCAGCAGGCCCATCAGCGCAAAAGCGGTTTGCGACTTACCGGAACCGGACTCGCCTACGATGCCTAAGGTTTCCCCCGCCCGTAGATTAAAATTGAGATCGTTGACCGCAGTCACATCACCATCGGGAGTCGCAAAGGTGACGCGGAGATCTTTCACATCCAGAAGCAATCCGGATTGTTGTGCTGCCTGCGGCGCTTTCGCCGTTTCCATCGTACTCATGTCGGCGCTCCTTAGCGGTCTTTCGGGTCGAGGGCATCACGCAGGCCATCGCCGATAAAGTTAAAACAAAACAGCGTTACCACCAGAAAACCGGCAGGAAACAGCAGCAGCCACGGCGACACTTCCATTGAGTTCGCGCCATCGCTGAGCAGCGCGCCCCAGCTACTTAACGGCTCCTGGGTACCCAGGCCGAGGAAGCTTAAGAAGGATTCAAACAGAATCATGCTCGGGACCAGCAGGGAGGCGTACACCACGACCACGCCAAGCACGTTAGGCACGATATGGCGGATAACGATATTGCCGGTTGAAACGCCGCCGACCTGCGCGGCTTCAATAAACTCTTTTCGCTTCAGGCTTAGGGTCTGACCGCGAACGATACGCGCCATATCCAGCCAGGAGACCATCCCAATGGCAACGAAAATCAGCAGGATATTCTGGCCAAAGAAGGTCACCAGCAGGATGACGAAGAACATAAACGGAAAGGAGTTGAGGATTTCCAGCAGGCGCATCATCACTGAATCCACCTTGCCGCCCAGATAGCCGGAAAGCGACCCGTAAAGCGTCCCCAGAATCACCGCCACCAGCGCTGCAGCCACGCCGACCATCAGCGAGATACGTCCGCCGATCGCCACCCGCACCAGCAGGTCGCGACCCGAAGAGTCGGTCCCAAAGTAGTGTCCGGACTCCATATCGGGGGCGCTGGACATCATGCCCCAGTCGGTATCGTAATAGGAAAACTGCGATACCATCGGTGCGATAGTGACAAAGAGCGCAATGATCACCAGCACAATCAGGCTGGCAACCGCGGCACGGTTATGCATAAAGCGGCGGCGGGCGTCCTGCCAGAGGCTGCGCCCCTCGACTTCCAGCTTTTCACTGAAGTTTTCCAGCGCCTCGTTGTTTTTCTTACTTAACATCATGGCGAACCCCAGCGTTAGTAACGGATCTTCGGATCGATAACGGCATACAGCACGTCAACAATCGCATTAAACAGGATGGTCAATGCGCCAACCAGAATGGTCAGACTGAGTACCAGCGAGTAGTCGCGGTTCAGCGCGCCGTTGACGAACAGTTGACCAATTCCCGGCAGGCCATAAATGGTTTCAATGACCATCGAGCCGGTAATAATGCCGACAAACGCGGGCCCCATATAGGAGAGCACCGGCAGCAGCGCGGGCTTTAACGCGTGACGCAGAATAATGCGGCGCATCGGTAAGCCTTTTGCCCGGGCGGTGCGAATGAAGTTAGAGTGCAGCACTTCGATCATCGAGCCGCGGGTAATACGCGCGATACTGGCGATATAGGCCAGGGAGAGGGCCACCATAGGCAAAATCATATATTGCAGCGCCCCGCCGTTCCATCCGCCGCCCGGCAGCCAGTGCAGCGTAATGGCAAATATCATGACCAGTAAGGGCGCGACCACGAAACTCGGTATCACAACCCCGGTCATTGCCACCCCCATGACGGCAAAGTCCCATTTCGTATTTTGCTTCAATGCCGCAATCACCCCGGCACTCACGCCAAGCACCACCGCGAGAAAAAATGCGGCGAAGCCTAATTTAGCGGACACCGGGAAGCTGGACGCCACCAGATCGTTGACCGAGTAATCTTTATATTTAAAGGAAGGACCGAAATCACCGTGCGCCAGCTGCTTCAGATAATTGAAGTACTGGGTCATGATGGGGTCATTTAAATGGTATTTTGCTTCAATATTCGCCATGACTTCTGGCGGCAGCGTACGTTCACCGGTAAAGGGGCTTCCCGGCGCAAGACGCATCATGAAGAAAGAGATAGTAATAAGAATAAATAGCGTCGGAATCGCTTCCAGACAGCGACGTAAGATAAATTTTAACATTGCCCGTACCTTCTGGCGTGTGCCTTCAATAGTGCGATGAAATAAGACACCGTGAGGCAAGCGGTAACGCCTGCCCCACGTATTGCCATTAGTGCTTCACAATGTACATATTTCTTGTATACGTATTATCCAGCGGATCTTTGCCGGTATAGCCACCGACCCACGGTTTAACCAAACGGGCGTTGACGTAATAGAAGACCGGTACGATGACGGAGTCTTTATCCAGCTGCTGCTCAGATTGCGCGTAAAGGTCCGCGCGTTTCGCGTCATCGCTGGTTTTCAGCGTTTCAGCGATAATCTTGTCGAAAGCCGGGCTCTTATAATGCGAGGTATTGTTTGAGCTGTCGCTCAGCATCGTATTAAGGAAGGAGGTCGGTTCGTTGTAGTCCGCACACCAGCCGGCGCGCGCAACATCAAAGGTGCCCTGATGGCGATTATCGAGGAAGGTTTTCCATTCCTGATTTTCCAGCTTCACGTTTACGCCGAGGTTTTTCTTCCAGATAGACGCCACCGCGATAGCCAGTTTTTTGTGCAGATCGGACGTGTTATAGAGCAGATTGAAAGTCAGCGGCTTATCAGCGCTATAGCCAGCTTCGGTCAGCAATTTTTTCGCTTCTTCATTACGTTTTTCCTGCGACCACTTGAACCATTCAGGCTCAATCAGCTTCATGCCATCGGTGTACGGCGGCGTATAGCTGTAGGCTGGCAGGTCGCCCTGATTCTTCACTTTATTGACAATAATGTCGCGATCCAGCGCCATCTTCAGCGCAGTACGCACGCGAACGTCGGTAAACGGCGCTTTCTGGTTATTGATTTCGTAATAATAAGTGCACAGATACGGATCGACGTGAACTTCTTTCGGGATCTCTTTTTTCAGTTTCTGGAACAGTTCGATCGGCATGTTGTTATAGGTCATATCGATTTCGCCGCTGCGGTAGCGGTTGACGTCGGTGACTTCAGAAGAAATCGGCAGGAAGGTGACCTGATTAATCACGGTTTTGGCGTTATCCCAGTAGTTGGTATTACGCTCCAGAACAATGCGTTCGTTAACAACCCAATCTTTTAATTTATACGCACCATTGCTGACGATATTGGCCGGCTGGGTCCATTTGTCACCAAATTTCTCAATAGCGGATTTAGGTACGGGTGAAACGGATGGGTGAACGAGCAGTTTGTAGAAATACGGCACCGGCTCGCTGAGGGTCACTTCAAAGGTATGATCGTCCAGCGCTTTTACGCCCAGATCGGTCGCGGGTTTTTTCCCGGCGATAATGTCATCAACGTTGGCTAAATGGCCATACTGCAGATAGCTTGCATAAGGAGACGCGGTTTTCGGATCCGCCAGACGCTGCCAGCTATAAACGAAATCTTGTGCCGTGACCGGCGTGCCGTCGGACCACTTTGCATCTTTACGCAGATGGAAGGTCCAGACTTTAAAATCTTTGTTGTCCCATTTTTCCGCAACGCCCGCGACCGGATGGCCGTCCAGGTCGCTCACCAGCAGCCCTTCAAACAAATCGCGGTTAATATTGGACTCCGGCACGCCTTCAATTTTGTGCGGATCGAGAGACTGCACTTCGGAGCCATTGTTACGTACCAGCGTTTGTTTGTCCGCCAGCTGTACCCCTGCCGGTACATCTGCCGCAACGGCGGCGTTGATGGTCATTAACGCAGAGAGGACTCCTGCGGCAACCAGGCTTTTTTTCGTGATGATGGTCATGTGTTTGTTACTCCAATCATTATAATTACTGGCTATTTAACCAGCCTGTTTTCTCTTTTCTGGATTCTGAACAGTGCAGGAGTTTATGCTGCTGTCAGAGAGTACTGCTTGCTATCACCGACTTATTTATTACGACCGCTCAAACGGCAGTCTTGACGTCGATTCTTGCCCCCCTGTCCGGGGGCGATGTAGTCCCGATGGGCTATATAATAAAAATTCTCATTTGCGTACATATTCCGCTAAAGATCACGCCGGAAAGTACCAAAACGCTTTATTGTCCGCCAATGCAATTTGCAAATATGTTACCGGATTCTCTTTTGTGGCCTTCTGGCGGCGAAGATTTATCACCCCTCGCGCATGCCAGAAATGATTAATATTCTATTTATCAATCAATTAGTATAAATGTCTCGCACTATGTGCCCTGCATCGCCGAATAGATGCTTTTTTGTACGAAAAATTAACAATCGCTTATTATTTAGCACATTCATCTGCTTCATGAGTGAAATTACTAATATCATTTCGATTATCAGACGGCAAGCACCAGAGAATGGTGTGAGGAAAATAACAGTGATTAATGTGGGTAAAAGGCCGCACTCGTGGCAAATGAAATGGATAACTTATTGATAATAAATAACAATATCAA
This sequence comes from Klebsiella sp. JN_Kp126, assembly GCF_033843325.1. NCBI lineage: Bacteria > Pseudomonadati > Pseudomonadota > Gammaproteobacteria > Enterobacterales > Enterobacteriaceae > Klebsiella > Klebsiella sp. JN_Kp126. Next base: position 93,486 of record NZ_JAWXQV010000049.1, on the reverse strand, counting down.
AACATTAGAAAATAGTATTGCAGGTCGATAAATCACTTTTTTTGATATGTTTTGCTGATAATGCGCAAACGCGGAACACGTTGTTCCGCGCGGCAACACAGGTTAATTCACAAGGCCAGGAAAGAGCGCCTTTATTCCGGTAACGATGAACTCGATGCCGAGAGCCATCAGCAACAGCCCCATAATACGGGTAATCACGTTAATGCCGGTTTGCCCAAGCAGGCGAACCAGCCAGGGGGCCATACGGAAAATGCCCCAGCAGCACAGCGCGAAAAGCGCAATCGCAACTGAAAATCCCACAAAATGGGCGATGCTATGGTAACGCGTGCCCCAGACAATGGTTGAACTGATGGCCCCGGGTCCCGCCATCAGGGGCAGCGCCAGCGGCACGACGCCGATACTTTCACGAATGGCCGTTTCTGATTTTTCTTGCTTGTTCTGTTTATCCTCGCCGAGCTTGCCGCTGATCATCGACATGGCGATGGTGACCACCAGAATCCCACCCGCAATACGAAAGGAGTCAATGGAAATACCGAAGATCTGGAGGATCGCATCGCCTAAAAACAGCGACGTGAGCAAGATGATGGCGACCGACAGGTTGGCTGTCAGATTGGTTTTATTACGCACCGCCGCCGTCTGGTAGCTGGTCATACTGATAAAAACCGGGATAATGCCAACCGGGTTTACCAGCGCAAATAGCCCAATGAAAAATTTAAAGTAGGCTGAAAAATCAAACAATGATTGAATCACAGGGTGCTCCGCAGCATCATTAAAAATGGCTGTTGACAGTTACCAGCATAAAATATCCGCGAGAAGATACGCTGTTTGAAAGCATAATTCATCCCTGTTGACGCATAAGTGCATAATTTAAGCTCGGATGTTAGTTATTTGTTTCTGCAATGCTATTTAAGTCTTTAATTAGCATACCGTATCATTACACTTGATCAAACAGGTCAAAAAATGAACTGCTGAAAGGTATCAGCTTGGCTGATTATTGATTTAGATCACATAAATTGTACTCAGAAGTGAGTAACCTTGTTTACACACAGAAGAGGAGGCAAAGCAGCGGTACCTGAAAGAAAAAACAAAAGCTTTTTTAGTCAATCGGTGAAGTCAGAAGCACAAAATTCTTTACGTTAACATTTAAATGCAAGCCGTTAACACACTGTCTATACTGTCGAATCGAGCTACTGATTCACTAAAAAAGTTTAACATTATCAGGAGAGCATTATGGCTGTTACTAATGTCGCTGAACTTAACGCACTCGTCGAGCGCGTAAAAAAAGCCCAGCGTGAATATGCCAGTTTCACTCAAGAACAAGTAGACAAAATCTTCCGCGCCGCCGCTCTGGCCGCTGCAGATGCTCGAATCCCTCTCGCCAAGATGGCCGTTGCCGAATCCGGCATGGGCATCGTCGAAGATAAAGTGATCAAAAACCACTTTGCTTCCGAATACATTTATAACGCCTATAAAGATGAAAAGACCTGCGGTGTCCTGTCTGAAGATGACACCTTCGGTACCATCACCATCGCTGAGCCGATTGGTATTATCTGCGGTATCGTCCCGACCACTAACCCAACTTCAACCGCTATCTTTAAATCTCTGATTAGCCTGAAGACCCGTAACGCCATCATCTTCTCTCCGCATCCGCGTGCTAAAGATGCGACCAACAAAGCGGCTGATATCGTACTGCAGGCAGCTATCGCAGCCGGTGCGCCGAAAGATCTGATTGGTTGGATTGACCAGCCTTCCGTTGAACTGTCAAATGCGCTGATGCACCATCCGGATATCAACCTGATCCTTGCGACCGGCGGTCCGGGCATGGTTAAAGCGGCGTACAGCTCCGGTAAACCTGCCATCGGCGTAGGCGCAGGTAACACGCCTGTTGTTATCGACGAAACGGCTGATATCAAGCGTGCCGTTGCTTCCGTCCTGATGTCTAAAACCTTCGATAACGGCGTTATCTGTGCTTCTGAGCAATCCGTTGTGGTTGTGGATTCCGTATACGATGCCGTTCGCGAACGTTTCTCCAGCCACGGCGGCTATCTGCTGCAGGGCCAGGAGCTGAAGGCTGTTCAGAATATCATCCTGAAAAACGGCGCCCTGAACGCCGCGATCGTAGGTCAACCGGCGTATAAAATCGCTGAACTGGCTGGCTTCACCGTCCCTGTTTCCACCAAAATTCTGATTGGTGAAGTCACCGACGTTGATGAAAGCGAACCGTTTGCCCACGAAAAACTGTCTCCGACGCTGGCAATGTACCGTGCGAAGAACTTCGAAGACGCGGTTGATAAAGCTGAAAAACTGGTGGCAATGGGCGGTATCGGTCATACCTCTTGCCTGTATACCGACCAGGACAACCAGCCAGAACGCGTTGCTTACTTCGGTCAGCTGATGAAAACCGCACGTATCCTGATCAACACCCCTGCTTCTCAGGGTGGTATCGGTGACCTGTATAACTTCAAACTCGCACCTTCCCTGACTCTGGGTTGTGGTTCATGGGGTGGTAACTCCATCTCTGAAAACGTTGGTCCTAAGCACCTGATCAACAAGAAAACCGTTGCTAAGCGAGCTGAAAACATGTTGTGGCACAAACTTCCGAAATCTATCTACTTCCGTCGTGGCTCACTGCCAATCGCGCTGGATGAAGTGATTACTGATGGTCACAAACGCGCGCTGATCGTGACCGACCGCTTCCTGTTCAATAACGGCTATGCTGACCAGATCACCTCTGTGCTGAAAGCGGCTGGCGTTGAAACTGAAGTATTCTTTGAAGTAGAAGCTGACCCGACGCTGACCATCGTCCGTAAAGGCGCTGAGCTGGCGAACTCGTTCAAACCAGACGTGATTATCGCGCTGGGCGGCGGTTCCCCGATGGATGCGGCGAAAATCATGTGGGTTATGTACGAGCACCCGGAAACCCACTTCGAAGAACTGGCGCTGCGCTTTATGGATATCCGTAAACGTATCTACAAGTTCCCGAAAATGGGCGTGAAAGCCAAGATGGTCGCCATCACCACGACTTCCGGTACCGGTTCTGAAGTTACGCCGTTCGCCGTTGTTACCGATGACGCAACCGGTCAGAAATACCCGCTGGCAGACTATGCCCTGACTCCGGATATGGCGATTGTTGATGCCAACCTGGTCATGGAAATGCCGAAGTCACTGTGTGCTTTCGGTGGTCTGGATGCGGTGACTCATGCCCTGGAAGCTTACGTTTCCGTACTGGCTTCCGAGTTCTCTGACGGCCAGGCGCTGCAGGCTCTGAAACTGCTGAAAGAAAACCTGCCAGCGTCCTACCACGAAGGTTCTAAGAACCCGGTAGCGCGTGAGCGTGTGCACAGTGCTGCGACCATCGCCGGTATCGCGTTTGCGAACGCCTTCCTCGGGGTATGTCACTCAATGGCGCACAAGCTGGGCTCTCAGTTCCACATTCCTCACGGTCTGGCGAACGCCCTGCTGATCAGCAACGTTATTCGCTATAACGCGAACGACAACCCGACTAAACAGACAGCATTCAGCCAGTACGACCGCCCGCAGGCACGTCGTCGCTACGCTGAAATCGCGGACCATCTGGGTCTGACTGCACCGGGTGACCGCACCGCAGCGAAAATCGAAAAACTGCTTGGCTGGTTGGACGAAATCAAAGCTGAGCTGGGTATTCCTAAGTCTATCCGCGAAGCTGGCGTGCAGGAAGCCGACTTCCTGGCCCATGTTGACAAGCTGTCTGAAGACGCATTTGACGACCAGTGCACCGGCGCTAACCCGCGCTACCCGCTGATCGCCGAGCTGAAGCAGATTCTGCTGGATACCTTCTACGGACGTAATTACGTTGAAGGCGGCGTGGAAGAGAAAAAAGAAGCCGCGCCGGCTAAAGCTGAGAAGAAAGCGAAAAAATCCGCTTAATTCCACAGCCGTAAAGTCAGTAACGCTGAGCCCCATCTTTTGATGGGGCTTTTTTGTCTCTGTCGTTCAGCAGCCGACAAAACGCCTCAGACAGCCGAAACGTATAATCATGTGCCAAAGGCTTAGTAAATGAAAAAAGGCGCTGTAAAAGCGCCTGAGACGATTTAAAGGGTGGGTATTAGCAGCTGCGCTGTTTGTTCTGCACCGCGGTCAGAGAGCCTTCGCTCAGCGCCTCTTTATAATGTTTACGGCATACGGATACATAGCGCTCATTGCCGCCAATCACCACCTGTTCCCCCTCATTGTACGGCCTACCTTCCTGATCGAGGCGCAAAACCATACTCGCCTTACGGCCGCAGAAACAGATAGTTTTTAATTCAACCAGCTTATCGGACCACGCGAGCAAATATTGACTGCCCGTAAAAAGTTCGCCGCGAAAATCTGTCCGCAATCCATAGCACAATACGGGAATATCGAGCTGGTCCACCACCTCGGACAGCTCGCGCACCTGCTCCCGGGTTAAGAACTGGCTCTCATCAACTAATACGCAGTGGATGGGTTGACGCTTATGTTCGTCTGCAATGTCGGCAAATAACGCAGTTTGGGTATTATACAACCGCGCCGGCGATGAGAGACCGATCCTCGAACTCACTTTCCCGGAACCAAAGCGGTCATCAATCTCTGCCGTATAAACCACCGTGCGCATCCCTCGCTCCTGGTAATTGTATGATGACTGCAACAGAGCGGTGGACTTGCCTGCGTTCATTGCTGAATAGTAGAAATAAAGTTGTGCCATCGGCCGCGTAACCCCAATCAATGTGTTTTTTAGCAGTAAAATTGTATCATATATTCACACGCTATCAGCCCTCGCCGTGTGGGTATTGCCGGGAACGTTCACTCGGCGGAGACCTGAAAGATTAAGCCTGTTAATTGAATGGTAATGCCTGCTATTCGTACGACCCAGGCGGCCACGCAGACGTCACTATTGCCCTTTTGTGCTTATCAGCCATTTTCGGATAGCTATAACCGCGCTGGACAAGTGTTTTATATTAAACATCATCGTCGCTGCTGCGCTAATACCCACAATGATATTTATCCATGCAAAGTATAATTTTTCCCACTGCGCATCGGAAAAAGCATACTATCTCAGGGTTTTAGCTTATCCTCTCCATCATCCTATAAGCGAAAAAGATGTGAACCCGCACATAAAATTTAAGTTAAATGAATTAATTCCCGAGACAAATAACAAGTTATTTTGACTTCCTTACATTCTCCCCTATTGCACATCTGAATTTATCGCTCTATTATTAGTCCAACAAACCACCCCACAATATAAGTTTGAGATTACTACAATGAGCGAAGCACTTAAAATTTTGAACAACATCCGTACTCTTCGTGCGCAGGCAAGAGAATGCACCCTTGAAACGCTCGAAGAAATGCTGGAAAAATTAGAAGTTGTCGTTAACGAACGTCGTGAAGAAGAAAGCGCTGCGGCTGCGGAAATTGAAGAACGCACTCGTAAACTGCAGCAATACCGTGAAATGCTGATCGCTGACGGTATTGATCCTAATGAACTGCTGAGCACCATGGCGGCAGTTAAAGCGGGAACTAAAACCAAGCGCGCTGCACGTCCGGCTAAATACAGCTACGTTGACGAAAATGGCGAAACTAAAACCTGGACTGGTCAGGGTCGTACTCCGGCAGTGATCAAGAAAGCGATGGATGAGCAAGGTAAATCCCTGGACGATTTCCTGCTGTAATAAGCCATCCTGTTCGTTTAAAAATCCCGCTGCGGCGGGATTTTTTTTATCCGTTATTCGGGACCGGTTCCGGGCGGGCATAAAAAAACCGGGAAACGAATCTCGCTCCCGGTTTCGCATTCTGCCGCGAACGATTACTTCGCTACGGCTTTATCCAGCCAGGCTTTAAATTCAGCGCCCAGGGACTTGTGGCGTACGCCATATTCAACAAAAGCCTGCATATAACCCAGCTTATTACCGCAGTCGTGGCTCTTGCCTTTCATATGATAGGCTTCTACCGTTTCTTTTTCGATCAGCATATCGATGGCGTCGGTCAGCTGAATCTCATCGCCGGCTCCCGGAGGGGTTTTCGCCAGCAGTGGCCAAATATCCGCGCTCAGCACGTAACGACCGACAACCGCCAGATTAGAAGGCGCTACGTCCGCTTTCGGTTTCTCGACGACACCAACCATCGGTACGCTCTCACCCGGCTGCAGGGCCAGGCCCTTGCAATCGACAACGCCGTATGCGGTAACGTCAGCAACCGGTTCAACCATGATCTGGCTTGCGCCGGTCTCATCGAAACGAGCGATCATTTCGGCCAGGTTGTCGCGAGACAGATCGGATTCATATTCATCAAGGATAACGTCCGGTAAAATAACCGCGACCGGCTCATCACCCACTACCGGGTGCGCGCAAAGCACAGCGTGGCCCAGACCTTTAGCCAGCCCCTGACGGACTTGCATAATAGTCACGTGCGGCGGACAAATAGATTGGACTTCTTCCAGCAGCTGGCGTTTTACGCGTTTTTCCAGCATCGCTTCCAGTTCAAAACTGGTATCGAAATGGTTTTCAATCGAGTTTTTCGAAGAGTGCGTAACCAGAACAATCTCGGTAATCCCGGCGGCAATACATTCGTTAACAACATATTGAATTAATGGCTTATCTACCAGCGGCAGCATTTCTTTCGGAATAGCCTTAGTAGCGGGCAACATCCTGGTGCCTAATCCCGCAACCGGGATGACAGCTTTTCTTACTTTTGAATTAAGCGCAGCCATTGAAATCTCCTGGACTGTTCGTTTTTTAAACTTCTCGTTAATAATATGGTATCGAGTATATCAGCCTGCTCAGTCAAAGCTGTTCCGACAAGGATTAGATATCTTCGAATTAGGAATTTTACGCATTAAACCCGGCGATAGTACCACCACAAAAGATCGCGTGGTAATCCCACGAGCCTAAAAATAAGCACAATTGTTCACTCCGTGGTCAACATCAGGCGTAAACGTCCGCCAGCCCCCCAAATTTGGCACTGCCATGATGCGCAGCGTTGACTAATTTGGTTGAGGTATGCATTACCTAAAGTGCCTAACGGAACGCCATTACTAATCTGAATTTGATGTTCTCCCGTATTCAAGGTGCCATTCAAACCCGCGGAGACTAAAATTAAATTCTTCAAGCCGCTGTGGTAATACCCTACCAATAATGGGAATTGCCCGGGTAAGTTTGCCTGCCGCAGCAGTTGGTTAACCTGTTTTAGCAGGCTACCCATCTCCGGCAAACGCTGCCCCTGATGAGCGAGCTGCTCCTGCAGTAACCCATTAAACAGCGCGCGCAGCAATAGGGCCGCCAGAACGCCATTATCACCTGCTCGTGTGACATCCAGACAATAAAACGCCAGATCGTTTTCTGATAGCGGCGCAATATCGAGCACGAGCCCTGGCTTATCGACAGAGACAAGCTGGCGATAGTGAATACGGCAACGCGACATCTCCTGCTGCACCGGCGGCTGGAGCTCCTGAAGCAGCCTCGACGCCGCGCTAGGATCGCTTACCAGCGCATCCCAGTCCTCAAACAGGCGCTCTTCTTCTTCGACACGCGAATTAAACATATTGGGATAGAGGCAGGCATACACGGTTTCTCGCAGGCGATCGAAATCTTTAACCGGTTTGAGCAGGATATCCTGAACGCCCAGGCGCAACGCTTTGGCGATGTCCGCCATGTTTTCCGTCGCTGAAATCATCAGAATCGGCAACTGCTCGCCCTGGTTACGTACATGTTCTACCAGCTGCAGGCCGTTCATTCGCGGCATGGAGATATCGCAAATCATCAAATCAGGTTTTGACTCCGCCATTTTTTGCAGTGCATCTATACCATCTTCCGCCTGTACGATGGTCGCACCAAGTGAAGCTAACCAGGTGTGCATAAGAGAGCGGAAAACGGGTTCGTCTTCAACTATCAGAATCTGTTTTCCCGCCAATGGCTGCGTCATGATCTCTCCCCTGACTGACGATAATTTAATAGTGGCATGATATTCACGCTACCGCCTGTCAGAATTTACTTAAGTATGCATCAAATGCGCTCCACGGGGGTACGCACTAAAGGTAATAGTTCATCCATTTTCTTTTCCACTGCCAGATGTCCGGCGGCGATAGCTTCGCCGGCCCGGTGGAAATCAAGCGTGGAGATTTGCGGGCAAAAGGGCTGAATCAGGATATCAGGCGGGTCGCCCGCCATACGATTTCGCTTGAGGCGATTCTCCAGAACCTGAATTGACGTCGACATGATTTCCATCGCCGTTGGCGCCCTCGTCGCCCGACGTGACGTCATACGCGCCAGGCGCGTGCGCAGCCGTGAATGCCACGAAAAATCTTCCTCGCTCTCCGGACGAGGCACCTCCATTGACAGCAAATCCTGCTGCATCAGATGCGCATCGTGCTGCAAATCAACGGCAATGACGATATCTGCGCCCATGGCGCGAGCCAGAGACACCGGCACGGGGTTAACCACCGCGCCATCCACCAGCCAGTAGCCATTATGCATCACCGGCGCCATCAAACCCGGCATACTGCAGGACGCACGGATCGCCAGATGCAGATCCCCTTCCGTAAACCACAGTTCACGACCGGTGCTTAAATTCGTTGTGACCGCCGCGAAAGGACGTTCGCAGCGCTCGATCTCGCTGACGGGCATGAGTTTGCGGTATTGACTAAACACGCGCTCGCCCCGCAGCAGGCCACCCCGTTGCCAGGAGAGATCCATTAACTTCAGTACGTCCCAGTTGCTAAAGGAGCATACCCATTTCTCCAGGGCCGGAAGCCGATTGCAGGCGTACGCCGCTCCGACCAGCGAGCCAATGGAGCACCCTGCGATAACATCGACGTCGATACCCGTCCGCCGTAAGGCATTAATCACGCCGATATGCGACCACCCGCGAGCGGCGCCAGCCCCTAACGCCAGGCCAATTTTAAGCTTTCTCATGAGTACCGAAACATATCCTTCCACTCCGGGCATGGCATCATCGCCATACCTCAGTTAACATAATGCGCTTTGGCGGCGTAGCGCCGTCTTTCTTTTTCCTGTGGAGGCCGTTTTGTCGCCATTATGCCCCTGTGGCAGCGCTCTGGAGTATAGCTCATGTTGTCAGCCTTATCTGGCTGGCGCGCAGCTGGCGCCAGATCCGTCACAGCTGATGCGCTCCCGCTATAGCGCGTTTGTTATGAAAGACGCCGACTATCTGATTAAAACCTGGCACCCCTCCTGTCAAGCGCAGCAGTTTCGCGCAGACCTGGAAAACGGTTTTACCCGCACACAGTGGCAGGGTCTCACCGTCTTTGCCGCCGAGACGGGCAAGAACCCGGATGAAGGCTTTGTCAGCTTTATCGCTCGTTACGCTGACGATAACCGCTCCGGAGCCATTATTGAACGATCCCGATTCTTAAAAGAAAACGGACAGTGGTATTATATTGACGGCACGCGACCGCTAATCGGTCGTAACGATCCCTGCCCTTGCGGTTCAGGTAAAAAATTTAAAAAATGCTGCGGTCAGTAAACCAGCAGCAGAAATAGCAAACACTACAGGATTTTCCCCGCGATGCATTCACAACAACGTAAAGTACTGCGCACTATTTGCCCTGATCAGAAAGGCCTCATCGCGCGTATCACTAATATCTGCTACAAGCACGAACTGAATATCGTGCAGAACAATGAGTTTGTTGACCACCGAACCGGCCGCTTCTTTATGCGCACCGAGCTCGAGGGTATTTTCAATGATTCAATCCTGCTGGCAGACCTCGACAGCGCGCTGCCGGAAGGTTCAATTCGTGAACTCAATCCAGCAGGGCGCCGCAGGGTCGTCATTCTGGTCACCAAAGAGGCGCACTGCCTCGGCGATCTGCTGATGAAAGCTAACTACGGCGGCCTGGACGTAGAAATCGCCGCCGTCATCGGCAATCACGAAACGCTGCGCTCGCTGGTTGAACGGTTTGATATCCCCTTCCAGCTGGTGAGCCATGAGGGTTTAACTCGCGAAGAGCATGATAAACAGATGGGCGACGCGATCGCCGCCCTTGAGCCGGATTACGTTGTGCTGGCGAAATACATGCGGGTCTTGACCCCAGAGTTTGTCTCTCGTTTCCCGAATAAAATTATTAATATTCATCACTCATTCCTGCCGGCTTTTATCGGCGCGCGTCCGTATCACCAGGCCTATGACCGCGGGGTGAAGATTATTGGCGCCACCGCACACTACGTGAACGATAATCTGGATGAAGGCCCAATCATTATGCAGGACGTCATTCATGTCGATCATACCTACACCGCGGAAGATATGATGCGCGCTGGCCGCGACGTCGAGAAAAACGTTCTGAGCCGCGCGCTGTATCAGGTTCTTGCTCAGCGGGTATTTGTTTACGGTAACCGGACGATTATTCTTTAATCTCAGGGAAATGAATTGATTAGCTTTGCACCTTTACGGATAAAAAGCAGGCAAACAGCTTCATTTCCCTAAAGGAATGCTTTACAGGGGCGTCTCATTTGATATGATGCGCCCCGCTTCCAGCAGGAAGCAGGCCAGTAAATAGCATTACCCCGTGGTGGGGTTCCCGAGCGGCCAAAGGGAGCAGACTGTAAATCTGCCGTCATCGACTTCGAAGGTTCGAATCCTTCCCCCACCACCATCACTTCCAGAACACACCGACTCTCATATAGGTACATTGCCTTATATTCTTCCGATGCAGGGAAGGATGAGAAGCTTCGACTAAGGTTCGATTCGAGCGGAGCGAGAAAGCGTTGCCGCAGGCAACGACCCGAAGGGCGAGGCGCAACGCGCCGAATAATCCTTCCCCCACCACCATCACTTCCCTGCAGTACCTCAGCAAAATCAAATTATCAAAACCGTCTTAGTTAGCTCTTTTATTTCTCCAGAACTGATTCTGTATTTCTGCCATATGTGCCCCGCCGGGAGCAGACCGCACAAATGAAAAACCCTGCCGCAGCAGGGTTTAGCTTTACTCGAAATAGAATTAGCGACGGGCGCGTACAATCTGGTATTTGCGCGTCAGGTACTCCACCGGCGCGCTCCAGATATGCACCAGACGGGAGAACGGGAACAGCACAAACAGCGTCATGCCCAGCACCAGGTGCACGCGGAAAATAAACGCCACGCCGTCCAGGTGCGAAGATGCTCCGCCGTGGAAGGTCACCACCGACTGCGCCCAGCCGACCAGCTTCATCATTTCGCTACCGTCCATATGCTGAGCGGAGAACGGAATAGTCAGCAGGCCCAGGGCGCACTGCACCATCAGCAGGGAGAGGATCAGAATATCCGCTCCGGTGGTGGTGGCGCGCACGCGCGGGCTCAGCAGACGACGTTTCAGCAGCAGCAGACCGCCCACCAGCGTCATCACGCCGCAGGCGCCGCCCGCAATCATCGCCATCTTCTGCTTCACGTCGACCGGCAGGAAGGATTCGTACATCCAGTGCGGCGTCAGCATACCGAGAAAGTGACCGGCAAAGATCCCCAGAATCCCGATATGAAACAGGTTCGAAGCCAGATTCATCCCTTTACGGTCCAGCATCTGGCTGGAGGCCGCACGCCAGGTATACTGCCCGTAGTCATAACGCAGCCAGCTTCCCACCAGGAACACCGTACCGGCGATATACGGATAGATGTCAAAGAAGAACATATTCAGGAAGTGCATTATTGCTGTCCTCCGTTAGAGATATTCAAATATTGCGGGGCAACGGCTCCGGCAAAACGACGCTGGTGAGCGGAGATCTCCGACTCGCCGCAGCCCTGATCGGCAAAGAATTTCACCTGTTCTTCTTCCCAGACGGCGTCCAGCGCCTGCGGCGTATCGTCGCGGGCTTCATCGGCGATTTTTTCCGCCACTTTCTGGCTATCGACCTGCGCGTTAGCCAGCTTGAGCAGCAGCTCAAACAGCGCCGCGTAGCCGCTCTCGCGCTGCTGCAGGCGAGCGCTGAGCAGGCCGAGAATCGGTGCGACGTCCTGCAATCCGCCGAGCGCTTCCGCTTCCGGCAGCTGCGCCAGATACTCCAGGTACAGCGGGAGATGATCCGGCAATTCGCGGCTATCCAGCTGCAGACCGTGGCGCTCATACTGCGCCATCAGGTCAACCATCGCCTGGCCGCGATCGCGGGATTCGCCGTGCACGTGCTCAAACAGCAGCAGCGAGGTCGCGCGGCCGCGATCGAACAGTTCGCTGTAGCGAGACTGCGCGTCCAGCACATCCTGAGCGGTCAGGTCACGCAGGAAAACGCTCAGCTTATGGGCATCCTCCGGCGCGAGCTTTTCCGAAGCGGCGATAGCGTCAAACAGCTCCTGCTGATGCTGCCATAAGGCAGCGTCAGGGTACTCGAGAAGGCGCGACACAATGACGAGTTCAATCATGGGTGCGGCTCCGTTTTGCTGGTGACGTCGATAGCATCGATACGGCGGCTGTTAAACAGATTGAACTGGCTGTCAGAACCGTGGCAGCCGTCGCCGAAGGTAAAGCCGCAACCGTTTTTCTCAGGGAAGGCGTCGCGGGCCTGCTCGCGGTGGCTGCTCGGCACCACGAAACGGTCTTCGTAGTTAGCGATAGCCAGATAGCGATACATCTCCTGCGCCTGGGCTTCAGTGAGGCCTACCTCTTCCAGCGCCCGGGTATCCAGTACGCCATCGACGGTTTCCGCGCGTTTGAAGTGGCGCATCGCCAGCATGCGTTTCAGCGCCAGCAGCACCGGCTGGGTATCGCCCGCGGTCAGCAGGTTGGCCAGATACTGAACCGGGATACGCAGGCTTTCCACGTCCGGCAGAATACCGTTGCTGCCCAGTTCCCCCGCGTCGGCGGCCGACTGAATCGGCGACAGAGGCGGCACATACCAGACCATCGGCAGGGTGCGATATTCCGGATGCAGCGGCAGCGCCAGCTTCCAGTCCATCGCCATTTTGTACACCGGCGACTGCTGGGCAGCGTCGATAACGCCCTGCGGCACGCCGTCTTTCAGCGCTTGCTCAATCACTTTCGGGTCGTTCGGGTTGAGGAACACGTCCAGCTGACGCTGATACAGGTCTTTCTCATTCTCCGTGCTGGCGGCATTTTCAATGGCGTCCGCGTCGTACAGCAGCACGCCGAGGTAGCGAATACGCCCCACGCAGGTTTCCGAGCAAACGGTCGGCATCCCGGATTCGATACGCGGGTAGCAGAAGATGCACTTCTCCGATTTCCCGCTCTTCCAGTTGAAGTAGATTTTCTTGTACGGACAGCCGGTGATGCACATACGCCAGCCGCGGCACTTGTCCTGGTCGATCAGTACGATGCCGTCTTCTTCACGTTTGTAGATGGCGCCGCTCGGGCAGGTCGCCACGCACGCCGGGTTCAGGCAGTGCTCGCACAGACGCGGTAGATACATCATGAAGGTGTTTTCGAACTGGCCGTACATCGCCTTCTGCATGTTCTCAAAGTTCTGGTCTTTGGCGCGTTTCTCGAACTCGCCGCCCAGAATTTCTTCCCAGTTTGGACCGCTGGTGATTTTATCCATCCGCTGGCCGGTGATCAGCGAGCGCGGGCGGGCGATCGGCTGGTGTTTGCTTTCCGGCGCGTTGTGCAGGTTCTGGTAGTCGTAGTCAAACGGCTCGTAGTAGTCGTCGATGCCCGGCAGATGCGGGTTAGCAAAGATTTTACCGAGCAGCATCGCGCGGTTGCCCATGCGCGGCTGTAGCTTGCCGTTGATCTTACGGATCCAGCCGCCCTTCCACTTCTCCTGATTCTCCCAGTCGTTCGGGAAACCGACGCCCGGCTTACTTTCAACGTTGTTGAACCACGCGTACTCCATACCCTCGCGGCTGGTCCAGACGTTTTTACAGGTGACCGAGCAGGTATGACAGCCGATGCACTTATCGAGATTCAGCACCATGCCGACTTGTGAACGAATTTTCATTTTACGCTCTCCTGTACCTGGTCGTTACCTTCGCCATCTAACCAGTTAATATTCTTCATCTTACGTACCACCACGAACTCATCGCGGTTCGACCCTACCGTGCCGTAGTAGTTAAAGCCGTAGGCCAGCTGGGCATAGCCGCCGATCATATGGGTCGGCTTCGGCGTAATACGGGTCACGGAGTTGTGGATCCCGCCGCGCTGCTCGGTTACCTCTGAACCCGGCAGGTTTACGATACGCTCCTGGGCGTGGTACATCATGGTCATCCCGGCCGGCACGCGCTGGCTGACCACCGCGCGGGCGGTCAGCGCGCCGTTGCTGTTGAACACCTCGATCCAGTCGTTATCCTCAATCCCCAGATCTTTGGCGTCCGCTTCGCTCATCCACACAATCGGCCCGCCGCGCGACAGCGTCAGCATCAGCAGGTTGTCGCTGTAGGTGGAGTGGATACCCCACTTCTGGTGCGGCGTCAGGAAGTTCAACGCCTTCTCCGGGTTGCCGTTGGATTTCGCCCCCATCACCGTTTTCACCGAACGGGTATCAATTGGCGGACGATAGACCAGCAGGCTTTCGCCGAAATCACGCATCCACTGGTGATCCTGATACAGCTGCTGGCGGCCGGAAAGCGTACGCCACGGGATCAGTTCGTGAACGTTGGTGTAGCCGGCGTTATAGGAAACGTGCTCATCTTCGAGTCCGGACCAGGTCGGGCTGGAGATAATTTTGCGCGGCTGGGCCTGAATATCGCGGAAGCGGATTTTTTCCTCTTCTTTATTCGTCGCCAGATGCGTATGGTCGCGACCGGTAAATTCGCTGAGCGCCGCCCAGGCTTTCACCGCCACGTGGCCGTTGGTCTCCGGCGCCAGGGTCAGGATCATCTCTGCCGCATCAATTGCGGTGTTAAGCATCGGCTGGCCTTTCGCCGGGCCGTCCGCTTTGGTGTAGTTGAGCTTGCGCAGCAGATCCATTTCGCTCTGGGTATTCCAGGCGATGCCTTTCCCGCCGTTGCCGATTTTCTCCATCAGCGGGCCGATAGAAGTGAAGCGTTCGTATGTCGCCGGATAATCGCGCTCGACGGTCAGAATATGGGGCGCGGTTTTCCCAGGAATCAGGTCACATTCGCCTTTTTTCCAGTCCTTAACGTCCAGCGGCTGCGCCAGTTCGGCGGCGGAGTCGTGCTGGATAGGCAGCGTCACCACGTCGGTCTCTTTGCCGAGGTGCCCCACGCAGACTTCAGAGAATTTCTTCGCGATATCTTTGTAGATATCCCAGTCGCTTTTCGATTCCCAGGCCGGGTCGACGGCGGCTGATAGCGGATGAATAAACGGATGCATATCCGAGGTATTCATGTCGTCTTTTTCATACCAGGTGGCGGTCGGCAGCACGATGTCGGAATAGAGGCAGGTGCTCGACAGACGGAAATCGAGTGTCACCACCAGATCCAGCTTGCCGTCGAGACCGTTGTCTTTCCACTCCACTTCTTCCGGCTTCACGCCGCCCTGCTTACCGAGATCTTTGCCCTGAATACCGTTTTCCGTACCCAGCAGGTACTTCAGCATGTACTCGTGGCCCTTACCGGAAGAGCCCAGCAGGTTAGAACGCCAGATAAACAGGTTGCGCGGATGGTTTTTACCGTTTTCCGGCTGCTCTGCGGCAAAGCGAATGGAACCCTCTTTCAGGGATTTGACGGTGTAATCGACCGGCGTCATGCCCGCTTTCTTCGCCTCTTCCGCGATGCGCAGCGGGTTGGTGCCCAGCTGCGGCGCCGACGGCAGCCAGCCCATACGTTCAGCGCGCACGTTGAAGTCAATCAGGTGGCCGCTGTAGCGGGATTTATCCGCTAACGGCGACAGCAGTTCCTGTGCGGTCACGGTTTCGTAGCGCCACTGGCTGGAGTGGTTATAGAAGTACGACGTGCTGTTCATATGACGCGCCGGACGCTGCCAGTCGAGAGCAAACGCCAGCGGCTGCCATCCGGTCTGCGGACGCAGTTTTTCCTGGCCGACATAGTGCGCCCAGCCGCCGCCGCTCTGACCGACGCAGCCGCAGAAGATCAGCATATTGATAAGACCGCGATAGTTCATATCGAGGTGGAACCAGTGGTTCAGACCGGCGCCGACAATGATCATCGAACGGCCGTGGGTCTTATCGGCGTTATCGGCAAACTCCCGCGCGGTACGGATAATGTGCGCCCGGGAAACGCCGGTGATTTTCTCCGCCCATGCCGGGGTATACGCTTTGACGTCGTCGTAGCTGCTGGCGCAGTTTTCATCGCCAAGACCGCGATCCAGACCGTAGTTCGCCATGGTCAGGTCGTAGACGGTGGTGACCAGCACGCTAGAGCCATCGGCCTTCTGCAGGCGTTTGACCGGCAGTTTGTGCAGCAGCACATTTTCCAGCTCGACTTTATTAAAGTGCTCGGTACCTTCGCCGCCAAAATACGGGAAGCCGACGTTGGCGATATCGTCGTGGCCGCCCAGCAGGCTCAGGCGCAGCTCAACGTCTTCACCGGTTTTGCCGTCGCGCTGTTCCAGATTCCACTTGCCTTTGTCGCCCCAGCGGAAGCCGATAGAGCCGTTCGGTACGGTGATTTCGCCCTTCTCATCAAAGGCGACGGTTTTCCATTCCGGATTCGTTTCCTGACCTAATGCGTCCACCAGATCAGCCGCGCGCAGCATGCGGCCCGCGGCGTAATAGCCGTCGCGCTCTTCGAGCATCACCAGCATCGGCATGTCGGTGTAGCGGCGCACGTAATCGGTGAAATACTGGCTCGGTTTGTCGAGATGGAACTCGCGCAGCATGACGTGGCCCATCGCCAGCGCCATCGCCGCATCGGTACCCTGCTTCGGCGCCAGCCACAGATCGCAGAGCTTGGCGATTTCGGCGTAGTCAGGGGTGATGGCAACGGTTTTGGTACCTTTGTAGCGCACTTCGGTAAAGAAGTGGGCATCCGGGGTACGGGTCTGCGGAACGTTGGAACCCCAGGCGATAATATAGCTGGAGTTATACCAGTCGGCGGATTCCGGCACGTCGGTCTGCTCGCCCCAGGTCTGCGGTGACGCAGGCGGCAGGTCGCAGTACCAGTCGTAGAAGCTCAGGCAGGTGCCGCCGATCAGCGACAGATAGCGCGCGCCGGAGGCATAGGAGACCATCGACATCGCCGGAATAGGCGAGAAGCCCGCCACGCGGTCCGGGCCGTAGGTTTTGACGGTGTAGACGTTAGAGGCGGCAATCAGCTCGTTCACTTCCTGCCAGGACGAACGCACGAAACCGCCGCGGCCGCGCGCCTGCTTAAAGCTTTTCGCTTTGTCGGCGTCTTCAATAATAGAGGCCCAGGCATCCACCGGATCGCTGTGCTGAACTTTCGCTTCACGCCACATTTTCATCAGGCGTTTGCGCATCAGCGGATACTTCAGGCGGTTGGCGCTGTAAAGATACCAGGAGTAGCTGGCGCCGCGCGGGCAGCCGCGAGGCTCGTGGTTTGGCATATCCGGACGGGTGCGCGGATAGTCGGTCTGCTGGGTTTCCCAGGTAACCAGACCATTTTTGACATAAATCTTCCAGCTGCACGAACCGGTGCAGTTGACACCGTGGGTGGAGCGCACAACTTTATCGTGCTGCCAACGTTGACGGTATCCATCCTCCCAGTCCCGGTTGGTTTTTAGAAGCTGGCCGTGCCCATCGGCAAAGGTTTCACCCTTCTGTTTGAAGTAGCGAAACCGGTCCAGGAATTTACTCATCGGGTCTCTCCTGTGTGGAGCCTGACGGCTCTCTGATAAATCGACATTGCTGGATTTGCAGCGAAGGTAACGCTATGAAAGAGGGAGAGAATTGATAACGATCAAGACGATATGGCTTATAAAAACGGGTTAACACAGTAATTACCACCAAAGTGGTATTTATTTCTATTTTTTATTTTATTGATTAACAAAGATATTTTGCATAAAAGCCTGCAGAAAATAAGGATTAGCGATTCGCCATGGTATTAAGGGGTAGATACCCCTTAAGTCATTTTTTCTGTGACTTCAGGCGGCTTTTAAAATTACCCCACACCATTAGTATGTTGTAACTAAAAAATAAACGCTAAAAAGGGCGCAAATACCGTTGCGCCCTTTGCAGAAACTCAGAAAGAAATATTATTTCTGCTTGCGTCCGTAGACTGCCCAGGTAATCACCACGCAGGCGATATAGAACACCAGGAAGACCTTCATGGCGCCGGCCGGTGAGCCGGTTAAATCCAGCGAAATACCAAACGCTTTTGGAATAAAGAAGCCGCCAATCGCGCCAATCGCCGAAATAAAGCCCAGCGCCGCCGCCGTATCGGTCGCCGCTTCACGCATGGCCTGCGCTTCGCTGCCGCCCTGCGCCTTAACGCGATCCATGGTCATTTTGCGGAAGATAACCGAGATCATCTGGAAGGTAGACGCGCTGCCCAGACCGGCGGTCAGGAACAGCACCATAAATACCGCGAAGAAGGCAATAAAGTTGCCGCCCTCGCTGTGGGTCGGCAGCGTCAGGAACAGCAGGCCGCAGAAGATAGCCATAACCACGAAGTTCACCAGCGTCACGCGAGTCCCGCCGAGGCGGTCGGAGATCGCCCCGCCGGTCGAGCGCGCCAGGGCGCCGATAAACGGCCCGAAGAACGCATAGTGCAGAATCTGCACATCCGGAAACTGGGTCTTCGACAGCATGGCGAAGCCCGCCGAGAAGCCGATAAACGAGCCGAAGGTGGCAAGATAGAGCAGCGCCATAATCCACAGATGGGCGCGCTTCAGTACCGGTAGCTGCTCGCTCAGCGACGCCTTCGACGCCGACAGATCGTTCATAAAGAACCACGCCGCCAGGGTGAAGATAATCAGGAACGGCACCCAGATCCACGCCGCGTTTTCCAGATACAGCATGGAACCGTCCGGCTGCTCGCTGCCGGTACCGCCAAAGACGGCGAAGATCGACAGCGAAACCACCAGAGGGGCAACCAGCTGCATTACGCTGACGCCCATGTTCCCGAGGCCGCCGTTGATGCCCAGCGCGCCGCCCTGCTTCTGCTTCGGAAAGAAGAAGCTGATGTTAGCCATACTGGAAGCAAAGTTCGCCCCCGCAAAACCGCAGAGCAGAGAAATAATCACGAAAACGCTGAAGGGCGTAGAGGTATCCTGTACCGCGAAGCCTAACCAGACGCAGGGCACGATCATGATCCCGGTACTGAACGCGGTCCAGCGACGTCCGCCGAACAGCGGTACCATAAACGCGTAAGGCACGCGCAGCAGCGCGCCGGAGAGCGCCGGGAGCGCGGTCAGCATAAACAACTGGTCGGTGGTAAACTGAAAGCCGACTTTATTCAGGTTGACGGCAACGGCGCTGAACAACATCCAGACGCAGAATGCCAGCAAAAGACACGGAACGGAGATCCACAGATTGCGGCTGGCGACGCGATGACCGCGCTGCTGCCAGAATTCAGGATCTTCGGGACGCCAGTCGCTAATGACTGAACTGTTAGTCTTCTCCGGGATTGAAGAGTGACTCATAGACACCTCTAATAATTCATATTAACCCTGGCTACCTTATGGGTTACAGGCGGCGGTAAGTTGATATAAATCAAAGGAAAAGTTGGCGCTAATTTGGCTAAAAAAAACGCATCACCCGAAGTGAGTAGCTATTTCTGCGTAAAAAAGTGTGGTTTTTCACGTCAGTGCTGGTATTGCCCGAACGTCTGCCACCAATCCATCACACCCTGACAATTAAGGGGTAATCCTTTAGGGGTATGGGTATACTCCAGGGGATGTCCGAGAATAAGCGCCACTCCCGGATGATTTGCCGGTCAGGAGCCTCATACCCCATGTTGAAACGTCTTTTTACGCCGCTAACGCTGGTTAATCAACTCGCGTTAATCGTTCTGTTAGCCACGGTCATCGGCGTCGCCGGAATGGCGATCTCTTCTCGCCTGGTGCACGGCGTTCAGGGCAGCGCGCATGCGATTAACAAAGCCGGCTCGCTGCGCATGCAGAGCTACCGCCTGCTGGCGGCAGTACCGCTGGGCGAAAGCGATCAAAAGCTGCTCGATGAAATGACGGCAACCGTTTTTAGCCCGGAACTGCAGTACGCCGCTCGCCATGACGATCAGCAGCGCCAGCTTCAGGCGTTACAGCACTACTGGCAGCTGGAGCTGGCGCCGGGGATGCGCAGGGCGCAAAATCAGGCCTCGGTCGCGACGGATGTCGCCGGCTTTGTCGATCGCATCGACCAGCTGGTGACCGCTTTCGATCACACCACTGAGGAGCGGATTAAACACGTGGTCTGGATCCAGCGCATCATGGCCGTGGGGATGGCGCTGCTGCTGGTGTTTACCATCGTCTGGCTGCGCGCCCGCCTGCTACGCCCGTGGAAACAGCTGCTCGGCATGGCCCGAGCGGTGAGCCGTCGCGATTTTACCCAGCGCGCGCAGATTAGCGGACGCAACGAGATGGCGACGCTCGGTATGGCGCTGAACAATATGTCTGAAGAGCTGGCGGAGAGCTATTCGGTGCTTGAACGCCGGGTGCAGGAAAAAACCGCCGGTCTGGAGCAGAAAAACGAGATCCTCGCCTTCCTGTGGCAGGCCAACCGCCGACTGCACTCGAACGCGCCGCTCTGCGAGCGCATTTCGCCCGTTCTTAACGGGTTACAGGGGCTAACCCTGCTGCGCGATATTGAAGTTCGCGTTTACGATATGGAAGATGAAGACAACCATCAGGAGTTTTCCTGCCACTCCGATATTCAGTGCGACGACAGAGGCTGCTATCTGTGTCCGCGCGATCTGCCGCCGCTGCCGGATACCGGCACCACCTTAAAATGGCGGCTGTCGGATGCCCATAATCAGTACGGTATTTTGCTGGCCACCCTGCCCGCCGGGCGGCATCTGAGCCACGATCAGCAGCAGCTGGTGGATACGCTGGTTGAACAACTCACCGGCACCCTCGCCCTCGATCGCCATCAGGAGCGCCAGCAGCAGCTTATCGTGATGGAGGAGCGCGCCACTATCGCCCGCGAGCTCCACGACTCCATCGCCCAGTCGCTCTCCTGTATGAAAATGCAGGTTAGCTGCCTGCAGATGCAGGGCGACGATCTGCCGGAAGCGAGCCGCCAGCTGCTGGGGCAAATCCGTAATGAACTCAATACCTCCTGGGCCCAGCTGCGCGAACTGCTGACAACCTTCCGGCTACAGCTCACCGAACCGGGGCTGCGCCCGGCGCTGGAGGCCAGCTGCCGGGAATACAGCGCCCACTTCGGTTTCACGGTACGCCTGGATTATCAGCTGCCGCCGCGTTTTGTTCCATCGCATCAGGCCATTCATCTGCTGCAAATCGCCCGGGAAGCGCTCAGCAACGCGCTGAAGCACGCCAATGCCACCGAGGTCAGCGTTACCGTGGCGTTGCGGGACAATCAGGTCCGGCTGACGGTGGCCGATAACGGTCGCGGCGTGCCGGATCACGCGGAGCGCAGCAACCACTACGGCCTGATTATCATGCGCGATCGCGCGCAGAGCCTGCGCGGGGACTGTCAGGTTCGGCGTCGGGAAACCGGCGGTACCGAAGTGGTGGTCACTTTTATCCCTGAAAAATCGTTTTCAATCCAATAAGGAGAACTTCATGAGTCAACAGGAACGGGCAACCATCCTTCTCATCGACGATCACCCGATGCTGCGCACCGGCGTCAAACAGCTGATCAGCATGGCCCCGGACATCCAGGTTATCGGCGAAGCCAGCAACGGCGAGCAAGGGATTGCGATGGCGGAATCATTAGATCCCGATTTGATTCTGCTGGATCTCAATATGCCGGGCATGAACGGTCTGGAAACCCTCGACAAGCTGCGCGAAAAGTCGCTTTCCGGCCGCGTGGTGGTATTTAGCGTTTCCAATCATGAAGAAGATGTGGTGACCGCTCTGAAACGCGGCGCCGACGGCTATCTGCTGAAGGATATGGAACCGGAAGATCTGCTGAAGGCGCTGCAGCAGGCCGCGGCAGGCGAAATGGTGCTCAGCGAAGCGTTAACCCCGGTGCTGGCTGCCAGCCTGCGCGCTAATCGCGCCACCTCGGACCGCGACATCAGCCAGCTGACCCCGCGCGAGCGCGATATTCTCAAGCTGATTGCCCAGGGCCTGCCGAACAAAATGATCGCCCGCCGTCTGGACATCACCGAAAGCACGGTCAAAGTCCACGTCAAGCATATGCTCAAGAAAATGAAGCTGAAATCGCGCGTGGAAGCGGCGGTTTGGGTCCATCAGGAGCGCGTATTCTAGGGCAGATGCTGCCACGACACGCCCTCGGCCGGTACCCGTACCAACGGCTCAGTCAGCGCCAGTGCGATCTCATTGGATGAGACGCGCTGACCCGTTTTATCCTCCACCACCAGCGAAAGATGCCAGCGGTTGCTCGCCCCGGCTTCGCTGCTCCAGCGCGGCATAATCACGGTCCAGCCGTCCGTACTGTTCGCCTCAATTGGCGATGTCAGGCTTAGCGCCTGGGTGTCCCCCTGCCAGCTCAGCGACTTAATGCCGTGCAGGCTGCGAATCTGCAGTTTCAGCTGCACCGTCTCCCCCGGCTGAAGATCCCAGGGCGGCGTCGCCAGATAAACCGACAGCGTTTTACGCTGGCGATATTCAACGACCGGCAGGTTATCCCGTTCCGGGCTGTCGTAGCGGCTGCCGCGAAGCGATCGGCTAACGGCGACTTCATCGGCCGCCAGCTGCTGCTTCAGCGGGACGCCGAAACGATAGTTCAGCTTCAGCCCGACATCATTTTGGCTGACGCCGCTCTCGCCCTGCTTATGCTTAGCCGTGACCGTCACCAGCGGAACGGGAGTGTAATTCAGCCCCACCGACACCGCGACCGGGTTATGGTAGCCGTTACCCGAATGGAACAGATCGACGCTATCGCCAAAATACTGCTCCACGCTGACGCTGGTATTAATGTGCTGATAAAACGGCAGCCGCGCCTGGGCGGTCACATCGTAGCCGCTCGCCATACGCTGCTGCTGGGTCAGGCTACTCCCCTGCTGCCAGCCGCCGAGCGGCTGGTAGTAGTTCGCCGACAGGCGCAGCGACTCACCCCAGGCTTCGGCCCCGACGCTGCCGCGCGCCATCCGATCGTCCAGGGCTTTATCGTAGAAAGAGTTGTAGCCCAGCAGCCAGGAGCCCATCCGCCAGCGCTGGCCGAGACCAATATTGCCGACCAGACCCGTATCCCGCTGGGTGACCGAGTACTGATTCCAGGTAAGGTAGTCGCCGTTATCCTGCAGAGGGACAAACCAGCTCCCTTTGCTGCCGGTAAAATGGCCCTCTTTATCCACCAGCAGATCGACGTTGGCGTTGCCCCACGGCGAAAGCCAGTTCTCCAGCTGGTGGCTGACCTCGTTCCCCAGTTTACCGATGGCAAATACTCGCGCCTGTTCGCTGGTTGTCAGCCCGTTATCGCTCATACTGGCTTCGCCAAATTTCTTCGCCATCTCGGCAAAGTGCTTTGCATCGTCGTCGACCTGCGGCGCCAGGCCGAGGTCGGGTAAGCTCTCAGGCGCGCCGGAGAACGCCTGATTGTCCTGCAACGCGCGGGCGGGCGCGCCTGCCAGCAGCAGGAGAAGCGGTAAATACGGGGTTATGCGGAACGACAAGGAGCTCAAATCGGTTACGTCTACTCACGAAGTGGTGGCGGCAAAACCTAAGTTTATCGTTTTTTGCCCGCCCTCGCAGCCTCTCGCGCGATTCCAGGAATATGCTGAATCTCAGGCCTGAACCCGCTTCGCCGCCAGCAGCGCCTTAAGCTCCGGGAGACAGGAACCGCAGCTGGTGCCGCATTTGAGTTTCGCCCCCAGCGCGGCAGGCGTACGGCAGCCGCTGGCAATCGCTTCGCCTATCGCCCGTTCGCCCACGCTAAAGCAGCTGCAGATAATGCGCCCGCGCGGCATCTCATCGCCGCCTTTTCTGCCGCTCAATAGTGCGTGGCGCCGGGCGGCGTTCTGCGGCGGGGTGCGAAACGCGGCGTGAATCCACTCGGCATCAATAGCCGGCTCGCTGGCGTCGCTCCACCAGCCGAGCATCAGCTCTCCCCCCTGCCACGCCAGCAGGTTCCAGACGTTGCCGCCTTCGGCTACCTGCATCTGCCATCCCTGCCGCTGACACCAGCCCACAAGCCAGTCGCGGGAGCGGATATCCCCCGCCAGCGAAAGATGGATAACGCCCTGCGCCGCCCGCCGCCGCCAGTGCAGCGAGGCGGGGAGCGGAACCGGCTGGCGAGCAAAAAGCTCGCCTTTCCACGCCGGCAGCCAGGCGGCTATCGCTACCGCCGCCTGTTTACTCTCCGGCTGCCCGGAGTGCGGGTCGGTGACCGCCCTCAGCAGGTTATTCACCCGTCCCTGGCGAGCATACTGATCATTCCAGTGCATCGGCACAAACAGCGACCCGGGACGCTGGCCAGCGCTGATTGTCACTTTTGCTACCATCACCCCATTCGGTGAGCGGACCCGCGCCAGTTCACCTTCCAGCAGCTGATAGCGCGTCACGTCCGCTGGCGCGACTTCCACCACCGGTTCGCTAATATGCTGCATCAGACGCGGCACCGAGCCGGTGCGGGTCATGGTGTGCCACTGATCGCGGATCCGCCCGCTGTTGAGGATCAGCGGATAGAACGCATCGGTGAACGCCCGAGTGGGCTGTGGGGTCACCGGGACCATGCGCAGTTTGCCGCTGCGGTGCCACCCCTTGAGCAAACCCCAGCTTGCATGGCTGCGGCTCACCGGCCAGCGCACCGGTTCCAGCGCATCCCACGCTTCGCGGCTGAGATCCGCCAGTCCGCCGATGTCAAACGCCCGCTGGCCATCGTTTTCATATCCTGAAAGCGCGGCGTGTTCGCTGAACACCTCGTGCGGATGCTGCCAGGCAAAGGCGGAGCCGAAGCCCAGCGCCTGGGCCACGCGGGCGACGATCCACCAGTCGGCTCTGGCCTCCCCCGGCGGCGGCATGAAAGCGCGCTGGCGTGAGATCCGCCGTTCGGAGTTGGTTACCGTGCCGCTCTTCTCTCCCCACGCCAGCGCGGGAAAGCGGATATGGGCAAAGCGTCCGGTATCGGTAGCGGCGGCGACGTCGGAAACGATGACCAGCGGACAGGCCGCCAGCGCTTCGCTTACCGCATGGCTGTCCGGCAGCGACACCACCGGATTGGTGCCCATAATCCACACCGCTTTCACCTCGCCGCGGCCAATGGCGGCGAACAGATCCACCGCCGTCAGCCCCGGCGTTTGCGCCAGACGTTCGGTCCCCCAGAAGCGCGCCAGACGCCGTAAATCATCGGTTTCAAAATTCATATGCGCCGCCAGCATGGTCGCCAGCCCGCCAACCTCGCGCCCGCCCATGGCGTTAGGTTGTCCGGTCAGCGAAAAAGGCCCGCAGCCCGGGCGGCCGAATTTCCCGCTCGCCAGGTGAACGTTGATGATAGCGTTGCATTTATCGCTGCCGCTGGCGGATTGGTTAATCCCCATGGTATAGAGCGTGATGGCGCGCGGAGCGGCGATAAACTCGCTGTAGAAATCGGCGACCTGCTGTCGCGGCAGGCCGCAGAACTGCGCTACTTTGTCGAGGTCCCAGTTCCGGGCGATAGCCAGCGCCTGCGGCGCATCGCTGAAATCGCCGCTGATGGCGCCGCTGGCGGCAATGGCGTTCAGCAGGCCGACAAACAGCCCGCCGTCGCTGCCGGGAGCCAGCGCCAGATGCCGGTCCGCGATATCGCAGGTGGCGGTCCGACGCGGATCAATGACCACCACCCGCATCTGCGGATTGTCGCGCTTCGCCTGCGCCAGCCGCTGATAGAGTACCGGATGCGCCCAGGCGGCGTTCGACCCGACCAGCACCACCAGATCGCTGTTTTCCACGTCCTCATAGCTGCACGGCACCACATCAGCGCCCAGCGCCCGTTTGTAGCCGGTGACCGCTGAAGACATGCACAGCCGCGAATTGGTATCGATATTTGCCGCGCCGATAAACCCCTTCATCAGCTTATTCGCCGCGTAGTAGTCTTCGGTCAGCAGCTGGCCGGAGGCATAAAACGCCACCGCCTGCGGCCCGTGACGGTCGATAACCTCCCGCAGGCGCGAACCCGCCGCCGCCAGCGCCTGAGTCCAGGTTGCGCGCTCGCCGTCGACTTCCGGGAAGAGCAATCTTCCCGCCAGGCCGACGGTTTCGCCCAGCGCCGCCCCCTTCACGCACAGGCGGCCAACGTTTGCCGGGTGCTGCTCATCCCCGCGTACGGTAACCTGGCCATCGGCATTCAGGCTGGCGATAACGCCGCAGCCGACTCCGCAATAGGGACACGTGGTCCTGGTTTCCGTCATCAGGAGGCCTCCGCGCGCGCCAGCAGCTGCTGGTTGCCAACCCACACTTTACCGTTCTCCACTTTAACCGGCCAGGCGCGTACCGCCAGTTCGCCGCCGTCGCACTGGCGGCCATCGCGCAGGCGGATACGCTGCTTATACAGAGGCGAAATCACGATCGGTTCGCCGCCCGCATCGCCAAGCAGGCCGCGCGACAAAACGTTGGCCTCGCTGCCCGGTTCAAGGTTATCGAGGGCATACACCTGGTCGCCGAAGCGGAACAGCGCAATCTGCCGCTCGCCGAGCCGCGCGCCAATCCCCGCCTGCTGTGGAATGGCGTCGAGATCGCAAATGGCCTGCCACGGGCGGGACGGCAGCGCCGGTTCGGCCTGCGCCGCGAACGGGGCCAGCTGTGGCTGGCCGCGCAGGGTTTGCCGCTGTACGCTTTCGTCCGGCTCATCGCTGTTCACGTAGGAGCGGAACAGCGCCAGCCGCTGCGGATCGTTAAGGGTGGTTTGCCATTCGCACTGGTAGCTCTCGACCACCCGCGCCATCTCCTGCTCCAGCTCTTCGCCGATGCCGAGGCTGTCTTCGAGGATCACCTCGCGCAGATAGTCGACCCCGCCTTCAAGGTTGTCCATCCAGGTACTGGTGCGCTGCAGGCGATCCGCGGTACGAATGTAGAACATCAGCAGCCGATCAATACTGCGAATAAGGGTGGCCTCATCAAGATCGCTGGCGAACAGGTCGGCATGGCGCGGCTTCATGCCGCCGTTGCCGCAAACGTACAGGTTCCAGCCCTTCTCCGTGGCGATAACCCCAATATCTTTCCCTTGGGCTTCCGCGCATTCGCGGGTACAGCCGGAGACGGCCATTTTAATTTTGTGCGGCGCGCGCAGCCCCTTGTAGCGATGTTCGAGGGTGACCGCCAGGCCGGTGGAATCCTGGACGCCGTAGCGGCACCAGGTCGAACCGACGCAGGATTTCACCGTCCGCAGGGATTTGCCGTAGGCGTGGCCGGTTTCAAATCCCGCCTCGGCCAGCTCGCGCCAGATTGCCGGGAGCTGCTCCAGGCGCGCGCCGAACAGGTCGATACGCTGGCCGCCGGTCACTTTACTGTATAGCTGATAGCGTTTGGCGATCTGGCCGATCGCAATCAGCCCGTCCGGCGTCACCTCTCCCGCCGCCATGCGCGGCACCACCGAATAGGTGCCGTCTTTCTGAATATTGGCGAAGTAGCGATCGTTGGTGTCCTGAAGCGGCAGATGCGCCGGCTTCAGCAGATATTCATTCCAGCAGGAGGCCAGCACCGAGGCCACCAGAGGTTTACAGACTTCACAGCCGTGGCCGTGTCCATAGCGGGCAATCAGCTGTTCGAAGGTGCGGATATGGTTGACGCGTACCAGGTGATAGATCTCCTGCCGCGACCACGGAAAGTGCTCGCAGATATCCTTTTTAACTTCGACGCCCTGCCCGGCAAGCTGGTACTCCATCACCTGTTTCACCAGCGCGCTACAGCCGCCGCAGCCGGTCGCCGCTTTAGTGCAGCTTTTTATCGCCGCCATATCGCCCGCGCCGCCGCTCACCGCCTGGCAGATATCGCCTTTGCTGACGTTGTGACAGGAGCAAATCTGCGCGCTGTCCGGCAGCGCCGCTACCCCGAGCGCTTTTGGCGCGCTGCCCTCACGCGCCGGAAGGATCAGGCTTTCCGGGTGTTTGGGTAAAGCCATCCCGTTAAGCATCATCTGTAGCAGCGTGGCATAGTCGCTGGCATCCCCGACCAGCACCCCGCCGAGCAGTTTTTTGCCCTCCGCGCTGACCACGATTTTTTTGTAGATCTGCTGCGGCCCATCAGTCCACTGATAGCTCTGACAGCCCGGCGTGCGCCCCTGGGCGTCGCCGAACGAGGCGACATCGACGCCCAGCAGCTTTAGCTTAGTGCTCATATCCGCGCCGCTAAAGCAGCCCGCCTCGCCCGCAAGGGTGGCCGCCGCGGCGCGCGCCATCTGATAGCCGGGCGCCACCAGACCATAAATTTTGTTTTCCCACAGGGCGCATTCGCCGATCGCCAGTACGTCCGGGTCGGAGGTACGGCACTGGTTGTCGATGCATATGCCGCCACGTTCGCCTACGTTCAGTCCGCCGCTGCGCGCCAGCGCGTCCTGGGGGCGAATACCGGCGGAGAACACCAGCATATCGGTCGCCAGCGAGCTGCCGTCGGCGAAGTTCAGCTGCAGCCCCTGCTCATTGCGCACAATTTCCGTCGTCGCCTTGCTGGTATGCACCCCGACGCCCAGTTGGCTGATTTTTTCCCGCAGCATCGCCGCGCCGCCGTTGTCCAGCTGCACCGCCATCAGGTTCGGCGCAAACTCGACAACGTGAGTTTCCAGCCCCAGCTGCTTCAGCGCGTTGGCCGCTTCCAGCCCGAGCAGGCCGCCGCCGATAACCACACCCCGTCGGGCGGTTGCGGCGCGGGCGGCAATCTGGTCGAGGTCGTCTAGCGTACGATAAACAAAGCAGCCCTCGAGATTATGACCCGGCACCGGCGGAACAAACGGGTAAGACCCCGTCGCCAGCACCAGCTTATCCCAGTGGGTTTCGTGGCCGAAGGCATCGCGCACCACCCGCGCTTCGCGGTCGATGCTGGCGACCGATTCGCTGAGGCGCAGCTCAATACCGTGCTGAGCGAAAAAATCGCCCTCAACCAGCGACAGCGATTCCGCGCTGCGTCCGGCGAAATATTCAGTCAGATGAACCCGGTCGTAAGCGGCATAGCGCTCCTCGCAGAACACCACAATCCGGTACTGTTGATGAAGGTGACGGTCGACGCATTGCTCAAGAAAATGGTGGCCGACCATACCGTGTCCGACCAGCACTAATACAGGTTTTGTCATCGTAGTTTGTCCCGCAGCGCGCGGCTGCATCGTTGAAGAGGGATCGAAGAGCCACTCTGCCGGCGCCGGCGCATGCGCCCCCAGCAGAGCGGTGAGGGGCGCGGCGCTGCTGCAATCGCCCAGCAGCAGTACGCCGCGCAGCTTGCCGTCGCGCAGCAGCAGGCGACGGTAGTGGCGGTCCAGCGGATCCCAGCTGGTATATACGTCATCCTGTTCGGCGGCCCGCAGCTCGCCGGCGCTGAAGAGCTCAATGCCGGTGACCTTCAGGCGGGTGCCGCTGTCCTGCCAGCTGAAATCCTCGCCAGGGGTCGCGCACAGGCGGTCCGCCAACACCTCCGCCTGGCGCAGACACGGTGCCACCAGCCCCCAGGTCTGACCGTCGATTTCACAGCACTCGCCGATGGCGCTGACGCCCGGCTGCGCGGTTGCCAGCTGGCGGTCAACGAGGATTCCGCGGGCGCAGGCCAGCCCGCTGCGCTCGGCCAGCCGTTTGTTCGGCTGCACGCCGGTCGCCAGCACCACCCGCGAGGCGGCAAACGCGCGGCCGTCCTCCAGCCGCACCTGATGTTCATCAATAGCGGCGATACGGCTCTCCATCACGCAGCGAATCCCGCGCTCGGCAAGCAGCATTTGCAGCTGCTCGCCGGCAAAAGCATCGATTTGCTGCTCCATCAGCCCGCTTCCGCGATGGAGTAAAGTGACACTGTCACAATGACGCCGCAGCGCCGCGGCGGCCTCTACGCCGAGTACGCCGCCGCCGATGACCACCGCCGGGCCGTCGATGGCCAGGATGCCCTCAACGTCCGCCAGGGTGCGGAAAGCAAAAACGTGCGGCTGGGTGATGCCCGGCAGCGGCGGCAGAAACGGCAGCGAGCCGGTGGCGAACACCAGCTCATCCCAGCCCAGTTCGCCTGCGGTGGTTTGCAGCGTACGGGCCGCAATATCCACCGCCGTAACCGTTTCACCGGCGCGTACCGTCACGTTATGCCGCGGATACCACGACGCGGGCAGCAGCAGCGTCTCGCTTGCCGCTTTTTCGGCGCCAAGCACCGGCGACAGCTGAATGCGGTTATAGGCCTGGCACGGCTCATCGCCGATGAGGGTGATGCTAAACCGCTGCGCATCGCGCTCCACCAGCGCCTGCGCCAGGCGCGTGGCCGCCATACCGTTGCCAATAATCACCAGTTGCCGCCTCATCGCCGCCCCCTATGCCGCTTTCGGCTGTTTTTCATAGAGGAAGTGCAGGATCTGCTGGCGCAGATGGTGATAGCGGCTATCGTCCGCCAGCTGCACGCGATGGCGCGGTCGCGGCAGATTGACGTCGAGGATCTCCCCGACCGTCGCCGCCGGACCGTTGGTCATCATCAGCACCCGGTCGGAAAGCAGCACCGCTTCATCAACGTCATGGGTAATCATGACGATGGTGGTATTCAGCGACTGCTGGATCTGCATCACCGCGTCCTGTAAATGCGCCCGCGTCAGGGCATCAAGGGCGCCAAAGGGCTCATCCAGCAGCAGCACTTTCGGTTTCATCGCCAGCGCCCGGGCAATGCCAACGCGCTGCTTCATGCCGCCGGAGATTTCTCCCGGGCGCTTGTGCAGGGCGTGTCCCATCTGTACCCGCTCGAGGTTGTGCTCAATCCACTCTTTACGCTCGCCTTTGCTCATGCTGCGGCGAAAGACCTGATCCACCGCCAGCGCCACGTTGTCAAAGCAGGTCAGCCACGGCAGCAGAGAGTGGTTCTGAAACACCACCGCGCGTTCCGGCCCAGGCCCGGCGATTTCACGGTTGTCGCACAGCAGGCCGCCTTCCGTCGGCAGGGCTATCCCGGCTATCAGATTCAGCAGGGTTGATTTACCGCAGCCGGAGTGGCCAATCAGGCTGATGGTTTCCCCTTCGTAGATGTCGAAGGAGACGTTCTGCAATGCCAGGAATTCGCCGCTGGCGGTGTTAAAACGCTGGCTGACGCCCTGGACCTGAATTAATGGTTTCATCTGCGACTCCCTATTTTTCCTGCCAGCTAAAACGACGGGCGAGCAGCATCAGCCCCTGTTCCAGCAGCAGCCCGACCACGCCGATAATGACGATGGCGATGATGATGTTTTCGACGTTGAGGTTGTTCCACTCGTTCCAGATCCAGAAGCCGATCCCTAAGCCGCCGGTGAGCATTTCGGCGGCGACAATCACCAGCCAGGCGATACCGATGGAGAGACGAACCCCGGTCAGCACCGCGGGCAATACCGCCGGAAAGAGGATCTTGCGCATCACCGTCCACTCCGACAGCTGCAGCACCCGGGCGACGTTGAGGTAATCTTCCGGAATGCGCCGCACGCCCTCGGCGGTGTTAATGACCATCGGCCAGATCGAGCAGATAAAAATGGTCCAGCTGGAGGCGGGTTCCGCTTTCTGGAACAGCAGCAGGCCGATGGGCAGCCAGGCCAGCGGGCTGACCGGGCGCAGCAGCGCGATCAGCGGGTTAAACATGCGGGCGAAAAACAGCGAGCGGCCAATCAGGAAGCCGAGCGGAATTCCCGCCAGCGCGGCAAGGCCAAATCCCACCGCCACCCGCTGCAGCGACGCCAGCACGTTCCAGCCGATGCCCATATCGTTCGGCCCGTCCTGATAAAACGGGTCGGCGAAAAGGGTTAGCGCGGAATCCAGCGTGCTGAGCGGCGTCGGAAAGCCTTTGCTGTTCATCGCCGCCAGCTGCCAGCCCAGCAGCAGCAATCCAAGCCCGAGCAGCGGCGGCAGAAGACGTTGGGTGACATCCCGCAGCCAGCGGCTGAGCGGAGGCGTGGTTTTGCGCACCTGCAGCGGCGGCAGGGTAATGACTTCGCCGGGCGCGCTGTCGGCGCCGGCCTGCGGTTGCGGTTTATATGCGTGTTTCATCTCATGCCCCCTTACGTTGAATCGCGAAACTGCGGGCGTAGCCTTCCGGATCGGCCCCATTCCAGACCTTGCCATCGATCAGCGTGCTGCTGCGCATCGCCTGCGTCGGCGCGCTGATGCCGCCGACCGCCTGCGCGGCCTCTTTCCAGACGTCAATCCGGTTAATGCGCTGGGCCACCGCCAGATAATCCGGCGCCGACTTCAGCAATCCCCAACGGCGGAACTGGGTCAAAAACCACATGCCGTCCGAGAGCCACGGAAAACTCACTTCTCCCCGTTCGTAGAAGCGCATCGGGTGCGCGTCCTGCCAGCGGCGGCCGATACCGTTGTCGTATTCGCCGAGCATGCGCCCGCTGAGGTACTGCTCTTTGGTGTTCAGCCACGCGCGTCTGGCGAGAAGGCGCGCCGTTTCGCGGGTGTTCTCGGCGGATGCGTCAATCCAGCGCTGGGCCTCTATCAGCGCCGCCACCAGCGCGCGCGCGGTGTTGGGATGACGCTCAACCCATTCGCTGCGGGTGCCGAGAATTTTTTCCGGATGCTCCGGCCAGATATCCTGCGAAGTGGCGGCGGTGAAGCCGATACGATCGTTAATCGCGCGCGCGTTCCACGGTTCGCCAACGCAAAAGCCGCTCATATTGCCGATGCGCATGTTCATTACCATCTGCGGCGGCGGCACAACGACGGTGCGAATATCGTCAAAGGGATGAATTCCACCGCTCGCCAGCCAGTAGTAGAGCCACATCGCGTGGGTGCCGGTTGGAAAGGTGTGGGCGAAGGTGTAGCTACCCGGCGCCTGCTGGCCGATCAGTTTTTTCAGCCCGCCCAGGTCGGTGACGCCCTTCTCCTGCAGCTCGCTGGAGAGCGTTATCGCCTGACCGTTGCGGTTAAGGGTCATCAGATTGGCCATCGCCTGCGGTTTACTGGCGATCCCCAGCTCAAGGCCGTAGAGCATGCCGTACAGAATGTGCGCGGCGTCCAGCTCCCCGGCAACCAGCTTGTCGCGCACCGCCGCCCAGCTGGCCTCCTTGCTCGGGACGAGGGTGATGCCGTACTTTTTATCGAATCCCTTCAGGGAAGCGATAGCTAAGGGAGCGCAGTCGGTTAGCGGAATAAACCCCACCCGCACGGTGGTCTGTTCCGGCTTATCCGACCCAGCCGCCCACGCCGCCTGCATTATGCCGGGGAGCAGCATCGCGCCGCCCAGCGCCGCCCCCGCCTGTAATAAACGCCGCCGTGAAATTGAAAACGTATCGCCCATACCCGCTCCAGAAACGCGCAAAAAAAAAGCGCCCGGCGGTGCTTACGCACCGCTGGACGCCTTTATCCTTAGACATACGTGCCGCCGTTGGCCCGCTGCCCTAAACCTTTATTCACTCGTTTTATTTAATGCAAAGCCAATGCCAGATTTGCGGAGGCCCGGTTCACGCGCGTTGGCTCACTTGCCGGGGGCGTTTGAGGCAAAAACTGCACCGTCGGCTGGCAACATATGCCCACTAATTGTGCATCTACTCCTTAGGTGGTACTTGCCATAGCGACTTCACCGTCAGCAGCGCGCGGGCTATCTCAACCATGCGCTGATTTTTGTCCATCGCCATTTTACGCAGCGCCTGCCAGGCCTGCTCCTCCTGCATTCCCTGGTGGGTCATCAGCACGCTTTTGGCTTTTTCAATCAGCTTGCGCTCTTCAAGCGCATCTTTTAACGACGCGAGCTGGGCGGAGAGCTGCTGTAGCTCATGGGCCTGCTGGCGCACCAGCGGTAACAGCTGCTTATCCAGCCGCAGGGCTATACCGTCCTCCTGCCAGTCGGCGGGCGGCACCTGGACCTCCCGATCGTCTCCCTCCAGCAGCGCATCGGCCGCGTTAAGCAGGTCTGCGATCAGCCGCTCTTCCACGCCGCGCAGCTGCTCAAGACGCTGGGTCTGAACGCAAAACCAGCGCAGCGCCGTTTCTCCCTCGTCCGGCGGCGGTTGGCGGGTGCAGGCGACCCGCCGCAGCTGTTCAATTTCCAGGCCGGCCTGGCACTGCTCAACAAACAGAACGGTTTGCGGCGAACTGGCTAAAGCCTGAAAAGTGTCAAAACAGGGCTGCTGGCCGTCAATGCGGTCCACCAGCTGCTGGCGCAGCTCATCGCTGAACAATCCGCGGGCAAAGCCCAGCGCGCCCAGCGCGCGCTCCTGTCCGACCAGCTCTTTCCCCTGCATAAAGCTGTAAAGCGCGACCATCCGCCCGGCGATTTGCGGATCGTCGATACTGTCGTTGAGCTGCGGAACGATATTCAACAGGTGGCGGATAATGCGGCTAAACTGCCCGGTGGCCTCTTCGGCGGCAATCTCCAGGCCGCGCACGCGTTTACGCAACGCGACAAGCTGCGTCAGATACCACACCGCGCAGGCAATGCGCCAGCAGAGCGCGCTGCTGGCGGCATCGCGGGCAGGTTCCAGCGCCGCATAAAACCGCGTGAGCTGCTCATCAACCAGCGCCGCGCCCGCCCGGCACTCCGCCGCGTATAGTCTGCCGCCCGAGCATAGCCAGATATTTGACGCGCCGCGCTCGCACTGCAGCATATGCACCAGCGCGCTTATCTGGCCTGCCAGCGCCCCCTGCTGCGCCAGCTGGTGCAGCTGCCGCTTCTGTAAGCGACGCGCGCGCGCAAACCAGTCGACCACCTCAGGCGTATTACCCGCCACATTATTCATACCCTTCCCCCGGGTTAACGCTTTATACTTCAGCCAAGCAATAACCGTGCCTTATAGAAGGAGTCCTTATGCAACGTATTGTGATTATCGCTAACGGTGCCGCCTACGGCAGCGAATCCCTGTTCAATAGCCTGCGTCTGGCTATCGCCCTGCGCGAGCAGCAGTCTGACCTCGAACTGAAATTATTTTTAATGTCTGATGCGGTGACCGCCGGCCTGCGCGGACAGAAGCCAGCGGAAGGCTACAACATTCAGCAGATGCTGGAGATCCTCACCGCGCAAAACGTGCCGGTGAAGCTGTGTAAAACCTGCGCTGACGGCCGGGGGATCGGCGCGCTGCCGCTGATTGATGGCGTGGAGATTGGCACCCTCGTCGAGCTGGCGCAGTGGACGCTGGCGGCGGATAAAGTCCTGACCTTCTAAAAATCCGCCATTGAACGGGATTAAATATTAAGCTGGCGGCGTTTGTTAACCGAAAACAATGTCAGCTGAATGCTTTCAGGCACAACGTCATTTTTGTTTAATCTTTATTCCTTTTTTTGATCAAAATCAGCATCTGTCCCCCTCCCCTTTGGTGTTATGCACAGAGCAAAGTGTGAACAATATCACGCGGGTTAATGGGCTGGCAGGATGCTGTAGACAGAAACGGGGTCGAGATTAAATGGCAATGGTAAAAGCAAGTTTAACGTTGTTTGGCGGTGATACGTTGGTGGTGCGTTGTTCCGAACGCTGCCACATTCACCTGATGAGCGCCAAAGTGCCTGGCGATAGTCATGCGGATATTCTGAGTGTGCAGGACAGAGATAGCGCGTATCTGACCGTGCCTTACAGCGGCACCTGGAACGTTCTCATCGACAGCCACAGCCAGTCGCTGGAGCACTCCATCAGCTACGTTCCCGCCTGATAGCAAACGCCCGGGGAAACCCGGGCGATATACTCTTAAGCCAGCCCGGGCTGGCTGCTTTCCCCCAGCAGATGACGCACCTTGCCGACTAAATCGTCGAGGCAGGCATCGTACATCCCGAGTTTCCGCAGCTCCTGATCGAGCGAGAACAGATACTGAGCGTTGGTGCCAAGCGGGCCGCTGGCGCGCGCTATCAACGGCGCAATCACCTGCGCGCTGGTGTCCGCCTCAAACAGCGGATGACGCGGGTCCATAATAAAAACTAATGCATTGACGGTGCGGCCATCGTCCAGATCCAGCTTACACCAGGTCGGCAGGTAGCAGCCGGTGATCATCTCCCGCTTCCACAGCAGGGTCAACTCTTCTTCGAGAGTGTCATCAGGCAGGCGGTAGGCAACCCCGGTGGTGCGCCCGCCCTCTTTCAACGCCAGCATTCGACCCGGCTGAGTGGCGCTACCGCGCCCGGCGGTGAGCCGCAGGCAAAACGCGCGGTGCCAGCCCGGTAGCGTACCGGTACAGGACTCGCGATACTCCAGCGCCGGATTCCACATCAGCGAACCGTAGCCAAAGATCCACACCGAGCCATCGTCCGGACGACAGGCCAGGGTCGCCGCCAAAGAGGCTGCCCGCTGCTCTGCCGACCAAAGAAGCGATTCCTCAATAGCGCCAAACGCCGTTTTACAATCCGCATTCAGTAAGAAATCACGCGTTAACACTTTCTACTACCTCCGCCACTGCCCGCTTCCCGGCGATTATCTGGTGCCATCCGTGAAGTATTGCCGAATTATTATCCAGCTTTATTTGACAATAAGCAATGAACGAGCCGCGGGCAAGGGCTCAGGCAGCACATGAGGTAGCAAAAGCGATTACTTCTTCTTATGCCACTTATCATCATCGCCTTTTTGGTACTCATTTTTCACCGCCGCCCAGGCGACTTTGTGCGCCGTCTCTTCACGGCTGGCGTCATCACGTCGGTCTTCTTTATGCTTATACTGGTCCCAGGCGCTGTTAAAGGCCTCTTTGTAAATCTCCTGGGCATGCGCAGGCAGAACGTGCTGAACGCTGTCGGGTAATTCACTTTTGTTGCTATAGGGCATGGCGACCTCCAGATTTAGGGTGAATAGTCAGTCTGTCAGGCGATTTACCGGCTGGCAAGGCGATGGATAAATGAGAAAGATGTTTTAGTAATTATCTGAATAATAAATACAAAACGATAGTAACCGCAGTTTATGGCAATCTACCACTTTTCCATGGTCAGAGTGGTAAATTTAAGTAAAAAAACAAAGTAGTTCGATCAATGTCTGTTATTTTATTAACTTACAGTATCTATAATTATAACACCTGCACACCTGGAGATAATTCATGACCGATGCACATGAGGCGGTGAAAACCCGCCACAAGGAGACCACCCTCGCCTTTCCGGTTCTGGCGCTGGCGGTGCTGTTTTTCTGGGGAAGCAGCCAGTCACTGCCAGTGGTCGTTGCCATTAATATCCTGGCGCTGGTCGGGATTCTGAGCAGCGCGTTCAGCGTTGTTCGCCACGCCGACGTTCTGGCGCACCGCCTTGGCGAACCCTATGGTTCGTTAATTTTAAGCCTTTCAGTGGTTATTCTCGAAGTCAGCCTGATTTCCGCATTAATGGCCACCGGCGACGCCGCGCCGACCCTGATGCGAGATACGCTTTATTCAATCATCATGATTGTTACCGGCGGGCTGGTAGGTTTTTCTTTATTGTTGGGCGGGCGCAAATTCGCCACCCAGTATATGAATCTGTTCGGCCTTAAACAGTACCTCATCGCCCTCTTTCCGCTGGCGATCATCGTCCTGGTCTTTCCCATGGCGCTGCCCGGGGCTAATTTCACCACCGGCCAGGCACTGCTGGTTGCGCTGATCTCCGCCGCCATGTACGGCGTGTTCCTGCTGATTCAAACGAAAACGCACCAGAGCCTGTTTGTTTACGAACACGAGGATGACGGCGACGACGATGACCCGCATCACGGCAAACCGTCGGCCCATAGCAGCAAGTGGCACACCGCCTGGCTGCTGGTACACCTGGTTGCGGTTATCGCCGTGACTAAAATGAACGCCAATCCGCTGGAGACGCTGCTGACCAGCATGAATGCCCCCGTCGCCTTTACCGGCTTCCTGGTCGCGCTGCTGATCCTCTCTCCGGAAGGCCTTGGCGCGCTGAAAGCGGTCCTGAACAATCAGGTCCAGCGGGCGATGAACCTGTTCTTCGGCTCCGTGCTGGCCACCATTTCCCTGACGGTGCCGGTGGTGACGCTTATCGCCTTCCTCACCGGCAACGAACTGCGCTTTGGCCTTGGCGCGCCGGAAATGGTGGTGATGGTCGCCTCGCTGCTGCTGTGCCAGATATCGTTCTCTACCGGGCGTACCAACGTGCTGAACGGCGCGGCGCACCTGGCGCTGTTCGCCGCCTACCTGATGACCATTTTTGCCTGAACCTTCCCCGGCGGCGTCCGCCTGTCGGGGAGATAAAAAAAGCCTGCCGGTTTTGCAACGGGCAGGCTTTTGTCATTTCAGCGACGGTTACTTGCTGGTATCCAGCTCATCGAAGCCTTTAACCAGATCGTCGATGGCTTTCATCTGCTTAAGGAACGGCTCCAGTTTATCCAGCGGCAGCGCGGACGGACCGTCGCATTTCGCGTGTTCCGGATCCGGGTGCGCTTCAATAAACAGGCCGGCGATACCCACCGCCATCCCGGCGCGCGCCAGTTCGGCAACCTGCGCGCGGCGTCCGCCGGAAGCGGCGCCAAACGGGTCGCGGCACTGCAGAGCGTGAGTAACGTCGAAGATAACCGGTGAGTTATTGGAGGCTTTCTTCATCACGCCAAAGCCCAGCATGTCGACCACCAGGTTATCGTAGCCGAAGTTCGCGCCGCGATCGCAAAGGATCACTTTGTCGTTGCCGCCTTCGATGAACTTATCGACGATATTGCCCATCTGGCCCGGGCTCACGAACTGCGGTTTTTTCACGTTGATCACCGCGCCGGTTTTCGCCATCGCTTCAACCAGATCGGTCTGACGGGCGAGGAACGCAGGCAGCTGAATAACGTCCACCACGTCAGCGACCGGCTGAGCCTGGCTGGCTTCGTGAACGTCGGTGATGATTTTCACGCCGAACGTTTGTTTCAGCTCCTGGAAAATCTTCATCCCTTCTTCCAGACCCGGCCCGCGATAGGAGTGGATGGAAGAACGGTTAGCTTTATCAAAAGAGGCTTTGAACACATAAGGAATACCCAGCTTCTGCGTGACGGTCACGTAGTGTTCGCAGATACGCATCGCCAGATCGCGGGATTCCAGCACGTTCATGCCGCCAAACAGCACGAATGGCAGGTCGTTTGCTACGTTGATATCACCAATGCTAACCACTTTTTGTTTCATAAGTTCGCCTTATCAGGGTGTAACCGGAATGGTTTCAGACTAATGCAATGTAATTTGTTTGTGCGAAATGGTGTTGATCTGCGCGCGGATCATCTCGCTGATGGGATCCTCCGGGCACTGTTCAACGAAGTAACTGAGGTCCTGCAGCGCCACGTGATCGCAATCCAGCTGGGCGTATATCAGTCCCCGGTCGCGAATTTCGTACGGGTCTTCCGGATTGAACTGCAGCAGCGCTTCGCTGGTCCGTAACGCCAGCTCCATCTGCCGCTCTTCCATCAGCGCCGATTTGAGCGTGTCGAGCAGCTTGCGGATCACTTCCGCGTTGTCGGCTTCATCGAGGTCTTCGTTAAACAGCTCGGCGACCGGACTAATATTGCCCTTCAGCCACACTTCCAGCGTATGCTCGTTGAGCGTTTCGCCGTTAAATGGATTAATGAGCCACATCTCTTCGCTCTCTTCAGGGTCGGCGCGAAGCAGCATCTGGGTCGGAAAAATCACCGGCACCACCGGCAGCGCCAGACGCTGAGCAATCCACAGCAGGATTGCGCCTAGCGATACCGCGCTACCCTGACGATTGTTCAGGACTTTATCAAGCCAGAGCACGTCGGACAGGCGGTAAACGCCGCGCGAATCGCTAAAGCCCCAGTCATGATAGAAAAGCTCCAGCAGACGTTCTATCTGGCGCTCCTGGTCCCACGAAGAGGCAATCTCCTCACGCGCCAGGCCCAGCAGCCGCTCCAGCTCATCCTGCACATAGTGCGTCGGAAAATCGTCGCGGATTAATTCAGAAATGAGGACCATGCCGTCGCATAACGGCGCTTTATTAAATTCGAAATCAGCTAACGACCTCATGCCTTACCCCAGTAACGGTGTTCTTGTGATGGCGAGTTGAATAATGATAAACAACACCACCAGGGCCAGCAGAAAGGCGACAAACCGGCTCTGCTGACTGCGCTGGCGACGACGGCCCAGCGCGATAAATCCCAATGCGATATAAATGATAACGCCAAACAGCTTCTCAGTCAGCCACGTACCCTCTTCGGTAAACGGCAGATAGTGCGTTATTGCCATTAATCCGGCGCCGCTGAGAAACAGCAGCGTATCGCTACAGTGCGGCGCGATACGAACCCAGCGCTGGTCGAGCAGACGGTTTCCGCTCCAGCTCCACCAGTAGCGCAGCACGAACAGGCTCACCGAAACCACCACGCAGGCGATATGCAGATACAGTACCGCGTTAAACAGATTCATACGCCTCCCTGATATTGCCCGAGCGTCAGACGCTCGTTGTCTCCGTAGTCGCGACAGGTGGCAATATTGCCATAACCCGCCGCGCGAAAGATTGCGCGCACCGCTTCCCCCTGCGTCCAGCCGTGTTCCAGCAGCATCACGCCGCCGGCAGCCAGATAGCGGCGGCCTTCGCGGATGATATGCGCCAGATCGGCCAGACCGCCATCGGCGGCGACCAGCGCCGTTTTCGGCTCAAAGCGCACATCGCCCTGCGCAAGATGCGGGTCGGTTTCATCGATATAGGGCGGATTGCTGACGATGATGTCGAACTGCTGCCCGGCGAGCGCGCTAAACCAGTGGCTTTGCAGTATCCTGACGTTAGGGATAGCGAGATGTTCAGCGTTACGCGCCGCCAGCGCCACCGCGTCGGGCATTACGTCAACGGCGGTGACGTGGCAATCGGGGCGTTCGCTGGCCAGCGCCAGAGCGATGGCGCCGGTGCCGGTGCC
The DNA here is from genome assembly GCF_033843325.1 of Klebsiella sp. JN_Kp126. Classification (NCBI taxonomy): domain Bacteria; kingdom Pseudomonadati; phylum Pseudomonadota; class Gammaproteobacteria; order Enterobacterales; family Enterobacteriaceae; genus Klebsiella; species Klebsiella sp. JN_Kp126. The sequence goes on along the minus strand of NZ_JAWXQV010000049.1, from coordinate 52,763 downwards.
GAGATCGAGAATGCGGCACGGCTTGTCGGATAACCGCGCCAGCGTCTGTTCAACCAGGCATTCGGTATCCGGACGCGGGATCAGTGTGGCGGGAGAAACGAACAGCGGCAGCGACCAGAATTCGCGCTGGCCCACCAGATGAGCCACCGGCTCGCCCAGGGCGCGACGGCTGAGCAACGTTTCCAGCTCGGCGGCCTGCGCCGCCGTCAGCGCCGTTTCGCCAAAGGCGAGAATATAGGTCCGCGCCCTGCCGGTCACGTGACCCAGCAGGATTTCGGCATCCCGGCGCGGGCTTTCACTTTGGCTCAGGCGGACGATGGCCTGCGTCAGCCACTGCTGAAAAGTCATCATTCCTGCTCGGAAAGGGCGGCCAGCTGATCGGCCTGATATTCCTGAACGATCGGCTCAATCAGCATATCCAGCTTGCCTTCCATCGCTTCGTCCAGACGGTAAAGCGTCAGGTTGATGCGGTGATCGGTCACGCGGCCCTGCGGAAAGTTATAGGTGCGGTTACGATCGCTGCGATCGCCGCTGCCCAGCAGGTTACGACGCTCTGAGGCTTCCGCCTGCTGGCGCCTGGAGACTTCCGCGGCGCGAATACGCGCGCCAAGCACCGACAGCGCTTTGGCTTTGTTTTTGTGCTGAGAACGTTCGTCCTGACACTCGACGACGATGCCGGTCGGCAGGTGGGTAATACGGATCGCCGAGTCGGTGGTGTTAACGTGCTGACCGCCCGCGCCGGAGGAGCGGAAGGTATCGATGCGCAGATCGCTCGGGTTGATATCCGGCATTTCGGCTTCCGGCAGCTCCGGCATCACCGCCACGGTGCAGGCGGAGGTATGGATACGCCCCTGGGATTCAGTGGCCGGTACGCGCTGTACGCGATGGCCGCCGGATTCGAACTTCAGTCGCCCATAGACGCCGTCGCCGCTGATTTTGGCAATCACTTCTTTAAAGCCGCCGTGCTCGCCTTCGTTGGCGCTCATGATTTCCACGCGCCAGCGGCGTGATTCCGCGTAACGGCTGTACATACGGAACAGATCCCCCGCGAACAGCGCCGCTTCATCGCCGCCGGTACCGGCGCGAACTTCAACAAACGCGTTACGCTCGTCGTCCGGGTCTTTTGGCAGCAGCAGAACCTGCAGCTGCTGCTCCATCTGCTCACCCTTTTCTTTCGCTTCGCGCAGCTCTTCCTGCGCCATTTCGCGCATTTCCGGGTCGTCGAGCATCATCTGCGCGGCTTCGATATCATCCTGCAGCTGACGCCAGTCGGTGTAGCAGCGGGCGACGTCGCTCAGCTGTGCGTATTCGCGCGACAATGCGCGAAATTTATCCTGATCGGCGATGGTTGCGGCATCGCCGAGTAGCGCCTGAACTTCCTCATGGCGTTCGTAAAGGGCTTCCAGTTTGGCAACAATAGAAGGCTTCATAGGCGTGAATTCACCCTGTCCTAAAAAAGAGAGAAAGGTGCGCTATTCCAGCCCGAGGCTGTTGCGCAGAATATGCAGGCGTTCATCATCCCCGTCACGGGCGGCCTGCTGAAGAGATTTGGTTGGCGAGTGGATCAGGCGGTTAGTCAGCTTACGCGCCAGATCCTGCATGATTTCCTGCGCATCGCCGCCCTGATTGAGCGCAGCCAGCGCTTTTGCCGTCAGCTCCTCGCGGACCTGCTCGGCCTGGGAGCGATATTCGCGGATAGTCTCGCTGGCGCTCTGAGCGCGCAGCCAGGCCATAAATTCGCTGGCTTCCTGCTCGACAATGGTTTCCGCCTGCACCGCCGCGGCTTTACGCTGCGCCAGATTGTGCTGAATGATGTTTTGCAGATCGTCCACGCTGTAGAGATAGGCGTTCGCCAGCTTGCCAACCTCCGGTTCGACATCGCGCGGAACGGCGATATCCACCAGCAGCATCGGCTGATTGCGGCGCGCCTTCAGCGCGCGCTCCACCATCCCTTTGCCAATAATCGGCAGCGGGCTGGCGGTAGAACTAATAATGATATCCGCTTCTTTTAGCCGTTCGTCGATGTCGCTCAGGGCGATCACCTCCGCGCCGACTTCATCGGCCAGCGCCTGAGCGCGCTCGCGGGTGCGGTTAGCAATCACCATCTTGCGCACCTTATGCTCGCGCAGATGGCGGGCCACCAGCTCGATAGTCTCACCGGCGCCAACCAGCAGCACGGTCACGCTGGAGAGTGATTCGAAGATTTGTCGCGCCAGGGTACAGGCGGCAAACGCCACGGAGACCGCGCTGGCGCCGATATCGGTTTCGGTACGCACGCGTTTGGCCACCGAGAACGACTTCTGGAACATGCGCTCCAGCTCGCTAACGTTCAGGTGACCACGGCTGGAGTCGGCAAAGGCTTTTTTCACCTGCCCGAGGATCTGCGGCTCGCCCAGCACCAGTGAATCCAGGCCGCTGGCGACGCGCATCAGATGGCTAACCGCCTCGTTGTCCTGATGCCAGTAGAGGCTTTTGCGCAGGTCGTCTTCATTTAAACCGTGGTAGTCGCACAGCCAGCGGATAAGCACTTCCTGAAGGTTATCCTGCTCTTCGACGCTGAGATAGAGTTCCGTGCGGTTACAGGTCGACAGCACCACCCCGCCCTGCACCATTGGCTGGGCCAGCAAGCTCTCCAGCGCCTGATCGAGCGTATCCGGCGAAAACGTTACGCGTTCTCGCAGCGCTACAGGAGCTGTTTTGTGGTTAATGCCAAGAGCTAAAAGCGTCATTGTGAGGGAGTAGTACCAGCGTTGCTAAGGTTAGTCTGCAGGCATCATACAGGATGCGCGTAATCAATAAAAGAGAGGCTCCCCTTTTGGAGTAATAGCTAATCTGTAATAGCCATTAACGGTAATTTTTTGATTTCAGACAACTTGAACGTAGACGCTACCGTCCGGCAACGCTAGCATTAATGGTTATAATTGTAACCCGCTACACAAATCGGCCGCCTGTTTCTCCCATTCGCCGCATTTCACTGTAGACATCAAGGATTTGTCATCATTATGAATCGACTGTTCCGCCTGTTGCCGCTGGCAAGCCTCGTTCTGACCGCCTGTGCGATTAATGCTCCGAAAGGGCCGGGTAAAAGCCCGGATTCTCCACAGTGGCGTCAGCACCAGCAAGATGTCCGCAATCTTAATCAGTTCCAGACGCGCGGCGCTTTTGCTTATCTTTCTGATGAGCAAAAAGTCTATGCCCGCTTCTTCTGGCAGCAAACCGGCCAGGACCGCTACCGCCTGCTGCTGACTAACCCCCTCGGCAGCACCGAGCTGTCGTTAACCGCCCAGCCGGGCAGCGTGCAGCTGATTGACAATAAAGGCCAGACCTACACGGCGACCGACGCCGAAGAGATGATTGGCCGCCTGACCGGCATGCCGATTCCGCTCAACAGCCTGCGCCAGTGGATTATTGGCCTGCCGGGCGAGGCCACCGACTACTCGCTTGACGACCAGTACCGCCTGCGCGAGCTGAACTACACGCAAAACGGCAAAACCTGGCACGTCACCTACGGTGGCTACACCTCGGACACCAAACCTTCGCTACCGGCCAATATGGAGCTTAACGACGGCAGTCAGCGCATCAAGCTGAAAATGGATAACTGGATTGTGAAATGATGACCCGCTGGCCTTCTCCCGCAAAGCTGAATCTGTTTTTGTATATTACCGGGCAGCGCGCCGACGGTTACCACACCCTGCAGACGCTGTTTCAGTTTCTGGATTATGGCGACACGCTGACGATTGAACCGCGCGACGATGGCCAGCTGCGTCTGCTGACGCCGGTTGACGGCGTGCCGGATGAAGAGAACCTGATTATTCGCGCGGCCAGGCTTTTAATGCAGGCCGCAGCCCAGGCCGGGAAGCTTCCTGCGGGCAGCGGCGCCGATATCAGCATCGACAAGGTTCTTCCGATGGGCGGCGGCCTCGGCGGCGGTTCGTCCAACGCCGCGACCGTACTGGTGGCGCTGAATCACTTATGGGGCTGCCATCTCTCGGAAGATGAGCTGGCGGCGTTGGGTCTGCAGCTGGGCGCCGACGTGCCGGTGTTCGTGCGCGGCCATGCGGCCTTTGCCGAAGGCGTCGGGGAAATTCTCACCCCGGCCGAACCGGAGGAAAAATGGTATCTGGTGGCCCATCCGGGAGTGAGCATTCCCACGCCGATCATTTTTCGCGATCCGGAACTACCGCGCAATACCCCGTCAAGGTCAATTAATACGTTATTAAAATGTAAATTCGGCAATGATTGCGAGGTTATCGCAAGAAAACGTTTTCGTGAGGTTGATGCAGCGCTTTCCTGGCTGTTAGAATATGCGCCGTCGCGCCTGACTGGCACCGGTGCATGTGTGTTTGCTGAATTTGACACTGAATCCGCCGCTCGTCAGGTGCTTGAAAAAGCCCCGGCATGGCTGCATGGCTTCGTAGCGCGAGGTGTTAATATCTCTCCGCTCAAGCAGGCGCTGCGCTAAGTTCTGCTCATTATAGCAAATTTGGTGAAAACGCCGGGGAAACTGAGTTACGGTGACAACGTCACCCTGTTCCAGACGTTGCATCGGGCTCTTTAAATACACCGCCTGGATGAAATCGTGCCCACCCGCACCGTTTTTGGCCCATTTCATCCACCACTGGACGCATGCCTGAGGTTCTTCTCGTGCCTGATATGAAGCTTTTTGCTGGTAACGCCACCCCGGAACTAGCACAACGTATTGCCAACCGCCTGTACACTTCTCTTGGCGACGCCGCTGTAGGTCGTTTTAGCGACGGCGAAGTCAGCGTACAAATCAATGAAAACGTACGCGGTGGTGATATTTTCATCATCCAGTCCACTTGTGCTCCCACCAACGACAACCTGATGGAACTGGTTGTTATGGTTGATGCTCTGCGTCGTGCTTCGGCAGGTCGTATCACCGCTGTTATCCCCTACTTCGGTTATGCTCGCCAGGACCGTCGTGTTCGTTCTGCTCGTGTGCCTATCACCGCGAAAGTGGTTGCTGACTTCCTGTCCAGCGTCGGCGTTGACCGCGTTCTGACCGTTGACCTGCACGCAGAACAAATTCAGGGCTTCTTTGACGTTCCGGTGGATAACGTATTCGGCAGCCCGATCCTGCTGGAAGATATGCTGCAGCTGAACCTGGATAACCCTATCGTGGTTTCTCCGGACATCGGCGGCGTGGTTCGCGCTCGCGCTATCGCCAAGCTGCTGAACGATACCGATATGGCTATCATCGACAAACGCCGTCCGCGCGCTAACGTTTCTCAGGTGATGCACATCATCGGTGACGTCGCCGGCCGTGACTGCGTAATGGTTGACGATATGATCGATACCGGCGGTACCCTGTGTAAAGCTGCGGAAGCGCTGAAAGAGCGCGGCGCGAAACGCGTATTCGCCTACGCCACGCACCCGATCTTCTCCGGCAACGCCATCCAGAACATCAAAAACTCTGTGATTGACGAATTTGTCGTCTGCGATACTATTCCGCTGACGCCGGAAATCAAAGCGCTGGAAAAGGTACGTACTCTGACGCTGTCTGGTATGCTGGCCGAAGCGATTCGTCGTATCAGCAACGAAGAATCTATCTCTGCTATGTTCGAACATTAATCGAGCCCGGCTCAAAAACCCGCTGCGGCGGGTTTTTTTGTCTCTGAACCTTTTATTCTCCACAAAATCATTCGGCATGCGTCAAGGCGGCAAGTGAATGAATCTCCGGCAGCGTACAGGCAGTACGAGACCGGGGTAAATGAACGCAGCCAACACAGAGGCATCCCGAAGGATGACGTGGAAATGACCGATGCCTCCTTCACCTGCCATTTAGTTGACAGATGATGCGCTCATGGATGAAACATTATTGTGAACAGATTATTTTCCTCACATGTGATGCCTTTCCGCGCCCTCATCGACGCTTGTTGGAAAGAAAAATATACCGCTTCGCGGTTTACTCGTGATGTGATTGCCGGAATTACCGTCGGGATTATCGCTATCCCGCTGGCGATGGCGCTGGCAATTGGCAGCGGTGTGGCGCCGCAGTACGGTCTCTATACCTCCGCGGTGGCGGGGATCGTAATTGCGTTAACCGGCGGCTCGCGCTTCAGCGTGTCCGGGCCAACCGCCGCTTTCGTGGTGATCCTCTACCCGGTCTCGCAGCAGTTCGGGCTCGCCGGGCTGCTGGTCGCCACCTTGATGTCGGGGATCTTCCTGATTCTTTTCGGCCTGGCGCGCTTTGGCCGCCTGATTGAGTATATTCCGCTATCGGTCACCCTCGGCTTCACCTCCGGGATCGGTATCACCATCGGTACCATGCAAATTAAAGATTTTCTCGGTCTGCAGATGGCCCACGTGCCTGAACATTATCTGCAGAAAGTCGGCGCGCTGGCGATGGCGCTGCCGACCATTAACCCCGGCGATGCCGCCATCGGCGTTGTCACGCTGGGCACGCTGATTATCTGGCCGCGTCTGGGGATTCGTCTGCCGGGCCACCTGCCGGCCCTGCTGGCGGGCTGCGCGGTGATGGGCGTGGTCAACCTGCTTGGCGGGCACGTCGCCACCATCGGCTCTCAGTTCCACTATATTCTCGCCGACGGCAGCCAGGGCAACGGTATTCCGCAGCTGCTGCCGCAGCTGGTGCTGCCGTGGGATATGCCCGGTTCAGACTTCACCCTCAGCTGGTCCTCGCTGCAGGCGCTGCTGCCGGCGGCGTTTTCCATGGCCATGCTCGGGGCGATTGAGTCCCTGCTGTGCGCCGTGGTGCTGGACGGCATGACCGGCACCAAACACAAGGCCAATAGCGAGCTGATTGGCCAGGGGCTCGGCAATATCGTCGCGCCGTTCTTCGGCGGCATTACCGCCACCGCCGCTATCGCCCGCTCGGCGGCCAACGTTCGCGCCGGGGCGACCTCGCCGGTTTCCGCCGTGATCCACGCGCTGCTGGTGATCATGGCGCTGCTGGTGCTTGCCCCTCTGCTCTCCTGGCTGCCGCTTTCCGCGATGGCGGCGCTGCTGCTGATGGTGGCATGGAATATGAGCGAAGCGCACAAGGTCGTTAACCTGCTGCGCTATGCGCCAAAAGACGACATTATCGTCATGCTGATGTGTATGTCGCTGACCGTCCTGTTTGATATGGTCATCGCTATTAGCGTCGGTATTGTGCTGGCTTCCCTGCTGTTTATGCGCCGGATCGCGCGGATGACCCGCCTCGCGCCGGTCAACGTTGAGGTTCCCGATGACGTACTGGTGCTGCGCGTCATTGGTCCGCTGTTTTTCGCCGCCGCGGAAGGGTTGTTTACCGATCTGGAAACGCGGATTGCTGGCAAGCGTATCGTCGTGCTGAAGTGGGATGCGGTGCCGGTGCTGGATGCCGGCGGGCTGGATGCCTTCCAGCGCTTCGTGAATAAGCTGCCGGAAGGCTGTGAGCTACGCGTGTCGAACCTGGAATTTCAGCCCCTGCGTACCCTGGCGCGGGCAGGCGTTAAGCCGATTCCGGGCCGCCTGAGCTTCTACCCGGACCGCAGCGCCGCGCTGGCGGATATTTAATTACCCGGCGGCAGGCCCCGGCGCCTGCCGCATCATTACGCCAATCGCCTGCTGAAGCCAGCCAAGCACCTCCGGCGTCATCCACGTTCCCTTCATCAAATGCGGCTCCCGCTCCATGGCATAACGAAACTTCTGCTGCGTGTGCAGATCCTTTCCCGCGTAAGACTGGAACAGCGTCAGCCAGCGCTGCGCCAGCTGCTGACCTTCCGCGGAGGCAGGCTCCCGCTTCTCACGACAGGCCCGATGCAGCTCGGCCACCAGCGCCGGCCACTCCATCAGGCGATCGAAATAGTGCTGCCGTGTAAAAGCCAGCTCTTCGGCGTTCAGATAGCGCGCCCAGATGGCCAGCTTGCTTTCGGCAAAAGCACGGGTAATGAAATCAATCATCTCCGGCGTCACCCCGGTTTGCTCGCGCATCTGCGGTTCGGCGGCGTGCATCTCATTCAGGCGAGTCAGAAACTCCGGCCTGCCGGCGGTATCCTGCTCCAGCTGCGCCATCCAGCGGGTGGCCAGCGCAATCGCCCGAGGCTCATCGGCCGGACAGCGTTCGCCCATAAGCTGCTGCGCTTCACCCACCAGCTCCAGCCATATCTGGTTACGCTGCGCATCCTGTTCTGCGAACGGCAGCACCTGTAATTCCTGTTGACTAAACCAGCGATCGTACATTTTCATCAGCTCCAGCGTTTGTAGCCAGGACTCCAGGTCGGGCTCGTCTCCGCTGTCCAGCTCTTCACGCAGCAGCGCCAGGCGCTGGCGCAGCGTGGAGAGGGTTTGCAGCTGCCGGTCGAGGGTGGCGATCTGCTTGACCAACAGGTCGGACAGCGAGAAGGCGTCCCGGTCGAGATAGTCCTTGATAGTGGCGAGTTCCAGCCCGGCCTGCGCCAGCGCTTTGATCATATGCAGTCGCTGAACGGCCGCCAGATTATAGAGCCGGTAACCCGCCGCGCTTCTGGCCGAAGGCGTCAGCAGTCCCGTTTGTTCATAGTGATGTAGCGTGCGGACGGTTATGCCGGCGCGCTTTGCCAGTTCACCCACCTGAATTAACATGACTGCTCCTTTCGTTTACCAGTGGCGCCACTCTGCTGCCTGACGTGACGTCAGGGTCAAGCGTTCTGTACAGGAATTGTATTAGGCAGGCGGTGCCGAAGAAAGACGAAGAGAGAAAGGAGGATTTGAGACACCAACAGGCGGGCAGCCTGAACGGGCGGCATGAAAACGCACCAGCCGTTCACAACGGCTGGCGGTCTGGAATTCACTCAGCTGTGGCGATGCTGATCGCGGCGGCAGCGTTTATCGTAGTGGCGTACCCACCAGTATCTGTCGCTAACCTGTTCATGACCGCCGATACGGGCGCCAGCCAGCCACAGTACCGCGCCGACAAAGATACTCAAGATCGCGCCGTGTGCGAAAAACTGCGGCAGGTCAAGCTGCGGAAGCTGGTTTAAAATAGAATAACCAACGCCGACAACCATGACGACCAACCCCAACCCCATCAGCACATTACCGAGTAACGAAGCGTTTCTGCGTTTCATATGTCACCTCCGGAACCTTGGGTTGCATGGGAATATCCCCAAATCTTATAGGTGTAGTATAGACAATGGCCAATATAGCGATTGCGTGGACGATCACAGAAGCGAACATCTTGCCAACAAAAGTTTACAAATAACCCACTGAACAACATCAAATTCTAATTATTCAAATCCGTGATTATCTGTGGCGGGTGCGTTTCGCTGGCAGAATTTTGTCAACCGCGCGCGCAGACAGTACACTACGCGCCAGAGAACGATCCAAGCAGGATAAAAAAGTGAGCATAAAATTAATTGTCGGCCTGGCGAACCCCGGCGCTGAATATGCAGCGACCCGACATAACGCCGGCGCCTGGTACGTGGATTTACTGGCTGAACGCCACCGCGCGCCGCTGCGCGAAGAGAGCAAATTCTTCGGCTACACCTCGCGGATTAACCTTGCCGGCGAAGATGTCCGCCTGCTGGTGCCGACCACCTTTATGAACCTGAGCGGCAAAGCCGTCGGCGCGATGGCAACCTTCTTTCGCATCAACCCGGACGAAATCCTGGTCGCCCACGATGAGCTCGACCTACCGCCAGGCGTGGCTAAGTTCAAGCTGGGCGGCGGCCACGGCGGCCATAATGGCCTGAAAGACATCATCAGCAAGCTGGGCAATAACCCGAACTTTCACCGCTTACGCGTGGGAATCGGCCATCCGGGCGATAAAAATAAAGTTGTCGGTTTTGTGCTGGGCAAGCCGCCCGCCAGCGAACAGAAGCTGATTGATGAGGCCGTTGACGAAGCAGTACGCTGCACCGAGGTGTGGCTGAAGGATGGCCTGACCAAGGCGACCAACCGTTTACACGCTTTTAAAGCGCAATAACCGGTCGGCGTGCGGAATTTTTGTCACGCACCGTGTATAATAGGCGAAGCTATTTACTTTTCTGCAATCTGTTCACTGTAACAGGTTGATTATCCAAAGATTAAGGTGATTTAAATCATGGGATTCAAATGCGGTATCGTCGGTTTGCCCAACGTCGGCAAATCCACCCTGTTCAATGCGCTCACTAAAGCGGGTATTGAAGCGGCCAACTTCCCCTTCTGTACCATTGAGCCGAACACCGGTGTCGTGCCGATGCCCGATCCGCGTCTGGACAAACTGGCTGAAATCGTCAAACCACAGCGTATTCTGCCGACCACGATGGAATTCGTTGATATCGCAGGCCTCGTTAAAGGCGCGTCGAAAGGTGAAGGCCTGGGCAACCAGTTCCTGACCAACATCCGCGAAACCGAAGCTATCGGTCACGTAGTGCGCTGCTTCGAAAACGACAACATCATCCACGTTAACAATAAAGTGGATCCGGCTGACGATATTGACGTTATCAACACCGAGCTGGCGCTCTCCGACCTGGACACCTGCGAGCGCGCTATCCACCGCGTGCAGAAGAAAGCCAAAGGCGGCGATAAAGACGCGAAAGCCGAGCTGGCGGCGCTGGAAAAATGCCTGCCGCACCTTGAGAACGCCGGCATGCTGCGTTCGCTGAAGAACCTGACCGAAGAAGACAAAGCGGCGATTAAATACCTGAGCTTCCTGACCCTGAAGCCGACCATGTATATCGCCAACGTCAACGAAGACGGCTTTGAGAACAACCCTTATCTCGATCAAGTTCGCGAAATTGCCGCCGCCGAAGGTTCTGTGGTGGTCGCCGTTTGCGCCGCCGTTGAGTCCGATATCGCCGAGCTGGACGATGCCGACCGCGATGAGTTTATGGCCGAGCTGGGTCTCGAAGAGCCGGGCCTGAACCGCGTTATCCGCGCCGGCTACGAGCTGCTGAACCTGCAGACCTACTTTACCGCAGGGGTGAAGGAAGTGCGCGCCTGGACTATCCCCGTCGGCGCCACTGCCCCGCAGGCCGCGGGTAAAATCCACACCGACTTTGAAAAAGGCTTTATCCGCGCGCAGACCATCGCCTATGAAGACTTTATTACCTATAAAGGCGAACAGGGTGCCAAAGAAGCCGGGAAAATGCGCGCTGAAGGTAAAGACTACATCGTGAAAGATGGCGATGTGATGAACTTCCTGTTCAACGTCTAAATAAAATTTGTTGTCTCATGAGGTTTCATTGAACCTCATGAACATCGAAAAAAACCACAAAATCCACGCAATTGCGTGGATTTTTCATTTCAGCAAGCGCGTAAGCAAGTCGCAGATGGAGTTAGCCCGACACAGGCTCGCCAGTTAGATAAGATCCGCAAGGTCAACGACGTATCCAACACCTTTAAGCTGATCGCTAAAGAGTGGTTGCAGATGAAAGACTGGGCCGAAATTACCAAAACGCGCCGACTGGATATGCTTGAACGTGTGGTTTTCCCCGCAATAGGTAAGCTCCCAATCAGAGAGGTCACTCCACACCACATCCTTAGAATTCTTCAAGAAACTGCTAAACGAGGAGCACCGACAGTTGCCGCTGAAGCTCGCCACACCGTTTCATCAGTTTTTGAGTTAGCAGTTGCAACGCTTAGAGCTGATAGCGATCCTGTACGGCCTGTGCGCAAGGCCCTTCCGGCCAATAAGATACAGCACAAACAAGCACTGAATCCTTAGCAAATCGGAAAGTTATTAAACTGTTTTGATAATAGTCGTGGCTCGTACCAGGTTAACTATTGTATGTGGCTTATGTGGTGGACATTGACGCGTCCTGCAGAAGCCACCGAAGCAGAATGGACAGAATTCGATCTTGATAACGCCCTGTGGACAATTCCGGCAGCGCGAATGAAAGCCCGCAGAGAACACGTTATTCCCCTCCCCTCACAAGCTATCAAAATGCTCAGAACACTACAGGGATTAACCGGGCATCGGCAGCACCTTTTCCCGGGCAGGGATAATCCGTTAGGTCCAATGACATCGCACTCGCTGCGCCAGCTACGTAAAAGCCTCGGCTGGAGTGGTACATATAGCCCACATGCAACCCGAACCACAGGAAGTACCCGTTTAAACGAGATGGGCTATCGACCTGATGCTATTGAGGCCCAACTTGCGCACGCTGATACCAACAATGTTCGTCGCACATACAACCATGCAACTTATCTTGATGAGCGAAAGGTTATGATGCAGGACTGGGCAAATAAACTTGAAGAATGGGTAGGAAGCGCGCGCAGCACTATTGATGTTTCGTAAACCATGATGTATTGGTCTGTTAATGCTGATTATTAACGATAATTTCCCATCAGATTATAAAAACTATATTTCAGCCTACAATTTTGTAACTATCTGATTATACGACCATTGTTACTCTCCTCACCCAGCGTTATAATTTCTTAGCACCCATTAGCGCAGGATGTTCCCATGAGCCGATACCGTGTCTCTGGCAGTGAAGGACAATATGAGAAAAACTCCGATGAGCAAGTTCTGGCAAATAAGCTGGGGATTGCTGATTCTGGTGAGATGGACGAAGCGGAGCTTGTGCTGTTAGAGAAGCTCTATCACTGCATTTTTGAAGAGCAGTTTCCAGCAGGGCAGATCACCGTTGCTTTGCTGAAAAGCTGGCATCGCCGCTGGCTGGGAAACATCTATGAGTGGGCCGGGCAAGAAAGGACTGTCAATATCAGCAAAGGGGGCTTTATGTTCGCGCCCTCTGCACAGTTGCCAAAACTAATACACGAATTCGACGCTAAATACCTTGCCCGATATACACCATGCACTAACATGAGCGAAGAACAGATCATAGAGGCTATTGCTGTAACCCATGTAGAGCTGATACTCATCCATCCATTCCGGGAAGGCAATGGACGTTTATCACGACTTTTAGCTGATGTGATGGCGGTTCAGGGGGGACACAGGCCGCTGGATTATCAAAGCTGGGAGCAAAACAAAGCCGAATATATTTCGGCTATCCACGCAGGTATGTCAATGGACTACGGCCCGATGTGTTATTGGGTCGGTACTGCGTTAAGACGTGATTAAACAGCAAGACGAAGATGGGCGAACTTTTTGCGCGTCGCTTCAAGCGAAGCTTCGATCTTCTCAGAAGACTGCCCCGTCTCAACGGCGGTTGACGTTGCTACCGAGCGAACAATGTCAGCGCGAGACGGTTTAACGTAATACACCTGCGTTTTCTTGTCATTGCTCATCGCGATTCCTCAGCTATCGAATGTGTAATCTGTACTCATTATATCAAGGTTTCGACACGACTTCACATCATCTGTAGCCCGACGTCATCAAGGGGCCATCTAGCTCTGATTTAGCACTGCACTGAATTTGGGTCAGGGTCAGTGGTAACTAGCCTCAGATAGCAGCATCAACTAAAGTGAGTACAGACATGAGTATGAAAATAAAAATCAAAAATAAAAACATTAAATATCAATTCAATAAATATCAAATCACGATTCAACGTCTAAGCATTTCTTCGCCGTCATGCCCTCCACAAAATCCACGCGCTCGCGTGGATTTTTTATTGCCCGCCGTTCCCGTCAGTTCTGACCCGCCGCCAGCGAATATTTCTTTATTTTGCGATACAGCGTGGCGATGCCGATGCCCAGCTCATCCGCCGCCTGCTTTTTATTACTGTAACGAGAGAGCGCATCGCGGATCATCTGCCGCTCCATCTCCTCCAGCGCCGTCACGTTCTCCTCCTGAGTGAGTGTCGCTGACGCTGAAGCCGACGACGTCGCCTGGCTCGCCGCTTCACCGCTGCTTAACAGATTCGGCGGCAGCAGCGACATATCGATGATTTCTCCCGACGGCACCACGTTGACCAGGTACTCCATCAGGTTGCTGAGTTCGCGAATATTGCCCGGCCAGCGATAGCGCTTAAGGAAATCGATCACGTCCTGCGCGACGCCGGGGTAAACCAGGTTGAGCCGACCGGTATGCAAATGCAGAAAATAGTGAATCAGTAACTCAATGTCGTCCTGGCGTTCGCGTAGCGGCGGCAGACGCAGCGGGATGACGTTCAGGCGATAGTAGAGATCTTCGCGAAACTTCCCTTCCGCAATGTACTGGTCAAGGTTTTGATTGGTTGCGGAAATAATGCGGATATCGACCTGAACCGGATGGCTGGCGCCTACCGGCTGAATCTCTCGTGATTCGATGGCCCGCAGCAGCTTGGCCTGCAGGGTGAGCGGCATATCGCCAATTTCGTCAAGAAACAGCGTTCCGCTGTTGGCCGCCTGAATCAGGCCAGTCTTACCGTTAGCCGATGCGCCGGTAAACGCCCCCTTCACGTAGCCGAACAGTTCACTCTCCAGTAGCTGCTCGGGGATGGCGGCGCAGTTAATGGCGATAAAGGGCTTCGTGTGGCGGTCGCTGAGCTTGTGGATAGCGCGGGCAACAACCTCTTTCCCGGTCCCGCTCTCGCCGGCTATCATCACGCTGGACGGGCTTGGCGCCACGCGGCTGATGAGTTTTTTCAACTGCCGCATAGGCCGACACTCGCCAACCATCGCTTCAATTTGCGGCCCTTCCTGCCCGCAGCTGAAATCGCCAGAAGAGTGCGACTGGTGAAAGGCCATTAAAAACAGCCATTGATCCTGCACCGCGTGCAGCTGGCCGATAATGAGCTCCTTGCGATCGTCAAAGGAGATAATGTGCTGCATATGGCCGTGCTTGAAATTATCTTCGAAGGTCAAAGGCTGAAACTGGATGGACTTACCAATCACCTGTCCCTGAGTGACGCTCATTATTTTCAAAGCGGCCTGGTTGGCAAATTTGACTCTTTGATCGTTGCCCACGACCAGTACGCCCTGATCCATATTTTCGATCATGGTTAAAAATATTTTATGGATATTGTCGCCGACCGCCCGCTCCTGCAAAAAGCGGGAAACGAATATGGTTGAGACATGACGAACATAATCAGAAAACTCCTGGATATTCGCATTTATACGTTCCTGCTGCTCGCGCGTCAGCGCAACCAGGCTAATAACGCCGACGCAGCGGTCGTAATACATCACCGGCGTGCCAAGAAAGGCTTTCTCTTCGCATTTCTCCTTATTGTTACAGTCTTTACACAGGGGGTCGAAGCGGGAGTGGGTAACGACCTTCTCGGTCTGTGTTTCAATAATGTAACGCAGAAGCCGTGAATTTGAATTTAATTTATAGCCAATCTGCTTACTATAAGCCCCGGTTCCCGCAACGCGGTATAATTCGTTATCGACAATCTCAACCTCCAACTGTAGTACGCTGGATAACATCCTTGCAAACTTTTGAATTGTAGGCTGAATCTGCATTAAAATGGAGGGTGCTTTGGACGGTATCATGTCTATCGGCCTTCTATTATTGCTCACCTGTTCGGCGTCAAGCGAAGCGGCTTTATTTATCTGCGGGGAATGATACCACTCCTTTTAGCCACCCGCGTTGATATAGATAGGGCCAATTCCCCCTCCTTATCTTAAATATGCAAGAGCTATCACAGTTTCTTATCATTATGATAAATTTGCCGCGGTTTTTATCATATTGGCGCAATGTGAAGATGATAATCGCATTATTTACGGCGGCAACCTGCGCCTGTCCCGCTGAAATGGACGGCGGGGGGAAAAATTTCACCTTTCTCTTCCCGGGATAACTCGCCTGAATTCGTGACAGACCTGGCATAATCTTAACTATTCAATCCTCTCCGCCGCCTCTCCCGGAGGATTTGGCACGCTTATTGTTAGTGGTAATACAGCGCTGGCAGTCGCTAATTCGGCAACTCTGCATATCCGACCGCACAGCAATCAATAAGCCGTCATTCACGACCAGGATTGAAACATGAAAACTGTTAACGAACTGATTAAGGATATCAATAAACTTAACTCTCATCTCAGTGAGAAAGACTTTCTGCTGACCTGGGAACAATCGCCGGATGAGCTGAAACAGGTGCTGGACGTCGCCGCCGCGCTAAAAACGCTACGCGCTGAAAATATCGCCACCAAAGTGTTCAACAGCGGATTGGGTATTTCCGTGTTCCGCGATAACTCAACCCGTACCCGCTTCTCCTATGCTTCCGCGCTTAATCTGTTAGGGCTGGCGCAACAGGATCTGGATGAGGGGAAATCGCAGATTGCCCACGGCGAAACGGTCCGTGAAACCGCCAACATGATCTCCTTCTGCGCCGACGCCATCGGCATTCGCGATGACATGTTCCTTGGCGCGGGCAACGCCTACATGCGTGAGGTAGGCGAAGCGCTGGATGATGGCCACAAGCAGGGCGTCCTGCCGCAGCGACCGGCGCTGATCAATCTGCAGTGCGATATCGACCACCCGACGCAATCCATGGCCGATCTCGCCTGGCTGCGCGAGCACTTCGGTTCGCTGGAGAACCTGAAGGGCAAGAAAATCGCTATGACCTGGGCCTATTCGCCGAGCTATGGCAAACCGCTCTCGGTACCGCAGGGCATTATCGGCCTGATGACCCGCTTCGGAATGGACGTCACCCTCGCCCACCCGGAAGGTTACGACCTGATCCCGGACGTTATTGAAGTGGCAAAAAACAACGCCAAAGCTTCCGGCGGCAGCTTCCGCCAGGTAAACAGCATGGAAGAAGCCTTTAAAGACGCCGATATCGTCTACCCGAAATCCTGGGCGCCGTACAAGGTGATGGAAAAACGCACCGAGCTGCTGCGCGCGAATGACCATGAAGGCCTGAAGGCGCTGGAAAAAGCCTGCCTTGAACAGAACGCCGGACATAAAGACTGGCACTGTACGGAAGAGATGATGAAACACACCCGCGACGGTGAAGCGCTGTATATGCACTGCCTGCCGGCGGATATCACCGGCGTCTCCTGCGACGCGGGCGAAGTCACCGAGGGCGTCTTCGAGAAGTACCGGATCCCGACCTACAAAGAGGCCAGCTGGAAGCCGTACATCATCGCCGCGATGATCGTCTGCCGCAAATACGCGAACCCGGGCAAGGTGCTGGAGCAGCTGCTCAAGGAAGCGCAGAAACGCATCAAATAATCCCCAGGCTGGCCTGCGGGCCAGCCCCACGACTTTCGCATTTCAAAAAGGATAAGGATCGAGTATGTCTGCTTTCTCACTGAAAATGGATATTGCCGAAAACCGTTTTTTTAACGGAGAGATTTCACCGCTGTTTTCACGCCAGCAGGCGCAGCAGGCTCGCCGCTTTCATCAAAAGATCGCCGGCTATCAGCCCACGCCGCTGGTGGCGCTGAACGAACTTTCCGCGCTGTTTGGGGTACAAAAAATCCTCGTTAAAGATGAATCCCGGCGCTTTGGCCTCAACGCCTTCAAAATGCTCGGCGGCTCTTATGCTATCGCCCGACTGCTGTGTGAAAAATATCATTTAGATATCAACGATCTTTCCTTCGAAACGCTCAAATCCAGCATCAAAGAGAAGATGACGTTCGCCACCACGACCGACGGCAACCACGGCCGCGGCGTGGCGTGGGCAGCCCGCCAGCTGGGCCAGAACGCCGTCATCTATATGCCGAAAGGCTCCGCGCAGGAGCGGGTTGACGCCATACTGCGCCTCGGCGCCGAGTGTATCGTCACCGACATGAACTACGACGACACCGTCCGCTTTACCATGCAGACCGCGCAGAAAAACGGCTGGGAGGTGGTGCAGGACACCGCCTGGGAAGGCTACACGAAAATTCCGACCTGGATTATGCAGGGCTACGCCACCCTCGCCGATGAAACGGTAGAACAGCTCTCCTCAATGGGTATCGCCCGTCCGACGCACGTGCTTCTGCAGGGCGGCGTGGGGGCGATGGCGGGCGGCGTGCTGGGCTACCTGGCCGATGTCTACGGCGCGAAGCATCTCCATTCCATTATCGTCGAGCCGGAGCTGGCCGACTGTCTCTACCGCTCTGCGCTAAAGGGCCAGATCGTCAACGTCAGCGGCGATATGGCCACCATTATGGCCGGTCTCGCCTGCGGTGAGCCCAACCCGCTGGGCTGGGAAGTGCTGCGCAACTGCGCCACGCAGTTTGTCTCCTGTCAGGACGCCGTCGCCGCCCTCGGCATGCGGGTGCTGGGAAACCCGGCGGGCCAGGATCCGCGCGTTATTTCCGGCGAATCCGGCGCCGTCGGTCTCGGCCTGCTGGCGGCGATTCATTTCCATCCGCAGCGCGAAGCGCTGATGCACAAGCTCAAGCTGGATAGCGATTCCGTGGTGCTGGTGATTAGCACCGAAGGCGACACCGACGTTAAGCACTATCGCGAAGTCGTCTGGGAAGGCAAACATCCGGCCGCGCAGTAGCCGATTGATCAACATTCCTCCCGCCCGGCGGGACCCCCGTATTCAGAACTGGAGAACATCCTTATGGCTAAGCAAATTCCGTTCAACGCGATCCTGGAAAAATCAAAACAATACGAAAAAGAGATGACCCGCTTCCTGCGCGATATGATCGCCATCCCCAGCGAAAGCAGCGATGAGAAGCGCGTGGTGCACCGTATCAAAGAGGAGATGGAGAAAGTCGGATTCGACAAAGTGGAAATCGATCCGATGGGTAACGTGCTGGGCTACATCGGCCACGGCCCGCGTCTGGTCGCCATGGACGCGCACATTGATACCGTCGGCATTGGCAACATCAAGAACTGGAACTTCGATCCGTACGAAGGTATGGAGACCGATGAGCTGATCGGCGGACGCGGCGCGTCTGACCAGGAGGGCGGAATGGCCTCCATGGTTTACGCCGGTAAAATCATTAAAGATCTGGGCCTGGAAGATGAGTATACCCTGCTGGTGACCGGTACCGTTCAGGAAGAGGATTGCGACGGCCTGTGCTGGCAGTACATTATTGAACAATCCGGTATACGTCCGGAATTCGTGGTCAGCACCGAACCTACCGACTGCCAGATTTACCGCGGCCAGCGCGGGCGTATGGAGATCCGCGTGGAGGTTCAGGGCGTCAGCTGCCACGGCTCCGCCCCGGAGCGCGGCGATAACGCCATCTTCAAAATGGCGCCCGTTCTCACCGAGCTGGAACAGCTTTCGCACAAGCTGGGCGATGACGAGTTCCTCGGCAAAGGCACCCTGACCGTTTCCGAGATTTTCTTCACCTCGCCGAGCCGCTGCGCGGTAGCGGATAGCTGCGCCGTCTCCATTGACCGCCGTCTGACCTGGGGCGAAACCTGGGAAGGCGCGCTGGAAGAGATCCGCGCGCTGCCGGCGGTGAAAAAAGCCGCCGCGGTGGTCTCGATGTACAACTACGAACGCCCCTCCTGGACCGGCCTGGTCTACCCGACCGAATGCTACTTCCCGACCTGGAAAGTGGAAGAGAACCACTTCACCGTTCGCGCCCTGAGCAACGCCTATGAAGGTCTGTTCGGCAAAGCGCCGGTGGTGGATAAGTGGACCTTCTCCACCAACGGCGTCTCCATTATGGGCCGCCACGGCATTCCGGTTATCGGCTTTGGGCCTGGGAAAGAGCCGGAGGCGCATGCGCCGAATGAGAAAACCTGGAAATCGCATCTGGTAACCTGCGCCGCGATGTATGCCGCTATCCCGCTGAGCTGGCTGGCCACGGAGTAATTGTTCGTCCTGTCTGCCGCCGCGCTCTGCGGCGGTATGTTGAGGTTTCTATGCGCGTACTGATTAAAAATGGCCTCGTCGTCAACGCCGACGGACAGCTAAAGCAGGACCTGCTCATTGAAGATGGCCTCGTCAAGCGCCTTGCCAGTTCTATTGAGGCAGAACAACCCTGCGAAGTGATTGACGCCGAGGGCTGCTACGTGATGCCCGGCGGCGTCGACGTTCATACGCATTTCAATATTGATGTGGGGCTCGCCCGCAGCTGCGATGATTTCTTTACCGGCACCCGGGCCGCGGCCTGCGGCGGTACCACCACAATTGTTGATCATATGGGCTTCGGGCCCGTCGGCTGCCACCTGCGCCACCAGTTCGAGGTCTATCGCGGCTACGCCGCCTATAAAGCCGTTATCGACTACAGTTTTCACGGCGTTATCCAACACGTTAACCACGGCATTCTCGACGAGATCCCGATGATGGTGGATAGCGGCATCAGCAGCTTTAAGCTCTATCTGACCTACCAGTACAAACTCAGCGATGATGAGATATTGCAGGCGATGCGCCACCTGCAGCGCGCCGGCGCGCTGACGACGGTGCATCCGGAAAACGATGCCGCCATCGCCCTGCGCCGGGCGGAATTTATCAACGCCGGTAAAACCGCACCGCGCTATCACGCCCTGAGCCGCCCGCTGGAGTGCGAGGCGGAAGCCATCGCCCGAACGATCAACCTCGCGCAGCTGGCGGGAAACGCGCCGCTGTATATCGTGCATCTTTCCAACGCCCTGGGCCTGGAGTACCTGCGCCTGGCCAGAAGACGCCACCAGCCGGTGTGGGTGGAGACCTGTCCGCAGTATCTGCTGCTGGACGAGCGCTGCTACGAGCGCGAAGACGCGCTTAACTATCTGCTCAGCCCTCCCCTGCGCAACGCCAGCAACAACGATGCGCTATGGCGCGGTATCCATGATGGAGATATTGACACGGTCGCCACCGACCACTGCGCGTTCTCTGCGCAGCAGCGCAGGCAGATCTCCGGCGGCGACTTTAGCCGCTGCCCGAACGGCCTGCCGGGGGTGGAAAACCGGCTGCTGCTGCTGTTCTCGCACGGCGTGATGACCGGGCGCATCACCCCTGAGCGCTTTGTGGCGCTCACCAGCGCCAACCCGGCGAAGCTGTTTGGCCTGTGGCCGCAGAAGGGGCTGCTGGCGCCCGGCGCCGATGGCGACGTGGTTATCATCGATCCGCAGCGTACCACCACCATCCGTCATGCCATGCTGCACGACAACGCCGACTATTCACCCTATGAAGGCTTTATCTGTCAGGGCGCGATTCGCCAGACGCTCTCCCACGGCAGAGTGATCTTTGATAACGGCACCTTTACCGGCATCGCCGGACAGGGCCGCTTTTTACGCCGACAACCCTTTTCCACCGCTCACCAGGCCGTCAGCGGAACAGAAACGTAATGAGAGGAAGCTATGAGTAAAAAAATTGTTCTCGCTCTCGGCGGGAATGCGCTGGGCGACGATCTCGCCGGACAGATGCAGGCCGTACGACACACCGCCCGGACGATCGTCGATCTTATCGCCCTTGGCCACCAGGTGGTGGTCACTCACGGCAACGGTCCGCAGGTGGGCATGATCAACCAGGCCTTCGAGGCCGCGGCAAAAACCGAGGCCCATACGCCCATGCTGCCGATGTCGGTCTGCGTGGCCCTGAGCCAGGGCTACATCGGCTACGACCTGCAGAACGCGATTCGTGAAGAACTGCTAACGCGCCAGCTGGATATCCCGGTGGCGACCCTGATAACCCAGGTGGAAGTGGATGCTAACGATAAGGCATTTCTTAATCCGACCAAGCCCATCGGCTCGTTCTTCAGCAAAGAAGAGGCCGAAAAGCTGAGCCAAAACGGCTACATCATGAAAGAGGACGCCGGGCGCGGCTACCGTCGCGTCGTCGCCTCGCCCATGCCGGTAGATATTATCGAGAAACAAACGGTAAAAGCGCTGATGGATGATTGCCACGTGGTGATCACCGTCGGCGGCGGCGGCATTCCGGTGATTCGCGAGGGTAACCATCTGCGCGGCGCCAGCGCGGTTATCGATAAGGACTGGGCCAGCGCGAAGCTGGCGGAGATGATCGACGCCGACCTGCTGATCATTCTCACCGCCGTAGAAAAGGTGGCGATCAACTTCGGTAAACCTGACGAGCAGTGGCTGGATAACCTCTCCCTGCGCGATGCCGAACGCTTTATCGAAGAGGGGCACTTTGCCAAAGGCTCAATGCTGCCAAAAGTGGAAGCCGCCGCCGCCTTCGCCCGCTCAGGGCCGGGGCGTAAAGCGCTGATCACGATGCTGAGCAAAGCCAAAGAGGGGATTGAAGGAAAAACGGGCACCATTATTAGCCAATAAGCTGTACGCCACGGGTTGCCGGGAACCTCCCGGCAACATTTCCCCTCGCAGAAGCTCAGACCTCAACCGCCTCAGCCAGACAATCCGGCTGGCACGCTTGCCTCACCTGGTTCATCAGCCCCCCCGGCGCGCCGTTTCTCACCTGCAGGATCTCCGCCAGCACGCTGATGGCAATCTCGTTTGGCGTCTCGGCGCCGATGTCATAGCCAATCGGCGCCCGCAGACGGCTGATATCCGCCTCCGTTACGCCGTTTTCCCGCATCTGGCGGACAAAGGCCTGCACTTTCCGCCGGCTGGCCAGCAGCCCCAGCCACGCCACCGGCTGGGTTATCAGCCTGTCCAGCGCCTCCCGATCCTGGTTGTTGGTGGCAATCAGCACGAAATCCTGCGGCCGGACCGCCATCGCCTCCACTACGTCCGTGAAGCTGGCAGCGTGCACCAGCCGCGCCGAAAGCGGAAAAGCGTCGGGGCAAAGGCTGGCGGAATAGATATCGCCAACGCAGATGTCAAAATCCACCCGCGCCGCGGCGTGGGCAACCGCGCGGTTGACGTGCCCGGCGCCGACCAGCAGCAGGCGCGGGCGCAGGCCGTGCACGCTGATGTAAACCGACATCGCGCCGCCGCAGTCGGAGCCCACGGCGTCGCTACCGGTGCGCGCCATGCGGCCGTGAAACATTCGCGACGCCCGTTCGCGCAGCGCTTCCAGCGCCGCATCGATGACTTTACGCTCCACCATCCCGCCGCCGATGGTGCCCACAATCGAACCGTCCTCCCGAATAAGCATCTGAGCGGAGTGTCGGGGGGTGGAGCCCCGACTTTCGACAATCTGCGCCAGGGCAAAGGGGCGATTCTGCTCCTCAAGTCGTGCTGCTTCTGCAAAAATATTCATACTAACCTCAAAGGCGATGTTTACGGCTCTATATCCTTCATACTTCAAGTTGCATGTGCGTTGGCTACGGATTACTCGGCCCATCCATGGGCCTCGCCCTCACGGGCCGTCGCAAGCGACGTTCAAATCTGCTCCCGGCAGATTTGTCGCTCACCCCAGTCACTTACTAGAGTAAGCTCCTGGGGATTCACTGCGTTGCCGCGTGATTCGCCCCTACGGGACTCACCCTTTCAGGGCCAGCGCAAGCGCTGTTCAAAACGGTTAACCGTTTTGTCCTGCAACTCGAATTATTTTGGGTATATTTGTTTATCTGCGATATTTCCCCGGGTTCTCAGTTTGAGAGTTTACCCGACGTTGAAATAGCGTCGCAGCGACCCGTATCGACTATGCAATATTTATACTTAGCCGCCGTTTTTCATCGCAAATTGTGAGACAGGTCATTTCGTTAGCCGTAATGACGCTGCGGCAGGGATCCTACGCCGAATATTTCCTCTGTCGCCGCGATAAAAGAAAGCCGCCCGCTGAAATCACCGCCGAACGGCCGGCATAAATTATCATTCTGATATTCAGGATCTGATTTTGAGAAATCTCGCCGAATGATAAAGCGTATTGATTTGAGTTCTCATTTCCCCGCTGTGGAATTATTCACGCATTCGCGTCGAGTTTCGACCTGGTTCACAAATTAATTATTCTACCGCCGCGGTTTGAATAACTGGTGTGATTGTTGCTCCTCTTTCGTTATCCGTCGGGATGATTACCACCGGCAATGTCGATCTTACAATGATATCTAAGGAGAGGGTTATGGGAGATATAATGCGTCCCGTGCCGTTTGAGGAGCTTTTAACGCGCATTTTCGACGAGTACCAGAGTCAGCGGACTATTTTTGGCATCCCCGAGCAACAGTTTTATACGCCGCAGGCGCAGCGGTCGATCGGCGTATTCGGCGAAAGCTGCGCGACGCCGCTCGGCCCGGCAGCCGGGCCGCATACCCAGCTGGCGCAGAACATTATTACCGCCTGGCTAACCGGCGGGCGGTTTATCGAGCTGAAAACCGTACAGATCCTTGACCGCCTGGAGCTGGAAAAGCCCTGCATCGATGCCGAAGATGAGTGCTTCAACACCGAGTGGTCCACCGAATTTACCCTCAAAAAAGCCTGGGATGAGTACCTGAAAGCCTGGTTCACGCTGCATCTGCTGGAGCAGGTCTTTCCGCTGGGCACCCATAAAGAGAGCAAGTCGTTTATTTTCAATATGAGCGTCGGCTACAACCTTGACGGTATTAAGCAGCCGCCAATGCAGGAATTTATCGACAACATGATGGACGCTTCCGCCCATCCTAAATTCGCCCAGTACCGCGACACCCTGAACCGCTGGCTGCAAAATAGAACCTTTATCGACAGCCTGCCAACCTGCGCGCGCAAAGACGGGCTGGACAATCTGGCTCAACGCGTGCCGGCCAGGCTGGTTCAGGGCGTCACCCTCTCAACCATGCACGGCTGCCCGCCGGACGAGATCGAAGCCATCTGCCGCTATATGCTGACGGAGAAAAATCTCAATACCTTTGTGAAGCTCAACCCGACCCTGCTCGGCTATCCGCGCGTTCGCCAGATCCTTGACGCCTGCGGCTTCGGCTATATCGGCCTTAGCGAAGCGTCGTTTGACCATGACCTTAAGATCGACCGGGCGCTGGAGATGCTGACGCGCCTGATGGCGCTGGCGAAAGCGCGCAGCCTCGGTTTTGGCGTCAAGCTGACCAACACCCTCGGCACCGTCAACAACAAGGGAGCGCTGCCGGGAGATGAAATGTATATGTCCGGCCGCGCGCTATTCCCGCTATCGATCAACGTAGCCGCCCTGCTCTCGCGGGCGTTTGACGGCAAGCTGCCGATCTCCTACTCCGGCGGCGCCAGCCAGCTCAACATTCGCGAGATTTTCGACACCGGCATTCGCCCTATCACTATGGCCACCGACCTGCTGAAGCCGGGAGGATATCTGCGCCTGAGCGAGTGCATGCGCGAGCTGGAGAAAGCCGACGGCTGGAACATGACGCAGATCGACGTCGAGCGCCTCAACGCGCTGGCGGAAAAAGCGGTGAGCATGGACTACACCCAGAAACAGTGGAAGCCGGAAGAGCGCATTGATACCGGCGAGCCGCTGCCGCTGCTGGACTGCTACGTCGCCCCCTGCGTGACGGCCTGCGCCATCAAGCAGGATATTCCGGAGTATATCCGCCTGCTGGGCGAGCATCGCTACGCCGACGCGCTGGAGCTGATTTATCAGCGCAACGCGTTGCCGGCCATCACCGGTCATATCTGCGACCACCAGTGCCAGTACAACTGTACGCGTCTGGATTACGACAGCGCGCTCAACATCCGTGAGCTGAAAAAAGTGGCGCTGGAGAAAGGCTGGGACGAGTACCGCAGCCGCTGGCATAAGCCCGCGGGATCCGGCTCCCGGCACCCGGTAGCGGTGATCGGCGCGGGCCCTGCCGGTCTCGCCGCCGGATACTTCCTCGCCCGCGCCGGGCATCCGGTCACGGTTTTTGAACGCGAAGCCAGCGCCGGGGGCGTGGTGAAGAATATCATTCCGCAGTTCCGCATTCCCGGCGAGCTTATCCAGCACGATATCGATTTTGTCGTCGCCCACGGCGTCAAAATTGAGTACGGCTGCGATCCGCATCTGAGCGTGGAAAAACTGCAGGCAAAGGGTTTTCGTTACGTGCTGGTCGGCACCGGTACCGATAAAAACAGCGGCGTGAAGCTGGGCGGCGATAACCAGAACGTGCATAAGTCGCTGCAGTTCCTGCGCGAGTTTAACCGCGGCGCCGAACTGAACCTGGGCAAACGCGTGGCCGTGGTCGGCGCCGGCAACACCGCCATGGACTGCGCCCGCGCGGCGCTGCGCGTGCCCGGCGTGCAGAGCGCGACCATCGTCTATCGCCGCTCGCAGCAAGAGATGCCCGCCTGGCGCGAAGAGTACGATGAGGCGCTGCTCGACGGCGTCGACTTCGAGTGGCTATGCAACCCGGAACAGTTTAACGCCGACGGGACGCTCGTCGTACGCGTCATGAAGCTCGGCGAGCCGGATGAGAAAGGCCGCCGCCGCCCGGTGGAAACCGATGAGATTCGCACCCTGCAAGTCGACTCTCTGATTACCGCCATCGGCGAGCAGCAGGACGGCGAAGCGCTGTCGGCAATGGGGATCCCACTCGACCCGCAGGGCTGGCCGGTGGTCAACGCCGATGGCGAGACCAGCAAACCGAACGTCTTCCTGATCGGCGACGTTCAGCGCGGCCCCTCTTCTATCGTCTCCGCTATCGGCAACGCGCGACGGGCCACGGACGCGATCCTGGCCCGGGAAAATATCGCCAGCAGCTACGGAAACAAAGTCTGGAACAACGTCGATCCGGCGAAGGTGTACCAGCGTAAAGGCGCCATCGCCGTCACGCTGGTGGATAAAAACCAGCGCGAGGCTTTTGTCGAGCAGGAAGCCAGCCGCTGCCTGGAGTGCAACTACGTGTGCAGCAAGTGCGTCGACGTCTGTCCGAACCGCGCCAATATTTCCGTGGCCGTGCCGGGCTTCCAGAATCGCTTCCAGACCCTGCATCTGGATGCTTATTGCAACGAATGCGGCAACTGCGCTCAGTTCTGCCCGTGGCAGGGAAAACCGTATAAAGACAAAATCACCGTGTTCAGCCTGGAGCAGGATTTTGTCAACAGCACCAATCCGGGCTTCTTCGTCGCGGGCGCCAGCGTCAAAGTGCGTCAGGACGGCCAGACGTGGCAGCTGGAAATTAACGACCGCGGCCAGTTTAACGAGGTACCGGCCCAGTTGGACGCCATGTGCCGCATCATAAGCCATATTCATCAGCACCAAAGCTATCTTCTGGGAGGCGTTGAAGTATGAGTATCCTGATCCTGAAAAATGCCACCGCCGCGCAGATCTATCCGGCGAAAGTGTGGGAGAACGTCGATATCGCCATTGAGAATGATAAAATTCTCGCTGTCGGCCCCGGCCTGTGCCAGCGCTATCCGCAGGCGCAGGTGAAAGAGATGCGCGGGCAGCTGGTGATGCCCGGCATGGTCTGCTCCCACAATCACTTTTATTCCGGCCTGTCCCGGGGGATTCAGGCCAATATCGCCCCCAGCCCGGACTTTATCTCCACGCTGAAAAACCTGTGGTGGCGCCTTGACCGGGCGCTGGACGAAGAGTCGCTCTACTACAGCGGGCTGATCTGCGCCATGGAGGCCGTGCGCAGCGGCTGCACGGCGGTTGTCGATCATCATGCGTCGCCCCACTATATCGCGGGCTCCCTGAGCCAGCTGCGCAACGCCTTCCTCAAAATCGGGCTGCGCGGGATGACCTGCTTCGAAACCACCGACCGTAACTTTGGCAGCCGCGAGCTGCGCGACAGCGTTGAGGAGAACATTCGCTTCGCCAGAGAGATCGACGCCGCGCGCGAAAAGGGCGACCAGCCTTATCTGGTCGAGGCCCATATCGGCGCCCATGCGCCGTTCACCGTGCCGGATGAGGGTCTGGCGATGCTGCGCGAAGCGCTAAAAGCCACCGGCCGCGGCCTGCATATCCACGCGGCGGAAGACCGCTACGATGTCTCTCACAGCCATCACCTTTACGGCAAGGACCTTCTGGCGCGGCTGGCGGAGTTCGACCTTATCAACAGTAAGACGCTGATTGCCCACGGCCTGTACATCTCCGATGCCGACGTCGAGCTACTCAACGCGCAGGACGGCTTCCTGGTGCACAACGCCCGCTCCAACATGAACAACCACGTCGGCTACAACCCCCGCCTGCCGCAGATGCGCAATCTGGCGCTCGGCACCGACGGCATCGGTTCAGACATGTTCGAGGAGATGAAGTTTGCCTTCTTTAAACACCGCGACGCCGGCGGGCCGCTGTGGCCGGACAGCTTCGCGAAGGCGCTGAGCAACGGCAATGAACTGTTGAATCGCAACTTCAACGCCCGCTTTGGCCGCCTTGAGGCGGGCTATAAAGCGGACCTCACCATTTGCGACTATATGGCGCCGACGCCGCTTATCGCGGAAAACATCGCCGGACATATCGCCTTCGGCCTGGGGGCAAACAGCGTGCGCAGCGTCATGGTGAACGGCGTGATGATCTACGAGGATCGCCAGTTCAGCTTCGACTGCGGGCCGATATTCCGCGAAGCGCAGAAAGTGGCGAAAAAAATGTGGGCGCGAATGGATGCGCTCCCCGCGTAGCCCGCGTAAAAACGCTAAACCGGCCTGGCAGGCCGGTTTTTTTTGCTGACAGAACGCGGGCGTATGAAATTGCCCGGCAGCTTCCGCGCCGCCGGGCGCGAGGTTTACAGCGACAGCAGCGCGGCGGTGGCGATATTGCGCTGCTTTTGCAGCGCGCTGAGCTGCTCTTCGGTCATGATACTCAGCGCCGCCGTCGGGCAGACATCAACGCAGGCGGGGCCGCGCTCCCGGGTGCCGCAAAGATCGCACTTAACGATAACCGGCGTCACACCGGCCTCCACCTCAATGGTAATCGCCCCAAACGGGCAGGCGACCACGCAGCTCTGGCAGCCAATGCAGCGCCCGCCGTCGGCCTCCACTTTCTCCGCCCCCATGCTCAGCGCCCCGGTCGGGCAGGCGCCCACGCAGGGCGCATTCTCGCACTGATGACACATCACCGGCACGCTAAGCTCGTCGAGGCGCATCACCTTCAGGCGGGGATGAAACTCCGCCCCCGGCGCCACGTGTTCCAGCGCACATGCTACCTCACAGGTCCTGCAGCCGATGCAGGCCTGCGAACTGGCAACGATAAAACGAGTCATATCTCCTCCCGGGCCGTGAATTGCATCAACATCTCGCTGGCCGCCTGCCGCCCGGCGACCATGGCGGTAACCACCAGGTCCGCGCCGGTCACGGCGTCGCCGCCGGCAAAGATTTTGTCATGGCTGGTTTGCGTCGTTCCGCGCCCTTTGCCGCCGGTCACTATCTGCCCCCAGCGGTCCAGCTTTATCCCGTGGCCGCGCAGCCACGGCATCTCGTGAGCCTGAAAGCCAAACGCCATAATGAGCACATCGGCTTTAAGTTCAAACCCGGAATCCGGGATCGGCTGCGGCCGGCGGCGGCCGTCCGGGCCCGGCTCGCCCATCTTCGTGCGGATCATCTCCACCGCGCAGACCTGCCCCTTGCGGTTGAGCTGAATGCGCTGCGGCTGCACGTTAAACTCAAATTTCACCCCCTCCTCCCGCGCGTTCACCACCTCTTTTTTCGACCCGGGCATGCTCAGCTCATCGCGATGGTAGGCGCAGGTCACGCTCGCTGCGCCGCGGCGAACGGCGGTGCGCAGGCAGTCCATCGCCGTATCTCCCCCGCCAAGCACTACCACCCGTTTCCCCTTAATGTCGGTCAGCGGATACTCAGGGCTCTCTTCGAGCCCCATCACCTCGCGGGTGCTGGCAATCAGGAACGGCAGGGCCTGAATCACGCCGGGGGCGTTCTCTCCCTCCAGGCCGGCGGCCATCAGACCGTAGGTGCCCACGCCAAGGAAGACGGCGTCATAGTTTTTCACCAGATCGGCAAAAGCCACGTCGCGCCCCACCTCCTGGTTGAGATGAAAATTGACGCCCATGGCGCTAAAAACGTCGCGTCGCTTCTCAAGCACGTTTTTATCCAGCTTGAACGGCGGAATACCGAAGGTCAGCAGGCCGCCGATTTCCGGATGGCGATCGAACACGTCAACGTGCACGCCCGCGCGCACGAGAATATCGGCGCAGCCCAGTCCGGCGGGCCCGGCGCCAATCACCGCCACCCGCTCCGGGCGCGGGGCTACTTTGCCGATTGTCGGTCGCCAGCCCATCGCCAGCGCGGTATCGGTGATATAGCGCTCAAGGTTGCCAATGGCGACCGAGCCGCCTTCGTTCTTTAAGGTGCAGGCCCCTTCGCACAGCCTGTCCTGCGGACAGACGCGGCCGCAAATCTCCGGCAGGGAGCTGCTCTGATGGCACAACTCCGCCGCCTCGATAATCTTGCCCTCGCTCACCAGGCGGATGAAATCGGGAATATGATTATGTAAAGGACAGGTCCAGTTACACCACGCTTTCTGCGCGCAGTAGAGACAGCGTTCGCTCTCATACTCCGCATCGCACTCGCTCAGCGGCTGATAGATTTCGCCGAAGTGCTGCATGCGGTCATCGGCGGGCACTTTTTTCGCCCCCACCCGCGGAGGTTTATTGAGTATCGCGCTGCGTCTGGCGCCGCGAACGGCGCCCAGCGGGGTTTCCAGCGCGGAGCGAATCTGCCGCGCGCTACGCAGCCGGTTAACGGCGGCCTCATCCATCAGTTGCAGCGCCTGGGTTGGACAGCTGGCCACGCACGCCTGCTGACCGGAAGGATGCTGGCTGCAAAGATCGCATTTCTGCGCCAGCTGCGGCGCGTCATCATCGTTGGCCACCATCTCAATGGCCCCAAAGGGACAGGCGATGACGCAGTTTTTACAGCCGATGCACAGCGCCTCTGTAAACTGAACGCTGTCGTTCGCCACGCGCAGCGCCTGGGTCGGACAGGAGCCGACGCAGGGGGCGTCGTTGCAGTGGCGGCAGGTCGTCGCGCTGCTGGCGTGGCGGTGGAAGAACACCCGAATGCGCGGCAGAAAGTCGCTGCGCTGCCGGGGCCAGCTGTCCTGGCGATGAGAGGTGACGCAGGCCACTTCACAGGCGTGGCAGCCAATACAGTTTGCAGAATCGGCAACAATAAATTTATT
The DNA here is from genome assembly GCF_033843325.1 of Klebsiella sp. JN_Kp126. Lineage (NCBI taxonomy): Bacteria > Pseudomonadati > Pseudomonadota > Gammaproteobacteria > Enterobacterales > Enterobacteriaceae > Klebsiella > Klebsiella sp. JN_Kp126. The sequence goes on along the minus strand of NZ_JAWXQV010000049.1, from coordinate 22,218 downwards.
CATTTGCTTCCCTTTATTATTCCAGGACTCACCGGGAAGCAATGCAATAATCAGGCGCTTTTGTTCAGGGTATTCATATGGTGCTTATTTTTGCGAGCCGTCTCAAAAAAACAGGCCCACTCCCGCTTAGCGGCGCGATATATATCCGCTCTCGCTGAACAAAAATTATTCTCCGCACTCAGGGTTTAATCATGTTGATAATTCAACGTATCGCGCGTGATACCAAAATGAGACGCTCCCTGTCTCAATGTGATAGCGCGCGTTTATTCACCACGAGATTTATTTGAGAAGTTTCGCAGCGCGTCGATATTCCCGCCTTTTTCTCGTGAGTTATTTCACACAAATCTCCTTCAATTCTCCAGGCGCTTATTTTTGGCACAGCTTACGCATATTACTTCTCGTGCGCGCAACACGCTGATGAACGCATCGGCTCAGGGAGGCAGCGGCCTTCGAATCGTAACTTCGACTCTGTTCATGTTTATACGGAGTGAAGTCGTACAGGAGATAACAACTTCATGAAAGATATCGCCAATTCCGCCTCACAAAACGGGAGCTCGACCGCACCGGTCGATGAAATTTTACCCGTTACGCAAATGATTCTTTATGGGCTACAGCACGTGCTGGTGATGTACGCGGGCGCCGTGGCGGTTCCGCTCGTTGTGGGTAATGCGGTAGGGCTCCCGCCGGAGCACATTATTTTACTGATCAGCGCCGACCTGTTTATCTGCGGCGCGGCCACCATCGTGCAGTCGCTGGGGGTCGGTAAGTGGCTCGGCTGTCGGCTGCCGCTTATCCAGGGCTGTACCTTCGCCGCGCTGATCCCGATGGTGTTGATCGGTAAGGAGTACGGGATCGGCGGTATTTCCGGGGCGGTGATCGTGTCCGGTATTTTTATCCTCTGCTGCGCGCCGTGGATTAGCAAGCTCATCCGCTTCTTTCCCAAGGTGGTGATGGGCAGCATCGTCACGCTTATCGGCATGTCTATTATGCCGGTGGCAGGCGGGTGGATTGGCGGCGGGAGCAGCGAAATGAGCGGCTTTGGCGCCCCCTTCTCGCTGCTGATGGCGGCAATCACGCTGGTGATTATTCTCAATATTTACACCTTTGCCTCCGGCGTCGTGAAAAACACGTCGGTGCTGATCGGTCTTATCATCGGCACCGTACTCTGGAGCTGCTTTAAGCCTCTCGACTTTAGCCTCGTCCACGCCACCCCCTGGCTCCATCTGCCGACCCTGATGCCCTTCGCCAAACCTGAATTTCATATTATCCCCGTCGCCCTGCTGTCGATGGTGATGGTGGTGGTGATGGTGGAAACCATGTCCTCGATGATGGCGACCGGGGATATCGTCGGGAAAAAGGTGGACGCGAAGATGCTGCGCAACGGCCTCAACACCTGCGGTATCGCGACCACTATCTGCGGCTTCTTCAATCTGTTTCCCTACGCCGCCTTCGCGCAGAACGTCGGCCTGATCGGTTTAACCGGGGTGCGCAGCCGTTTTGTGGTGTCGGTCTCCGGCATCATTCTGATTCTGATGGGCGTGTTCTCGAGGATGGCGGCGCTGGTGGTGCTGATACCGAAACCGATCCTCGGCGGCGCGGGCATTGTCATGTTCGGTATGGTGGCGGTGTCCGGTATTCGTACCCTGGGACAGGTCAACTACCGCAACAATAATAACGGTATGGTGGTGGCATTAACGCTCGGCCTCGGCATGATGCCGGTGCTGGTGCCCAATCTGTTTACCCAGTTTCCGCCGATGGTTCAGCTGTTTCTGCACAGCGGGATTACGATTGGCACCCTGACGGCTATCGTCGCCAACCTCACCCTCAACGGCAGCGTGCCATTCCGCGTTAACCACGAAACGCCGGTCCCCGATCCGGCCCCGCCAAGCTCGGCGGCGCGCAACATGGCCGTCAGAACCGTCAGAATGTGGCTCCTGCTGCGCAAAGTTCAGAAGGAGAGACAGCCTGAAGAAGCGCAGGAGGGGTAATGATGCTCACCAGACTCCTGTTTGCCTTGATCACCCTGCTGCTGCTGGCGATCCCCGTCGTGCAGCAGGGTATCGCGCAGGGCCTGAACGGCCGTTTTAGCTATGCCCTGCTGTTCTAAGTTTAAGGACCACTGCTATGAAAAGAGTCACGACCGTCTGCCCCTACTGCGCCTCCGGCTGCAAAATGCAGCTCACGGTAGAAGAGGGAAAAATTACCCGCGCCGACGCTGCGATGGGGAAAAATAATCAGGGCACCCTGTGCCTGAAGGGCTACTACGGCTGGGATTTTATTGACGACCCGCAGATCCTCACCCCGCGCCTGAAAACGCCGATGATCCGTCGCCGGCGCGGCGGTAAGCTGGAGTCCGTCTCCTGGGAGGAAGCGCTCGATTACGTGGCAAACCGCCTCAGCGACATAAAAGCAAAGTACGGGCCGGATGCGATTCAGACCACCGGATCTTCGCGCGCCACCGGCAATGAAACCAACTACATCATGCAAAAATTTGCGCGCGCCGTTATTGGTACCAATAACGTCGACTGCTGCGCACGCGTCTGACACGGCCCTTCGGTTGCAGGTCTGCACCAGTCGGTCGGCAACGGCGCGATGAGTAATGCCATCACCGAGATCGATAATACCGATCTGGTGTTTATTTTCGGCTATAACCCGGCGGATTCGCACCCGATCGTGGCGAATCACATCCTCAATGCCAAACGCAACGGGGCCAAAATCATCGTCTGCGATCCGCGTAAAATCGAAACCGCGCGCATTGCCGACCTGCATCTGGCTCTGAAAAACGGCTCCAACATTGCGCTGCTCAACGCCATCGGGCAGGTGATTATCGAAGAAGATCTCTACGATAAATCCTTCGTCGCCGGGCGTTCCGAAGGCTTCGAAGCGTATCGCAACATCGTCGAAGGCTATACGCCGGAGTCGGTGGAAGCCATCACCGGCATCAGCGCCAGGCAGATTCGCGAATGCGCGCGGCTGTACGCCAGCGCCGGAAACGCCATGATTCTGTGGGGGATGGGCGTAACCCAGTTCTGGCAGGGCGTCGAAACGGTGCGTTCCCTGACCAGCCTGGCGATCCTCACCGGCAACCTGGGGAAACCGCACGTCGGCGTCAATCCGGTGCGCGGCCAGAACAACGTCCAGGGCGCCTGCGATATGGGCGCGCTGCCGGACACCTATCCCGGCTATCAGTACGTGAAATTCCCGGAAAACCGGGAGAAGTTCGCCAACGCCTGGGGCGTTGAGAGCCTGCCGGAGAACCCTGGCTACCGCATCAGCGAGCTGCCGCACCGCGTGGCGCACGGCGAAGTGCGGGCGGCGTACATTATGGGGGAAGATCCGCTCCAGACCGACGCCGAGCTTTCCGCCGTACGTCAGGCCTTCGAAGAGATGGAGCTGGTTATTGTCCAGGATATCTTTATGACCAAAACCGCCGCGGCGGCCGATGTGATTCTGCCCTCGACCTCGTGGGGCGAACATGAGGGCGTCTATACCGCAGCGGACCGCGGCTTCCAGCGCTTTTTCAAGGCGGTGGAGCCGAAGTGGGATCTGAAGACCGACTGGCAAATCATCTGCGAAATCGCCACCCGGATGGGGTATCCAATGAAGTACGACAACACGCAGCAGATCTGGGATGAACTCCGCCATCTGTGCCCCAACTTCTTCGGCGCGACCTACGAGAAGATGGGAGAACTGGGCTACGTGCAGTGGCCGTGCCGCGACGAGTCGGAGGCGGACCAGGGCACTTCGTATCTGTTTGCGGAACGGTTCTCCACGCCGAACGGGCTGGCGCAGTTCTTCACCTGCGAATGGCAGGCGCCGGTCGATAAGCTGAGCGATGCCTATCCGCTGGTGCTCTCCACGGTGCGCGAAGTGGGCCACTACTCCTGCCGTTCGATGACCGGCAACTGCGCTGCGCTGGCCAAACTGGCGGACGAACCGGGCTACATCCAGATCAACACCGCCGACGCCAAACGGCTCGGCATTGAGGACGAGGAGCTGGTGTGGGTTAACTCGCGCAAAGGCAAGGTGATTTCCCGGGCGAAAATCAGCGACAGGCCGAATAAAGGGGCGGTCTACATGACCTATCAGTGGTGGATTGGCGCCTGCAACGAGCTGGTCACCGAGAATCTCAGCCCGATAACCAAAACCCCGGAGTACAAGTACTGCGCCGTTAACGTTGAGCGTATTGCCGATCAGCGAGCCGCCGAACGGTACGTCAGTGAGGAATACAGCCAGTTGAAAGCCCGTCTGCGCGAAAGCGCCGCGGGGTAAAAAATATCGCCCCGGCGCTGTGCGCTCCGGGGCGATATTGTCTTTTCTTCTTCCCTCCGCCAGCGCTAACCGACGGCGGCCAGATCTTTGCGGCAGCGGCGCGCGACCTCAAGATACTGCTGCGGAGTGTCAACATCCCAGTGAATCCCCTGATTCGCCACGGGGATAACGCGCGCCGCCATCTGACCGATAACGTCCCGCAGGGTGGCCCCTTGCGGCGCGCGACGAATCAGAGAAATCGCCCGCTGGGGCAGAAGAACCGGATGGCCTTTACCGCGATCGTAGGCCGGTATAATGCAGCTCCCGGCGTCGGCGTTGGCCCACAGCCGGCGGTAGACGCCCGGCGTGACCTCCGGCATATCGCCCAGCGCCAGAAAGAAACGCGAAGCGCGAATATGGCCTACCCCGCACTGAATAGAAGAGAACATACCGTCCTGATATTGCGGGTTAAAGACCACCTCAACGCCCGGATGATCCCGATAGCACGCGGCCAGTTCGTCGCCGCGAAACCCCGTCACCAGCACCACCCGATCGCAGAACGCCAGGGCGCTGGCAAGGGCGCTATCGAGAATCGTTCCCTCGCCCCACGGCATCATCATTTTCCATTTGCCCATCCGGCTGGAGAGCCCGGCGGCCAGCATAACGCACTGTTTATCCATTTTTTTGCTCATCGTCATCCTCCCCCTGAAGCCGAATATAACGCCGCCGTCGGCTGGCGACGGCGGCGCTTGCGGCGATCAGGATTTCAGCACCGCTTTAATCGAGGTAATGATCGGCTGATATCCCGTACAGCGGCAGATATTCCCCTCCAGCGCCTCTTTCAGCTCATCGTCGCTGGGGGCCGGGTTGGCATCCAGCAGCGCCTTGGCGCTCATCAACACGCCGGGCGTGCAGAAGCCGCACTGAACGCCGCCGTGACGAATAAAGGCGTTCTGCAATTTTTTACCGACCGGATCGTGATGCAGCGCTTCGACGGTAGTGACCTCCGCCCCGTTGCACTGGGCGGCCAGCAACAGGCAGGAGCAGACCGATTTGCCGTCCATAATCACGGTGCAGGCTCCGCACTCGCCCACCGAGCAGCCCTCTTTGGTGCCGGTGAGCTTCAGCTCCTCGCGCAGAAAATCGATCAGGCGGACATTGTCTTTCACATCGCGGGCAATGCGGATGCCATTCACTTTTAGCTCAATATGGTTCATGTTCATGGCTCCTTATTTTTTCTGCTCTGTCATAACTTCCTGCAGCATCTGCCGGAACATATCGATAAATACGGGGACTTTATAAGGCGCAGACCAGCGTCCGCCGATGGCTTTTTCTACCTTGTCGTGCAGTACCCCGGCCGCATAGTCAATGGCGGCGGCGTCTAACGCCTTCCCGGTGAGCGCCTGCTCAACCTCAGTCAACCGCTGCGGTTTGGCCATCAGCGCGCCATCCACCAGACGGCACAGGCGAACCACGCCCTTATCGACCATAAACTGCCCGGTTAAGCTCTGGCGCGTAATGTTCAACGCATTGCGCCGGCCAAGCTGCAGATAGCGATTGATCAGCGGCTGCTGCGTCGGCGCCGGCAGGATAAAGCGGACAACCAGCTCATCGGGCTCAAGAAGGGTGCGATAGCCGCCCACGACAAATTCGCTGACCGGCATCCGGCGCGTTCCGCGCGCGCTGCGCAGCTCTACTTCCGCATCGTAGATAATGAGCGGCGGCATGGAGTCCGCGCACGGGGCGGCGTTGACGATATTGCCGCCGATCGTTGCCCGGTTGCGCAGCTGCAGGGAGCCGACGGTTTTACAGGCCGTAACCAGTAGCGGATAGCGCTGCTGAATCAACGGATGCTTAACCAGGTCGGTAAAGCAGACGCCGGAGCCAATGGAGATCCCGCCCTCAACGTCAAAAATCTCTTTCAGCTCCGCCAGTCCGGCAATGTTGACGAGCGGCACCTCGCCGGACAGCATCCGGGCCTGCACCAGCACATCGGTGCCGCCGGCAATAGGCATTGCCCCCTTCTCGGCCATCAGCGTCAGGGCCTCTTTCAGGGTTTGCGGGACGCTCAGCGACAGGGTGTTGAGGCGGTGAACCTGTTTCTTATCGCCAGACTCCAGCATCTGCTCGCTCTGGCGCTCCGGCTTCTTGAGGTTATAACCCAGGCGAACCTGCTCGAGGGTCAGCGGCAGGGTCCGGTTGGGGCGGTCGATGGCGAAGCTCACCGCGTTATTGAGAGCCGCAGCGCCCAGTTCAAGTACCGGTTCGCCGATAACTTTCGCCCCCATCGGGCCCGCTTTATCGTAGTTTTCCACCGCAATGATATCGATGTGCGGCATATCCTTGATGGTCGGCAGCAGATAGGTATCGAAGTTTTCCGATTTCACCACGCCGTGCTCGGTGTTGAAATCCTCGAGCATGCCGTAGCCGATCATCCCCTGCAGTACGCCGCCGTAGACCTGGCCGCTAAAACCAACCGGGTTAATGACTTTACCGACATCGTGGGTGGCGACGACGTTATTGACGGTGATTTTGCCGGTGCGCATATCCACCGCCACGTCGGCCAGCTGGCAGCCGTACACCCAGGTGAAATAGGGGCTGCCGCAGCCCTTCTCTTCATCCCAGTGAATATTCGGCGCCACGTGCCAGCCGTAGGCGGAGAGGTTTGCCCCGGTAGCCCGGGTCATATCGCACACCTGCTGGAAGCTGAGGCTCAGCTCCGGGCTGTGGCGGTTAAACACTTTGCCATTTTGCCAGGCGATATCGTCGATGCTCTGCGCTTTCAGCGTTTCCCTGACGGCGTCCGCCATGCGTTGTTTAATTTTGTTCGCCGCGCTCAGAATCGCCTGCCCGCCCATCAGGGTACCGCGCGAAGCGACCGTTGAGCCGCCGTCGGCGATCATCGCGGTGGCCGGTTCGCTAAACATCACCCGGTCGAGCCCAATACCAAAGGCTTCCGCCGCCAGCAGCGACATGGTGGTCTGCAGCCCCTGCCCGTTCTCGGATACCGAGGTGGAGATGTTCACGCTGGCGTCGGCATTCACCTGAATCAGCGCCGAGGACGCATCCAGCCCCTCGGCCCCCAGAGAGCAGCCGCGATGGCTCAGCGCGAAGCCAATCCCGTAGCGGATCGGGCCGCCTTCCGCGTTAAGCTTTTTGTAGTGCTCGCGTTTGGCCTCGTATTCGGCCTTGAGCAGCGTCTTCTCCAGCACCTCCCGCGCGGAGACGGTATGCTCGCTGAAGACCTGCCCGGCCATGCTGGTATCGCCCTGCTTGAGAATATTGCGCAGGCGGAACTCAACGGGCGACAGGCCCAGTTCGCCCGCCACGTCATCCATCAGCGATTCGTTGGCGAAAATGACCTGCGGCGCGCCGTAGCCGCGGTAGGCCGAGGTATAGTTGTTGTTGGTGTAAACGCCCACCAGATCGACGCGTACGTTAGGAATGTTGTAGGGGCCCGCCGCCTGCACGGAACTGCGCCAGGTGACAAACACCGTCTGGCCGCAGTAGCTGCCGCCATCGGCGATAATGTCGATTTTAATCGCCTGAATGCGCGCGTCGTCGTCCACGCCAATGCGGTATTTCATCTTATAAGGATGGCGCTTGTAGCTCTCGCGCATCGACTGTTCGCGGTTATAAGAGATCTTAACCGGCCGCCCGGTCAGGTGCACCAGCAGCGCCGCGCGGCAGGAGACGTTATCGATAATGTCATCTTTACCGCCGAAGGAGCCGCCGAGGACGGAGCGCTTAATGTTGACCTTCGCCTGGGGCAGGTCGAGATATTTGGCAATCACCGCCCGGGTGCGGTGAGCGTTCTGAATCGACCCTTCGATGGTCATGATCTGTTCATTATTGTCCAGGTAGGCGGTAATCGATTCCGGCTCAATATAGCCGTGCTCCTGGAACCCCACCTCATACTCACGTTCGAAGATATGGCTGGAGGCGGCAAAACCGGCATCGATATCGCCCTTCGCCGTGTGGTGGCGGTTGATGATATTGCTATCGAGTTCGCTGTGAATAAGGCGCGCTCCGGGCTTCATCGCCTCTTCCGGGGAGGTAATCGGCTCCCACGGGGTGTAGGTGATTTTGATTTTATCGACGGCGATGCAGGCTGCCTCGTAGGTTTCCGCCGCCACTACGGCAACCACGTCGCCGCGGTAGGCGATCTCCTTGTCGATAATCGGCGGATGATCGGGAACAATCGCTCCCAGCTTGCGCTGACCGGGGATATCGTTCCAGGTGGCAATACGCACGACGCCGGGTACTTTTTCCGCCTCCGACAGGTCGAGCGCATCGATGCGCCCGGCAGGAATATCCACGTAGCGACAGACGCCATACAGCATATTGTTCATAATAATGTCATCGCCGTAGACCGCTTTACCCGTCACCTTGGCGAGCCCGTCTACGCGGGGCACCTCACTGCCAACTAGCAATGTATCCATATTTTTCAGTCTCCACTCACAAAGAAAGATAACGGATTAAAGCAATGGCTATGCCACCTATAAATAAAGGGTTATTTCAGGCTGAGTTATGTGAGACGCATCTAAAAATAGCGGCCGGTTAAAGAATAAAAAGCGAATGAGGTCGCCGCTGATTATCAAAACGAGAGCATGCGTATCACTATGATAATTGGCGGTTCTCAATTGTGTTTCCAGGGTGACGCCAGCGGTGCATCCGCAGCTCCTGCCGCCGCCGGGCATTGAGCGCAACCGTCACCCTGCGGCAAAACGCATATCGAGGTGATGAAGCTTTTTGACGCCCCCGATTTCGAATAAAAAATAAAACAGACGCAATAATGAAATTTAAATTTCATAAACGAGCATGTTAACAAATGTGATATATATCATAATTTTAACAATTCATTTTCCTGCCACCGGGCCAGCCCCCCGTAAACAATCCTAAAAATTGCCATATATATCAATTAATTATAAAAACAGCCATTCCCCACACAAGGCTGTTACACATAGCCCACAAAACCAAACCGAAATAAAACTTTCAAAATGTGATCTGTTTGTATTTTTATTTCACTTATCGCGGTAATAATCACCTCTCACTAAACGCACTCTGCCCGCCTTGATGGCGCAGCAGAAATCCTAACCCCCCGGAGGATGCAATGAAGGAAGTGAGATCAGGACTTATCCGAACCGTTTATATTGGCCCGCCCCTTTTCCACCCTCACGCAGCCGGGGACTTTCTGAACGTCAACCACCCCGGAGGCCCCAGCCCCGCATCTACCGATGATTCATCATTAATCAAAAAGAAACCTCTTTGATCGGTTTTATTTAGCGCATAGCAATCGCGCTAAATAGTTGCACTAAGAACAAAAATTATTTCATCCCGGCCGTGCTTCGCCAGGCGCAAAGGCAGGCCGTGACAAGGATGGGATGACACGTTTTTATCTCGTGCCGTTAATCAAAACAAAAGGTATAAAAATGTCTCTTATTATGAATCTGAACCTACAGCAGAGAAAACGATTACACCAGATAACCCTGGTTGCGACATTTGGCGGCCTGCTATTCGGTTATGACACCGGCGTTATTAATGGCGCATTTTCCTCTCTGAAACAATATATGGCCCTGACCCCGACTACAGAAGGTCTGGTCATGAGCGTATTGCTGATCGGCGCCGCGTTAGGCAGCGTATTCGGGGGAAAATTCGCGGACTTCTTTGGCAGAAGAAAGTACCTGCTCTTTTTATCCTTTATCTTTTTCATCGGCGCATTAATGTCCGCTCTGGCGCCGGATATCACCGTACTGCTTATTTCACGTTTCATCCTCGGCTATGCCGTGGGTGGCGCTTCGGTGACTGCCCCCACCTTTATTTCCGAAGTGGCGCCAACCGAAATGCGCGGTAAACTGACCGGCTTAAACGAAGTCGCCATTGTTATCGGGCAGCTCGCCGCATTTGCCATCAACGCCATTATTGGCATCCTCTGGGGCCATCTCCCCGACGTCTGGCGCTATATGCTGATGGTGCAGACCATTCCCGCCATCTGCCTGTTTATCGGTATGCTGCGATCGCCGGAAAGCCCGCGCTGGCTGATCAGTAAAAACCGTCATGAAGAAGCGCTGGAAATATTAAAGCAAATCCGCCCTCTGGAACGCGCAACCAAAGAATTCAACGATATCACCACCTTAATTAAGGCCGAAGCGGACAAAAAGCTTCATTCGCAGAACGCCTTTGTCACCATTCTCCAGACGCCGTGGATTTTCAAACTCCTGCTGGTGGGCGTCATTTGGGCGGCGCTGCAGCAGACCACCGGGGTCAACGTCATTATGTACTACGGTACTGAGATCCTCAGCAGCGCCGGATTCTCAGAAAGAACCTCCCTCATCTGCAACGTACTCAATGGCGTGTTCTCCGTCGGTGGCATGCTATTTGGCGTGCTGTACCTCGTCGATCGTTTTAAACGTAAAACCATCATTATTTATGGGTTCGCGATCATGGCTACCCTGCACCTTATCATTGCCGGCGTAGACTACACGCTGGTCGGCGACGTCAAAGCCACGGCCATCTGGCTGCTTGGCGCGATGTTCGTTGGCGTTATGCAGGGAACGATGGGATTTATCACCTGGGTAGTGCTGGCTGAGCTGTTCCCGCTCAAGTTCCGCGGACTGTCGATGGGCATATCGGTATTTTTCATGTGGGTGATGAACGCCATCGTCAGCTATCTGTTCCCATTATTGCAGGCCAAGCTCGGGTTAGGTCCGGTATTCCTGATTTTTGCCGCGATTAACTACCTGGCGATTGTTTTTGTCATCGCGGCGCTGCCTGAAACGTCCAATAAATCGCTGGAGCAGCTGGAAGAGGAGCTTTCAGCAAATAAATCTACAGCGGGATTCAATACGGCCACCAAGGAAAACGGATTATGATCGATACTATTACGCAGGATAATCTCCATCTGTCGTGCCGGGCGAAAAATAAAGCAGAAGTCCTGGCCATGATTGGCGCGGACTTTAAGTCCAGAGGGTACGTCAGCGAAGATTGCGTGGCGTTTCTTGCTGAAAGAGAGCGTCAGGTCTCCACCTTTTTAGGCAATGGCATTACGCTGCCGCACCTGCCTAAATCAGCCACCAGCATCATTGTCAAAACGGGGGTGGAGATTTATCAATTCCCTGACGGCGTGATCTGGGACAGAAATAACGTCATGTTTATTGCCATTGGCGTAATTGCTAAAGAGAGCGAGCACATCGATGTGCTGAGAGAGGTGGCGTCGATCTTTAGCGACGAAGTCATCGCCAGAGCGCTGTCGTTGATTGCTAATAAAGAGGATTTTTTAAGGATCCTCCAGCAGAATCACTAAGCACGGCTATCTCCCGATAGTCGCCCGATAAAAGCCTGCTTGCGCGCAGGCTTTTTGCTTATTCAGGATGGACGTAGCGATTAGCTGCCTTTATATGTGGAGTAACCATACTGGCTGAGCAGCAGTGGAATATGCAGCTTTTCATTGGTGCGCGTGACGGTGAAGAGAACCGGGATCTCCGGGAAAAACGAGGCCAGTTTCTGTTTGCTGAAGTCATCGCCGGTTTTGAAGGTCACTTTATAAATCCCCGGCTGCATATCCCCTTCAGCTGGATAGAGCGATTTAATACGACCATCGTTGTCGGTGACGCCGGTGGCCAGCGCTGTCCATTTATTCGCCTGCTGTTTTTCAAGGGTGACCGTCACGCCCGATGAAGGCAGACCCGTCTGCTGATTGAGAATATGTACGCTGAGCGTCCCGACGGGGGCGCTAAATGCGGCTGGAGCCACAGACATAGCAGATAACAGAATCAGACTGGATAATTTTTTCACGATGTTTTCCCGTTGTGAATAATAACGTTCAAACGTTAGCACCTGGGCCGCTAAAATATATTCAACTTTTTGTGATAATCGCCTTAACGGAAGCAGGACGAGGAAAATAGCGAGCAGGGCAACAGCCCATTCGAAGTGATAGAATTATCTGAATATAAGGTGCATCCCTGGGGAGTGAATAAAGGCCCGCGCGCTTGCGCTATACTTATTTTCTTCCGCGTTCACAAAAGGAATTCACATGAAGATATGGCCAGTTCTGACGGGTGTGGCTATCGCCCTGACGCTTGTCGCCTGTAAATCCCCCACTCCGCCCAAGGGGGTCCAGCCGATAAATAACTTTGACGCAAGCCGTTATCTGGGGAAATGGTATGAGGTTGCCCGGCTCGAAAATCGTTTTGAACGCGGCCTGGAGCGGGTTACCGCAACGTATGGTCAGCGCAGCGATGGCGGCATCAGCGTGGTTAACCGCGGTTACGATCCGCGGAAACAGAAATGGAGCGAGAGCGAAGGTAAAGCGTATTTTACCGCGGCGCCGACCACCGCCGCGCTGAAAGTCTCCTTCTTTGGCCCGTTTTACGGCGGCTACAACGTGATCGCCCTGGATAGCCAATATCAGTATGCGCTGGTCAGCGGTCCCGATCGCGGCTATCTGTGGATCCTGTCGCGCACGCCGACCATCCCGGAATCCATCAAGCAGGAGTATCTGCGCATCGCGCGGGATCTCGGCTTCCCGGTAGAAAAATTAGTCTGGGTGAACCACGGGTAACAGGCTGAATCCACACTATCTTCAGCGAACCAACGAGCTGAAGATAATGTGGCGATAAGGCTGGAAGACAATAAATAATTAGTGCGATGACGGCTGGCTGGAGTCGGCCGCCTCTTCTGCGGTTTTAGCGGGAGCGATACTCTCTTTAATCTCTTTGGTTTTATTCGCCGCATCGTTGGCCAGGTTATTGGCATCAACAATCGCGCTGTCTTTAATTTTTCCCGCTTCTTGCACGATTTGGTCGCTTTTCTGCCGGGCATCCTGCTTCACGGCATCAGCCTGGGCCTGGGCTTGCTGAGCAATAGCTTCCGCTTTTTTATCCGCTTCCGCCTTGATGCTGGAGGCCTGGCTGCTGAGATTGTTCGCCTCGTCCGCCGCCTGTTTTTTTATCGCATCAATGTGTTTATCCGCTTCATCCTTAATTGCTTCGGCTTTATCGGACGCCGCCTCTTTAATTTGCTGCGCGTTATCTTTTGCTTTATCCAGATTTGCATCAACTTTTGATGAATCATCACAGCCGGCGAGAATTAAGCAAACGGCAGAAGCGATCAGCGTTTTACTCCAGAGTTTCATAGTCATTCCTTTATTTATTAATATCAGCGTATCGGGGAAGTCATCGCCGCAGGGTTGCCAGGATAATTCTCATAACAATGATGTCATGAAATTATTTAGCCCCAATACTTAGCCCTGCATCCCTTTATTTATAATCGCTAACCAGGCAGAGTCAAGTTCCTGCGCCACTCCCCCGGCGAGGGCTGACGTAAAAAACCCGGGCGGCTGCCCGGGTTGGTCACTGAAAAAAGAGCTTAGGCGGTGATGGCTGATTTTGTCAGCGTTGGGCCGGCTAACGCCAGCCGGGCGCCGGCATCGGTATCGGTATATTGCTTAAAGTTATCCATAAACAGTTGCGCCAGACTCTCGGCCTTCTCCTGCCATTTGTCGGAAGAAGGCCAGCCGCTACGCGGGTCAAGCAGCGCGCTGTCCACGCCAGGCACGCTTTGCGGGATAGCGAGACCGAATACCGGTACCGTTTCTTCGCGCAGCTCGCCGGTGGTCCCGTTTAAAATCGCGCTGATGATATTGCGCGTGTCGCGCAGCGAAAGGCGCTTGCCTTCGCCGTTCCAGCCGGTGTTAACCAGCCAGGCCTCGGCGCCGGCCTCCGCCATTTTGGCCGCCAGAACGCTGGCGTACTGCGTCGGGTGCAGCAGCAGGAACGCCGCGCCGTAGCAGGCGGAGAACGTTGGCGTGGGCTGAGTAATGCCGCGTTCGGTACCGGCCAGCTTCGAGGTAAAGCCAGACAGGAAGTGATACTGCATCTGCTCGGTCGTCAGACGGGATACCGGCGGCAGGACGCCAAAGGCATCGGCGGCAAGGAAAATCACCTTCGACGGATGGCCCGCACGCGACACCGGTTTCACGATGTTTTCAATATGCGATAGCGGATAAGAGACGCGGGTATTTTCGGTCTTGCTGCCATCGGCGTAATCCACGCTGCCATCGGCTCTGACCACCACGTTTTCCAGCAGCGCGTTACGACGAATCGCGCGATAGATTTCCGGCTCGGCCTGCGGGTCAAGATTAATCGTCTTGGCATAGCAGCCGCCTTCGAAGTTGAACACGCCGTCATCATCCCAGCCGTGCTCGTCATCGCCGATCAGCTGACGCAGCGGATCGGTGGAAAGCGTGGTCTTACCGGTGCCGGAAAGACCGAAGAACAGGGCCACGTCCCCCGCTTCACCGCGGTTCGCCGAGCAGTGCATCGAGGCGATGCCCTGCTGCGGGAGCAGATAGTTCATCACCGAGAAGAGGCCTTTTTTCATCTCGCCGCCGTACCAGGTGCCGCCGATAAGCTGAATTTTTTCGCTCAGGTTAAACGCGACAAAGTTCTCGGAGTTGAGCCCTTGCTCCTGCCATTTATCGTTGGTGCAGCCCGCGCCGTTGAGGACGACGAAGTCCGGCGTAAATTCAGCCAGCTCCTCTGCGCTCGGCGCAATAAACATGTTTTTGACAAAGTGCGCCTGCCAGGCCACTTCGGTGACGAAGCGGACGCCCAGGCGCGTTGCCGGGCTGGCGCCGCACCACGCATCAACGACATATAATTTCTTGCCGCTCAGCTGTCCGGCGACCAGCGCCTTCAGATCTGCCCATATCTCGGTGGATAGCGGCTTATTGTCGTTGCGGCCAAGGCCGGAATCGGCCCACCAGACGGTGTCACGCGTCAGATCGTCCCTGACAATATATTTGTCGCGCGGCGAGCGCCCGGTAAAGATCCCGGTATCCACGGCAACGGCCCCGGACTCGGTCATGACGCCGCGCGCCGCGCCGGTTAATTCCGGGCTGGTTTCATGCGCAATCAGCAAGTCGTAATCGGGGTTATAAAACAGCTCGCTGCTCTCCTGAATACCGAGCGAAAGAAGAGCGTCTTTTACTGATTCAATACGTGACATGGCACTCCTGACAAACTATTGGCTGGATAAGATGCTATTAGGGTATTTCAACCTGTCAGCTAAGCGGATGGATTTATTTTAATAAAAAAACCATCGTGAAATTAAATAAACAGGATGAACAGACCAGAGCCGGCGATGTAAAATCGTGCTCGTGTAGGGTGTCGCCTGAACTTTAGAAATATCGTTTGCACGAATAAGTCATAAGCTAACTCTGCAAAAAATGTTAACACCTGTAGATAATTATGTTAATTGCATAGTTTCTATACGTCATGCTAAAATTGCATAGCTATTATTGCAGGGCAGAGGAACGGATCGGTGCTGGCGAATCTTGAAGTAAAATGGCTTTACGATGTGATTGCCCTTGAGGAATCCAGAAGCTTTACCCTGGCGGCAAAAAGCCGCAATATTTCCCAGTCCTCCTTCAGCCGCCGCATCCAGGCGCTCGAGGCGTCGCTGGGCTTCAGCATCTTCGACCGTTCGGCAAACCCGCTGCAGCTGACCAACCGCGGGAAGATTTTTGTCGGCTATGCGCGAAATATGCTCGACGACATGGACTTCCAGATTAGCCGAATTAAAGGGCTGAACAACACCACCCAGAAAATAAGAATCGACGCGGCGCCGTCGCTTTCCGTTTTATTACTTCCGGAAATCATCGCCGGTTATACCGACCGAAAGAATAAAACTTTTCATGTTGAATCGATTAACGTCAACGATGCGGTGTTCAACCTGAAAGAAGGCAAAAGTGATTTTATCCTGTCATTTTATAATGAAGAGCTGATGAACTATCCGTTTATCAATCACAAAATTTTTGACTCGGCGCTGCACCTCGTTTCTCCCTGCGATAAACACGGCAGGCCGCTTTTTCATTTACACCGCGGGGTGCTGCCGCTGATGAAATACGCCAACGACAGCTATATGGGGCGCCAGGTGAATCAGGTGATCGACCGCAAGCCGGAGATCACCTTTTCGCTGACCTTTGTCTCCTCGATGAGCGAGCTATTAAAACGCATGATCCTCAACGGCGACGGCGTGGGCTGGCTGCCGCAGTACTCTATCAAGCGCGAGCTTGAGGAGGGCCGCCTGACGATTATGGATGAGAGCCTGTCGCTGCCGATCGGCGCCTATATTTACCGCTCCGGCGCGCGGCTCAACCAGTCAGCCGAGCGCTTCTGGCAGCATATTAAGTCTATGAATACCGTGACCGCATAACTCGCATGGCGGCGGGAAATTCGCTATCATCCGCATCCACTCCCTCTCCGTGCAGCCTGATGTCTACGATTATCGATACCTTTATCGCCCCGCCGTGCCACGCTGAAATCGACATCCTCTACGAGGATGACCATCTGCTGCTGATCGATAAACCCTCGGGCCTGCTGAGTCTGTCGGGGAAAAATCCGCGTAATCTCGACTCGGTGCATTATAGGCTGGTACAGCGGTTTCCCGGCTGCACTCTGGCGCATCGTCTTGATTTCGGCACCTCCGGACTGATGGTGATTGCGCGCAACAAGGCCATCAACGCCGCGCTCTGCCAGCAGTTCAGCCAACGTGCGGTGAGCAAAGTCTACAGCGCGCTGCTGTGCGGGCATCTGGCGGATGATGAAGGAACCGTTGACGCTCCGATAGCCAAAGATCCGGCGCTGTTTCCGCTGATGACGATTTGCCCGCGCCGCGGCAAGCCTGCCCGCTCCGGCTATCGGGTGGTTGAGCGCCTGCGCTATCAAGGTAGCGTGCCGGTGACGCGGGTCCAGCTGACGCCGGAAACCGGCCGCACCCATCAGCTGCGTATCCACTGCCAGTGGCTTGGCCACCCTATTCTGGGCTGCGATCTGTACGGCGGTCTGTTGCTTCCGGGAACAGAACAGGCGCCGCGTCTGATGCTGCACGCCAGCGAACTGCATTTCGTGCATCCGGTTAGCGGAGAGCGGATCGATGCGATAAGCCCCAGCGGGTTTTAACTCGCCCGCTCACCAGCCCTTTTACCGAATCTCTCCCGCACGCTGATTGACGTCGACGCTTTAATTCGAATCGCGGCATTGCAAATGCAAATATCATATTTGCTCGTTAATCACCGCCTCTGTAGCTTGTGCTCTATTCATGCTTTTCATGAAAGAACATTCAGGGCGCAACGGCTTTATGATTAAACTCGATAATATTCGCAAGACCTACCCCGGCAGCGCGCATGCGGCTATCCGCGGCCTTAATCTGGTGATTAATAGCGGCGAGCTGTGCACTTTCGTTGGCCCCAGCGGGTGCGGAAAAACAACCATTCTGCGGATGATTAATCAGCTGGATATTCCTGACGCCGGTGACGTATACGTTCAGGGCGTTAAGCTTGCCGCTGCCGATATTATTCAGGTGCGCCGCCAAATTGGCTTTGTCATGCAAAGCGCCGCCCTCTTTCCGCATCGTACTGTCGCGCAAAATATAGCCACGGTTCCGCGCCTTCTCGGCTGGAGCAAAAAGCATATCCAGGCGCGCATCGACGAATTAGTGGATTTGATGTCTCTCGACCGCAACGTCCTGCCCCGCTATCCGCACCAGCTTTCCGGTGGCCAGCAGGGGCGCGTAGCGATCGCCAGAGCGCTGGCCGCCGATCCGCCTATTCTCCTGATGGACGAACCTTTCGCCGCCATCGACCCGGTGGTTCGCGAGCGCCTGCAGGACGAGCTGCTGTTGCTGCAACAGCGCCTGCGCAAAACGATCGTCCTGGTGACCCATGATATCAATGAAGCTATTCGCCTTGGCGATAGAATCGCTATCTTCCAGGAGGGCGGCGAGCTGGCGCAGTTCGCCACGCCTGACCATATTTTGTCGCATCCGGCCAGCGACTTTGTGCGCCGTTTTATCGGCCCCGAACCGAATCTGCAGCGGCTGGGGAGAATTCAGGTCGGACAGCTCCCGCGTCATGACGTGCCGCTTATTGATGAGAGCCTCTCCCCCATCGCCAGCCCGCATCCGCCGGTCGCCAGTCCGCTGCGCCTGGTGCTGGACAAAAAACGGCGTCCGCTGAACTGGTTCGATCCGGTTAAGCGCCGGACGCTGCCGGTCGACGCGCCGCTGGCGGCCATCAACACGCTGCGCTTTGCCTACAGCGCGCTGCTGGATGCGCCCGGCGGCGTAGTGGTTCATGTCGATACCGACGGTGAATATCAGGGCAGCATCTCCCACGCTCTGCTGCAGAACGTGCTGGAAGGCCACGTGGATCTTCGCCGCTATGATTGACTGGCCGTGGATCCTCGACAACAAAATCATGATCGGTGAACTGCTCTGGCAGCATGTACAGCTGGTGATCGTTGCGCTGTTTTTCGGCACCCTTTTCACCGGCGTATTGATTAGCCTGACGCTGCGCTGGCCCGCGGCCGCCCAGCCGCTGATCTACCTGTGCGGGATACTGTTCACCATCCCGTCTCTGGCGCTGTTTATTCTATTACTGCCGTTTACCGGACTGTCGCTGATGACCTCAATCATCGGCCTGACGCTCTACTCGCTGCTGATCCTGCTGCGCAACGTTATCGCCGGAATAGAGAAACTCCCGGCGACGGTGCTGGAGTCTGCGCGCGCGCTGGGCTATACCCGCTGGTTTCGTTTTGTCGATATAGAGCTGCATCTGCTGCTGCCCTCGCTGTTCGCCGGGTTACGCATCGCTTCGGTGACGCTGGTCGGGCTGGTGACGGTCACCGCCTTAATTGGCCAGGGCGGTCTCGGGCAGCTTCTGTTAGCCGGGTTTAACCAGAACTTTGTCACGCCTATCGCGGTCAGCCTGGTGCTCAGCGTTGTGCTGTCTCTGCTGTTGGATTCGCTGATTGCCCGCGTCGGCTATTGGCTAACGCCGTGGGCCCGCTAATGGATATCCTGCAAGCAACATTTCACTGGTTATTACAACCGCAGCACTGGACAGGCGATGCGGGAATATTACTTCGCCTGCGCGAGCATCTTTATTATGTGCTGATTAGCATCGTCGTTGCCTCGGCGATTGCGCTGCCGCTGGGGATTATTCTCGGCTACTGGCGCAAGGGCGCGTTTGTGATTATTAATCTGTTTAATATTGGTCGCGCCATTCCCTCTTTAGGTTTAATTCTTTTATGCATTATTGTGTTTGGCTTTAATGATATTCCGGTCTTTACCGCGCTGGTGGCGATGTCGATTCCGCCGATCCTCACCAACGCCTGGGTTGGCATTTATCATGCCGACCGTCAGCTGTGCGATGCGGCAAAAGCGCTGGGCATGACGCCACTCCAGAGCCTGTGGCAGCTGCGGATACCGCTCGCCGCGCCGCTGATACTCGCCGGCCTGCGGACCGCGCTGGTACAGCTGATCGCGACCGCCGTCGTCGCCGCCTACGCCGGCCTTGGCGGCCTCGGGCGCTTTCTGATCGACGGACTTGGCCAGCGCGATATTCCCCAGGTCATTGCCGGTTCGCTAGTGGTATCGCTGCTGGCCATCGGCTGCGAGCTGCTTTTTTCATTACTCTCCCGGCGCATCGTTCCGGCGCCGGTCACGCAAATAAATTAATTTCCCAACAACAAAAAACCACCTGCAGGTAAAGAGGTATTATGAAGCAGCTATTTAGCATTTCCGCGTATCGTCGCCGCTTGCGTCTTTCGGTATTCACCGCGGGATTATTAAGCTTAAGTTTTAACGCCCTGGCGCAGGACGTCACCATTGGCGGAGCGAATTTCACCGAAAGTTCAATCCTTGCCAATATTTACGCCAGCGCGCTAAAGAAAAACGATATTGCGGTGAAAACCCGTCTTAATCTCGGCAATCGCGAGATTATTATTCCGGCGCTGCAGAGCGGCGAAATTGATATTGTTCCGGAATATCTCGGTGCCCTGCTGAACTATTATGACGGCAAAACGCTGGCTACCAGCCAGAGCGACGTTAGCGCTGAGTTAGCTAAAGCGCTGCCGGCGGACTTTACGCTGCTCACCCCCTCCCCGGCCTCGTCCATTACCGCCTGGGCCGTGCGCGCGGAAACGGCAAAAAAATATCACCTCAGCAAGCTTTCCGACCTGCAGCCCGTGGCCCATCAGCTGACTATCGGCGGCCCGCCGGAATTCCCGGTACGCGCCCTGGGCCTGCCGGGCCTTAAGCGCGTCTACGGACTTGAATTTAAGGCGGTGAAATCTCTGGATATGGGCGGGCCGCTGACCCGTCTGGCGCTGAACTCCGGCAAAATCGACGTCGCCACGGTCGTCTCCACTCAGGGCAACCTCGCGAAAGAGGATTGGGTGGTCCTGGAGGATGATAAGCATGAGCAGCCGAGCCAGAACGTGGTGCCGCTGGTGCGCAAAGCCAGCCTGACGCCGAAAATCAGCGAAGTGCTCAATGAGGTCTCCGGCAAGCTGAACAACGCCGCGCTGATCGAACTTAACCAGCAGGTCGATCTGCAGCATAAAGATCCGGCGGCGGTGGCCGAACAGTGGGTCAAAACGCACCTCAACGGCAACTAATTGCCGCCATGCCAGGGAAGGCATCACCTCCAACTGAGCCGAGAAAATGCCAAATAATCCTATGATCCTGAACCTTTTCTTCTTCAATCCCCAAGGTGACTACCGCTTTTCCTGGCGTCACCCGCAGGCGCCGGAGAAGGAAATTTTCAGCCTCAAGTACTATGCCGATCTGGCCCGTAAAGCGGAGGCCGCGACGCTCGACGCCATTTTTATCGCCGACCATATCGCTATCTGGGACACGGTGCCCAGCGGCTTAACCCACTACGCTAACGCCCGGCTGGAGCCCATCACTCTCCTCTCGGCGCTGGCGGCGGTGACGGAACATATCGGCCTGATGGGCACGGCTTCCACCTCTTATAACGAGCCCTATAATCTCGCCCGCTATTTTGCCTCCCTCGATTTTCTCAGCAACGGGCGGGCCAGCTGGAATATCGTCACCTCATGGCTGGAGGAGGAGGCGGCCAACTTCGGCCTTGACCACCTGCCGCAGCACGGCAGCCGCTACCAGCGCGCCGGTGAGTTTATTGATGTGGTCACTCAGCTGTGGGACTCGTGGGAAGACGGCGCGGTGCGCTATGACAAAGCCAGCGGGCTGTTTGCCGATTCCAGCAAGGTGCATCATCTTGATTTCGCGGGCGAGTTCTTCCGCGTGCGCGGGCCGCTGAACGTCCCTCGCCCGCCGCAGGGGCACCCGGTCCTGGTGCAGGCCGGCTCGTCGGAGGCGGGTAAAAACCTCGCCGCCGCCTGGTCAGATATGCATTTTGTGTTTATCAAATCTATCGCTGAGGGGCTGGCCTACCGCGAAGAGATGAACCAGCGTTTGCGCAGCCACGGCCGGGATCCGGCGCATTTCAAAATCATCGCCGGCGTTTTACCGGTGGTGGTGAATTCAAACGCGGAAAAGGAAGAGCGCCAGCGGCTTAACGAGCAGCTAATGAGCGACCAGATGGCCATCGACCTGCTCTCTTCCTATCTGCGCATGGATTTATCCGCTTATCCCGTCGACCAACCGCTGCCGCCGCTGCCGGAGGAAGAGACCTTTGATGGGATCCGCACCGCCCTCAGGCTGATTCGTGATTACGATCCGCAGTTGTCGATCCTGGCGTTGGGCAAGCTGTTGTTGCAAAGCTCCGATAGCTGGCTGCTCATCGGCAGCGCCGAGGAGATCGCCAGCGCGCTGACGGAAACCTGGCGCGCCGGCGCCGCCGATGGTTTTAACCTGATGTTCCCGCTGCTGCCGGGGGACTTCGACCGCTTCGTTGAGCAGGTAGTGCCGATTCTGCAGCGCAGCGGCGCGATGCGGGATCGCTATCCGACCGGCACGCTGCGCGAGAAGCTGGGTCTGCCGGTCGTCGAAAACCGCTTCGCCCGCGGGGATGGCAAACCGCTGGCTTCATAGCGCGGCTGTTCCCCGGTGGCGCTGCGCTGACCGGGCTACGGGTTCACAACCGCCTGCGGATCGGTAGCCCGGACAGGCGCAACGCGCCGCCTCCGGGGAAGGTGCGCT